>NZ_CP023278.1:5439166-5758333 GCF_002896875.1 Nostoc sp. CENA543
CGCCATGAGAATTTTTGATCTGTCAAAGAAGTTTCCTGCTGCGGAAAAGTATTCATTGACTGATCAAATTCGTCGTTCGTCTCGCTCTGTTTGTGCAAATCTTGCAGAAGCATGGAGAAAGCGACGTTATGAGGCTGCTTTTATTGCTAAATTGAACGATTGCGAATCAGAAGCCGCAGAGACTCAAACTTGGCTTAAATTCGCAGTTAAATGCGATTATCTCAATGTTGAAATAGGCAGAGAACTGTATGGAACTTATAACCGAGTTCTAGGCATGTTAGTCACCATCATCAAAAATCCATCCCCTTGGCTCATAAAACACTAATCATCCCCCTGCCCCCTGCCCCCCTGCGAACAAAACCCCAACGACTCAACAACTAATGATTTTATATAGGTGAGGAATGAACTGTGAAACAGCTTCACGGTAATAATTTTATTTTGGGTGCTGCTGCTTTATTATTTCTGGCGGCACAACCAGTATCAGCACAAATTACACAAGTTAATGAAGTCAAATTAGCTCCTGTTAATGGCGGAGTAAGCGTGACTTTAAAAACCTCTGCTGGCTCTCGTCCCCAAGTTTTTACGACGAAACGAGGTAATACCTTAGTTTCCGATGTCATCAACACCCAGTTGCGTTTAAAGCAAGGCAATAATTTTCGCCAAGAAAAACCAGCTCCTGGAATTGCCTCTGTTGAAGTTGTCCAGCTTGATGCTAATAGTATTCGGGTAATAGTCACTGGCGATAATGATGCACCTAGTGGTCAACCTGTAGTCAGAAAGTCTGACGGTATTACCCTCAGCTACACCCCATCAACCGGGACTACAGCATCAGTGCCAATTACCACAACACCACCTCCAGCTACCGCAACCCCCGGAGCTACTCCTGCTCAACCAGGTGCAGTCCCCAATGTACTTGTCCCCAACCCAGAAATCACCATTGATGGTAGGCCAGCACAACCAGCAGGCGTGGGTCAACCTGTTAGCCAAGCACCACCATTATTACCCAGAGCCGTCCCCCCACCAGTGGGAGACATTGCTGTTGCCGTTACAGATGCTTCTCCTAGCACTATAGATTTAGGCTCACAAGAACGTGTGCCGCGTTTAGTGTTGCGGGATGCACCAGTCCGTGAAGTGTTATCATTGCTGGCGCGTGCGGCTAATCTCAACTTGGCTTATATCGGCGGAGAAGGCAGTAAAGATGGCCAAGCAATTCAGCAAACCATCTCTCTAGATATAGAAAACGAACCTGTGCAGGATGTATTTAACTATGTCTTGCGCCTGAGTGGTTTAGAAGCTAACCGCAGCAACAGAACAATTTTTGTAGGGCCAAAACTGCCTAACTCCACTCGTGACGTAGTTATGCGGAGTTTGCGACTTAATCAAGTCAGTGTGGGAGTGGCTTTAAATTTTCTGGTGGGCTTAGGTGCAGAAACAGCTGTCAGCCGGGAACGTCAAGTAACTAACGTTAGTGCAGTACCAGTAGGAACTGGCGTTGCACCCGTAACCCAAACCCAGACTACTACAGAAACTAGAGTAGAAACTCAACGAATTAACTATACAGATTCGACTCCACTACTGCGGGGTTTACAGGCTTTAGGGGATGAGCGTACCAATGCTTTGACATTAATTGGCCCTCCTAAGTTAGTTGAGATGGCGATGACTCAATTAACTCAACTCGATATTCGCCGTCGTCAGGCGGTCGTTAATGTCAAAATTATCGATGTTAACCTCACAGGAAACCAGGACTACAGCGCGAGTTTTTCCTTTGGTATTGGGAATAACTACTTCTCTGTGGATGGTGGTGCAGCATCTCTCAATTTTGGTGGTTCTAGGCCAGCTACTAGCACGGAAGCGAGGAATAGTGTCACTAGTACACCTACAACCACTAATCCAGTATCCGATGCGGGTGTGTTTTTCAATCCGGTTAGAGGTGCTGCTAGCACTAATCCGTTAGAGCCGGGTATTACAGAAATTACTCCAGCTACTCCTCCAACAACAACTTTTGAAAATATACCTATCGAAATTGATCCTACTACTGGTCAGACAACAAGATTTCAACTCGTACCGAGGACAACTCCGGGAACTCCTGAGAAACTGACTTATTCTCTTCCTACCATATACCAGTTTCCCAAGCGTCTTCTTGCTAGTTTGCAGGCTCAAGTAACAAATGGTAATGCCAAGATTTTGACTGACCCAACTTTAATTGTGCAGGAAGGTCAAACTGCTAATGTCAAACTCACTCAAGAAGTGGTGGGCAATATTAAGAGTGAAACCACCCGTGGTGATGGAACTTCTACCCAAACAGTGACTGCTGAGAAAACCGACGTGGGTTTAACTTTAGCTGTGAAACTTGATCGAATTGACGACAATGGCTTTGTTTCTTTATCAGTTGCTCCAGTTGTCAAAGCACCGCAATCTTCAGCTGTACTCAATGTTTCCGGTAATAGCCAAACAATTTTCTTGGTATCTGAACGTTCTTTGAATTCTGGTTTGATTCGTCTGCGAGATGGTCAAACGCTAATTCTCTCAGGTATTATTCAAGACCAAGACCGGACAAGTGTGTCTAAAATCCCTATCTTGGGTGACATTCCTCTGATTGGTTCACTCTTTAGAAGTACAAACAGAACCAACGAACGTCGAGAAGTGATTGTACTTCTCACACCGCAAATTATGGATGATTCAGAAAACTCGGCTTACGGTTATAACTACACACCTAGTCCACAGGTGCGCCAAGTTCTGGAACGTCGGGGTTTACGCACACCTAAGCGATAATTCGTAATGGGCTGCGCCCCGCTACGCTAACGTAATTCGTAATTCAAAAAAGTTAGCTGTGTCTAGGTTTTGGTTTGATATCTGTTGGTTTATTTTGGCGAATTGATATTAGGAAGAAAATGCAATCTACTAGATAAGCCACAAGCTTTTGAGCTTTGTGGTATTTTTTTTGACAGCATTGAAGACAAAAAGCTGTGCCATCTACATTCTTAGGGAACATCAAAAAATAAATTATCAGGAATTGATGGTTGGGTAGGGGATGCGTCAGTGCAATAGAACCTAACAATAAGTAGCCCTCATGAACTGCGTACACAAGAAAACATGAAAAAGTCTTTCCCTTACACCCCTATACCCTTATACCCCTACACCCCTTTTTCAAGTCAGAACGGTGTAAATAATTAAAGGTTGGTAGTGTTCGCGCAGCGTCTCGTAGAGAGGACTTTAGTCCTCAAATAAGGACTGAAGTCCTTACTACAAAACGAATTTTCTAATTTTTACATTGCTTAATGTAGTTTGGTTTTTTCGCACCGACTTACTTATTGCAAAATATGGCAAACTCTTGGTATCAGCCAATATCCTGGGGAGAAATCAACTATGGTGGCGATAACACACCCAGCAGAAACTAGAAGTTTACTTCACAACATCAGCTGGCAAACTTTTAAAACTATGCTCCTGGAGATGGGTACAGAGCGCAGTTCCCGACTGGCTTACGACAATGGAATAGTAGAAATTATGTCCCCACTGATGCCACACGAAAACTCTAACCGTCTCATAGAGGTATTTGTCGGTGTCCTATGTGAAGAATTTGGTTTAGAAATTAAACGTTCTGGTTCTTTGACTTTAATGCGGGATGATTTAGAACGGGGAGCAGAGCCAGATAGTAGCTACTATATCCAAAATGAAGCTTTAGTGAGAAATAAAGAAAATATTGACCTAGCAACTGACCCACCGCCTGATTTGGTGCTAGAGGTGGAATATTCCCGTTCTGCAATAGACAAATTGAAACTGTATGCAGCGATGGGAGTTCCTGAGTTTTGGCGTTATAACGGCACTACATTAAGAATTTATCAACTTACAGACGGACAATATTCAGAAGTGCCAATGAGTATGATTTTTGCACCTGTCCCAGTGAGGGAGATTCCCCAATTTATTTCAGCAGCTAAACAAAATGGGGAAGTTTCTACTACTCGTGCTTTTCGTGCTTGGGTAAAAGAGAAACTTGCATCCCAGTCTTAGTTGGCAGGGTGCGGCATTGCCAATTCTGGGCTTCTCATCTTTAAATACCTAAAGAAAGTTAAGATTTTATTAGGTGATAATAAAAGTTTTTTAAATTTTGTTACGCCGATCGCAGAGAACACACCAAGCAATTATTGCTTTACATTTTGAATTTTTAATTTTGCATTTTGAATTGTTATGTACGATGTCCTCGATTCCCAATCTGTTTTAGAAGTGTTGCGACCAGTACAAGACCCTGAACTACGTAAGAGTCTTGTAGAACTCAACATGATTCGCAACGTCAAAATTGAAGGTGGTAAAGTCAGCTTTACTTTGGTTTTAACAACTCCCGCTTGTCCCTTAAGGGAATTTATCGTGGAAGACTGTGAAAAAGCTGTGAAAAAGCTACCTGGGGTAACGGATGTCAGTGTCGAGGTCACAGCAGAAACACCACAACAAAAAAGCTTACCTGATCGCAATGGTGTTCCAGGGGTGAAAAATATCATTGCTGTTTCTAGTGGTAAGGGTGGTGTCGGTAAAAGTACGGTGGCGGTGAATGTCGCTGTCGCATTAGCTCAAACAGGGGCAAAAGTCGGTTTATTAGACGCGGATATTTACGGGCCAAATGATCCCACCATGTTAGGTCTAGCGGACGCGCAAATTGTGGTGCGTTCTACAGAAAAAGGTGAAGTTTTAGAACCAGCATTTAATCATGGTGTCAAATTAGTTTCAATGGGCTTTCTCATTGACCGAGATCAGCCAGTGATTTGGCGTGGGCCTATGCTCAATGGTGTGATTCGCCAGTTTCTCTATCAAGTGCAATGGGGCGAACTCGACTATTTAATTGTGGATATGCCACCAGGAACTGGTGATGCTCAGTTAACTTTAACTCAGTCTGTACCGATGTCTGGGGCTGTGATTGTCACCACACCGCAAACTGTAGCACTGTTAGATTCTCGTAAAGGTTTGCGGATGTTCCAGCAAATGAACGTGCCGGTATTGGGAATGATAGAAAACATGAGTTATTTCATTCCTCCTGATATGCCAGATAAACAGTACGATATATTCGGTTCTGGTGGTGGTTCTAAAACCGCAGCCGAATTAGGAGTTCCCTTATTAGGCTGTGTTCCCCTAGAGATTTCTACTAGAATTGGTGGTGATAATGGCGTACCGATAGTTGTCGCTGATCCAGATTCAGCCTCAGCCAAAGCTTTAAAAGCGATCGCCTTAAATATCGCCGGTAAAGTTTCTGTCGCTGCTCTCACATAGTAAATCTTAATTTTTGTCTAATTCCTGGGTGAAAGCTTGGGAATTCAGAGTTATTAATAATCATGGGGCATGGGGTATGGGGCATGGGGCATTGGTATAAAATCTACCTTGTCTACTTTGTCTACCTTGTCCCCAATCCCCAATCTCAGTTCCCAATCAACAATCAACAGTCAACAATCAAAATGTTATTGAAACGTTCGCTTCCTAAAATTCGTTGGCAGTATTGGGTTAAACCTTGGCAGCAAATAGATTGGCTATTATTTATTCTGCCTGTGGGAGTCAGCTTCTTTGGCGGCCTCATGATTCTTAGCACTGAACTGAAGCAACCTGTAACAGATTGGTGGTGGCATTGGTTAGTTGCTGGCATAGGTACTTTAATCGCATTATTTATCTGTCGATTTCGGTACGAAAATTTACTGCAATGGCGTTGGGTAATATACGCAATTACCAATCTTAGTTTGATTACAGTGATGATTGCTGGTACTAGTGCTAAAGGCGCACAGCGATGGATTAGCATTGCGGGTTTTAACGTTCAACCATCAGAATTTGCCAAGGTAGGAATCATTATCACATTAGCGGCTGTATTACATAAAACTACAGCAGCTACTCTACCCAATTTTTTTCGCGCTTTGGCGTTTACAGCTCTACCTTGGTTATTGGTATTTGTGCAACCTGATTTGGCCACGTCCCTAGTGTTTGGTGCCATAGTTTTAGGAATGTTGTATTGGGCAAATGCTAATCCAGGTTGGTTAATTTTGCTGATATCTCCCGTTATTGCAGCCATTTCATTTGGTACATCCTGGCCTTTATCAGAACCATTAGTAGTTTTCCATGAAATCCCCATCGGCCCTTTAGGAATTCTTTGGTCGATAGCTATGGGCGTTTTGGGTTGGCTAACCCTTCCTTGGCGACGATTTGGGATTGCTGGTATTGCTGCTGGAGGCATCAATATGCTGGGCGGTGAACTAGGTGTTTTTGCCTGGAATCATATTTTGAAAGATTATCAAAAAGACCGCCTAACAACTTTTCTGCGCCCTGGACACGATATATTAGGAGCCGGTTATCACCAACATCAATCACGCATTGCTATCGGTGCAGGTGAAATGTGGGGTTGGGGTTTGTTTAAAGGGCCGATGACACAACTGAATTTCGTTCCTGAACAACATACAGACTTTATTTTTTCGGCTGTAGGGGAAGAATTTGGTTTTGTTGGGTGTTTAGTTGTGTTATTTGTTTTCTGTTTAATCTGCTGGCGTTTACTACACGTTGCTCAAACAGCCAAAGACAATTTTGGTTCGTTATTGGCGATCGGTGTTTTGTCGATGATTGTGTTTCAATTGATTGTTAATGTTGGTATGACTGTAGGTTTAGCACCTGTAGCGGGGATACCATTACCTTGGATGAGTTACGGGCGATCGGCAATGTTGACGAATTTCATTGCGCTAGGAATAGTAGAATCGGTAGCTAATTTTCGTCAACGGCAGAAGTATTATTGATATTGGAGTGGTGAGTGGTGAGTGCTGAGTAATGAGTGCTGAGTGCTGTTAGCGGTAGCGCGGCGTTGAGCAGCGTAATGAGTGTTGAGTGCGGCTTAAGTCAATAGTTACTATTGGGAAAAGTGAAACTATAAACTATAGACTATGGACTAATCACAGGTATTAAGCTAATAGAAGGAATAACTAAGGAAAGAAGTCATGATTCTACCTGGAGCAACTGTTCGTGTTAAGAATCCCGCAGATACTTACTATCGCTATGAAGGACTAGTACAACGGGTCAGTGATGGTAAAGTGGCTGTGTTGTTTGAAGGCGGAAACTGGGATAAAATCATTACTTTTCGCCTATCGGAACTAGAACCTGTAGAAATCGCTACTGGCAAGAAAAAAGGAAAATAAGTCTTAGTCAATAGTCAATAGTCAATAGTCATTAGTCATTAGTCATTAGTCATTAGTCAAAGGATAGTGACTATTGACTCATCGCCGGCCAAACGCCGCGCTACCGCTAACACCACTCATTACTCATTACTCAGCACCGGCTAAACGCCGCGCTACCGCTAACAGCACTCAGCACTCAGCACTCCCATGCGTCTTCCTCTACCACAGTTTAATACGAGCGATCGCCACCCTAACCACATTGCGGAGGTGATCGAAACTACCTCTACTGAATTTTTGGCACAGTGTCTAGAACCGGAAGATTTAAGTTTTCCATCTATGCCGCCTTTTGGTAGTTGGGTGCGATCTGTGGATGAGGAATCGGGTAATCAAGTTTATGCCGTAGTATATCATGCTACTACCATGCCCGTTGATTCAGTACACCGAGCCGTGGCGTTGGGGTTATCATTGCAAGAATTACGCGAGGAACAGCCGCAAATCTTCGCCATGCTCAAAACTGAATTTTGGGCGGCGATCGTCGGTTTTGCTCCACCATCAATAATTACAGGTGCTAACCAAAGGGTTTACCAATATCTACCACCACGTCCCCCCCAAATTCATCAAGCTGTTTATCGGTGTGAACCAGATTTAATAGTTAAATTTACCGAAGAGTTAGATTTTTTGCGGACACTGCTAGCCATTAACAGCGCACCAGTGGAAGCTTTAACTGCGGCAGCGATTCGGGAAGTTTACCAATTACGCAAAGCTGACAGGGAATGGCTGATTAAGGCTGGACGCACTCTTAGTGTCCTCCTCAAAGACGACTACGATCGCCTACGATTTATTTTGAGCCAGATTCACCCATAAATAGTTAATTCCCAGATAATTGTTAATTTTTAAGAGTGGCTTTCCAGATACTTAAGTGTAAGTGAGAAACACCAGAGGGTATTCTAAATTGTGAATTCTCCCGAAGGCGATAGACGATTGCAGAAAATTATTAAAAGGTAATCATAGAATCATAGCTTCACCATCGCTCTGACTTTTCACGTCATGTGAAAAAGTCAACGCCAAACCTAAACCCCCAGCCCCCCTTCCCTAGTAGGGAAGGGGAAGCATCAAAGCCTCTAACGCCACTTGCTACAACGCGGGAAACCAGCGCAATGCAGTGGCTCCTCCTTGCAGGGGAGAGGTACTCTACGAGAAGAGCTTCGCTCTATGGAGAGGGGTTTTCTAGATACCGTGAAAAGTCAGCACCATCGCTCCTGCAACTCCTAACCTATGGAACGAATATTACAAGTTCTTGCACTAGAACCAACTACCCAAGTTCTGGGACAAGAACCAATTGTTCCCTTTGCTATTTTGCTGGTAGTTATTTTAGTTGTACCTATTTTATTTGAACGGCTGAAATTACCTGGATTAGTTGGTTTGGTTTTATCTGGATTAGTGCTTGGGCCATCGGGCTGGGATCTATTCCAGGACAAATCAAGCATCATCAACTGGCTAGCAGACATTGGTCTAGTTTATTTAATGTTTGTCGCAGGCTTGGAGGTGGAAATCGAGCAGTGGCGACGACAAAAACAACGTGCTTTAGGTTTTGCCTGCTTGAGTTTTGCCATATCTTTTTTATTAGGAATTTTAGTTGGCAGAATTTTTCATCTCAATTTGCAGCATTCTATATTATTGGGTTCATTATTCGCTTCCCAGACCCTTTTGGCTTATCCTTTGCTGAGTCGTTTGGGGGTAGTTAGTAATGAAGCTGTTACAACTACAATTGCAGCTACAGCTTTTACTGATATAGGCGCGCTGTTAGTCTTGGTGGGATGCGTGGCGATATCTCAGATCAAGATTTTTAGCTTAACTACACTACTTGCCTTATTGGGAGAATTAATTATTTACTCTGTTTTGATTGTGGTGGGTTTAGACTGGCTGGGCAAGGAATTTTTTCGTCGCGCAGGAGATGATGAAGGGAATAAATTTTTATTTGTGGTACTGACTCTATTTTTAGCTGTGATGGGAGCGCAACTGATTGGAGTAGAAAAAATTTTTGGTGCGTTTTTAGCAGGTTTAGCAGTCAATGATGTCGTCGGCGAAGGGCCAGTTAAAGAAAAAATAGTATTTATTGGTAGTGTTTTATTTATCCCCATTTTCTTTGTGAACTTGGGTTTATTGATTGATTTGCCAACTTTATTCACCAATTTTTTAATTTTTAGGTTAACTTCTTTAATTTTGATTAGTTTGATTGCCAGTAAATTTATTGCGGCTTGGTTAGCAAAACTCATTTATCGCTACAGTTGGCAAGAAATGCTGACAATGTGGTCACTATCAATACCCCAAGTCGGTACAACTCTAGCCGCAACTTTTGTAGGCTATCGAGCCGGACTATTATCGCCGGAGTTATTGAGTAGCTTTGTTATCTTGATGTTAGTGACATCAATTTTGGGGCCATTGATTACTAGCCGCACAGCTGTGACTTTAACTCCGCAAGCAATCACAACTAAAGTCACTACAGATTTACCACAGCAACAGTCAGAAGCAGCGCGCACAGATACTTTTACGATAGTTGTACCAATTTATAATCCCCACACTCAGCAGCATTTAGTGGAAATGGCGGCTTTGTTAGCACGTCAGACAAAAGGTAAGATTATTCCATTAGCGATCGCACCTGCTGCATCGCATATGGATGCACCACAGTTAGAATTATCAGTGAACAGGAGCGAACGATTGTTAACCAAGGCGGTTTATCACAGTCACGCCTTTGGGATAGAAGCAGAGCCATTATTGAGAATAGATGACGCTTTTGCATCAGGAATTAGCCGAGCCGCCCGTGAACAAAAGGCTGATTTAATTGTTATGGGTTGGGGTAAACGCACTGGCTTAAGAGCGCGACTATTTGGTAATGTCATTGATGGCGTATTATGGGCGGCTCATTGTCCGGTAGCAGTCACACGCTTAGTAGATTCGCCCCAAAAAATTCAACGGATTTTAGTCCCCTTAGAAAATCTCATCACCCCAACACTACAGCCAGTGCAATTTGCTCAGATGCTAGCAGAAGCAAATCAAGCCCAGGTAACGGTTTTAAATGTATGCGATCGCCGTACTAGTTCTAGTAAAATTGCTGCTAGGCGATCGCACCTTTCCCAATTAGTAGGGAAATTATCTACAGCCAATCCACCAGAGATTCAAATTCTTGCCCATGAGAATACAGCCCAAGCAATCTTGCAAGCAACAAGATTGTATGACTTGGTAGTTTTACCCTTTATTCGCAATCACACTAATCCTGGCGGATTAGCCATTAGCGATGTAACAACTCAACTAGCCAGACAAATCACTTGTTCCATCATCATGTTCGGAGAACCTCAAAACACTCCTCCAAACATGAATACACAAATTTCTAGTTCACAATACTCATCTCTAGAGGATGCTGGCTGGAAAAAGGGCGTTGGGAGTCGGGAATAGGGATCGGGGATTGGGGATTGGGGACTGGGAAGATGGGGACTGGGAAGATAGGGAAGTGTGGGGAGTGTGGGGAGAGAGATTTCTTCCGTATCCTCCCACACCTCCCACACCTCCCACACTTCCTGCTTGCCCTATGCCCTAACCAAAACTTTACAATTTTGTCCTAACAAAACTTTATTTTATTGAAGATTTGATGAATTATAAGTTACTCCCCAACAAACATTAGACGATGTTTGTTATTTTGCTAGATGAATTGACCAAAGAAAAGTAACAAAAATACATACACAGTAAAATTACATAACTAACACCGTTAGATTTGGAATTCACCCTATTTTTTCTGTATTTTTATACTTGGACTGGGTATTCTAAATTAAACGATATCAAGAACAGCTAGCAATATCTGTAACTAACTGAGAGAATATGAGAATTTTGGTGACGGGCGGTGCTGGGTTTATTGGTTCACATCTGATTGACAGACTCATACCCGAAGGACATGAAGTCATTTGTTTAGACAATTTCTATACAGGTCACAAACGTAACATCTCCAAGTGGGTAAATCATCCCAATTTTGAACTCATTCGCCACGATATCACCGAACCAATACGGTTGGAAGTAGATCAAATCTACCATCTAGCTTGTCCAGCTTCTCCTGTACATTATCAGTACAATCCCGTAAAAACTGTGAAAACCAATGTTATGGGAACACTGAATATGTTGGGGTTAGCCAAGCGTGTGAAAGCGAGATTTTTCCTGGCTTCTACTAGTGAAGTCTATGGAGATCCAGAAGTTCACCCCCAACCTGAAGAGTATCGAGGTAGTGTTAACCCTATTGGGATACGCTCCTGTTACGACGAAGGCAAGAGAATTGCTGAAACTTTAGCATTTGACTACTACAGACAAAATAAGGTTGATATTCGAGTTGTCCGTATATTTAACACTTACGGGCCAAGAATGTTAGAAAATGATGGACGAGTTGTTAGTAACTTTATTGTACAAGCCCTGAAAGGTATACCTTTAACGGTTTATGGTGATGGCTCGCAAACTCGCAGTTTTTGCTATGTTTCTGACTTAGTGGAAGGATTTATCCGCCTGATGAATAGTGATTATGTCGGGCCAGTCAATTTGGGAAATCCTGGTGAATACACGATTCTAGAATTAGCTGAAGCTGTGCAAAATTTAATTAATCCCAATGCAGAGATTAAATTTGAAGCTTTACCTGCTGATGATCCTCGTCGTCGTCAGCCGGATATTACCAAAGCCAAAACCTTGTTAAATTGGGAACCTACTATCCCTCTACAAGAAGGGCTAAAGCTAACAATAGCAGATTTCCGCGATCGCCTGAACAACAGTGTCTAGATGCTCATACTCAATGCCGGCTAAACCGACTTGTAACCGCTACTAAACTGGCGGTGCTTCCTCAAAAATTGGAACTTTGGTATTGAGGACTACGTTTTTCAAGATAAACCCCCTAAATAAAGTGAGGAGTTAACGATGCGTGTTTGTGTAATAGGTACTGGTTACGTTGGCTTAGTTACAGGTGCTTGTTTAGCTCATATCGGACACGATGTTATTTGTGTAGATAATAACGAAGAAAAAGTTAAATTGATGAAATCTGGGCAGTCGCCGATTTTTGAGCCTGGATTATCGGAAATCATGCAGTCTGCAATTCAAAACGGGAAAATAGAATTCTCAACTGATTTAGCTGCTGGGGTTGCTCACGGAGAAATTTTATTTATTGCTGTAGGTACACCACCTTTACCCACCGGCGAAAGTGATACTCGCTATGTCGAAGCTGTAGCGCGCGGTATTGGTGCTAACCTCAATGGGGGTTATAAGGTAATTGTTAACAAATCCACAGTTCCCATCGGTTCAGGCGACTGGGTACGAATGATTGTGATGGATGGGATTGCTGAACGTCAAAAAACTCTAGTGACAGCTGGCGGCGGTAGCGAAGAAAAGCTACCTGACTCTACACCTCAGTTTGATGTCGTGAGTAACCCAGAGTTTTTACGGGAAGGTTCGGCTGTATACGATACATTTAACCCTGATCGCATCGTCTTGGGTGGTAACAGTACAAAAGCTATATCCATGATGCAAGAACTCTACGCACCGATTGTAGAGCGCAAATTTGCCGAGGATAGATCTTTACCTCCTGTAGCTGTACTGGTGACAGACTTGAGTTCAGCAGAAATGATTAAATATGCTGCTAACGCTTTCTTGGCAACTAAGATTAGTTTTATTAACGAAGTAGCTAACATTTGCGATCGCGTTGGTGCTGATGTAACTCAAGTAGCTAAAGGTATTGGTTTAGACTCCCGTATTGGTAGCAAATTCTTACAAGCTGGTATTGGTTGGGGTGGTTCTTGTTTCCCCAAAGACGTTTCAGCGTTGATTCACACTGCTGATGATTACGGTTATGAGGCTCAGTTATTAAAATCTGCCGTTAGTGTTAACGAACGTCAACGTCTGATTGCATTAGAAAAACTCCAGCAAGCTTTAAAAATCCTCAAAGGTAAAACAGTTGGTTTATTGGGTTTAACCTTCAAACCTGATACTGACGATTTACGCGATGCGCCAGCACTCAATTTAATCGAACAGCTAAACCGCTTAGGTGCTAAGGTCAAGGCCTATGACCCCATCATTTCCCAAACCGGAATGCGTCATGGTCTTTCCGGTGTGTTGGTAGAAACTGATGCTGAACGGTTAGCCGATGGTTGTGATGCGTTGGTACTTGTCACTGAATGGCAACAATTTAGCTCTCTTGACTACAGCAAGATGGCAAAATTGATGAATAATCCTGTAATTATCGACGGTCGTAACTTCCTCGACCCCGAAACTATGATTCGTGCTGGATTCCAGTATGTAGGCGTTGGCAGAAGATAATTAACTAATAATTAGTTTCATAACACAACTAAAAACCGCCTAGAAAATTCTAGGCGGTTTTTAGTTGTGTTAGCGTAGCGGGACGCAGCCCATTATGAATTGCGGGGAATTCGTTCAATTTCAGCGTAGCCACTAAAAATTAACCTTTGACCTTCAGTGTCTAAACGATTTAACCGCATTTTCACCCCATCTAGGTCAAACTTATCCAAATCAACCATATTATCTAAAATCTCTGCTAGTGCTAGCCCAAGATTTTGGGAAATAGCTTTTTGTGATTCTGGGACTAAATCAAGCTCAATTTTGGGGTCTTTAAAAGCAATCCGGCGACGCTTTTCCACGGCTATGCTTAAAATCATGTGCAGTGGTATGAGTTCACCATTATTTAAATCTGCCTTGGCGGAAAGCTGTAGACAATTTTGCGGTAATAGTTTTACTTGAACGTCCATGAAAGACACTGGCTGACCACCAGATAATTCAGTTAAAGCAGGTGCGGAGAGATTAACTAGACGTTTTTTGACTAGTTCAGCATTAAAAGCTTGATTTATACCATCTTCTGATAATACTACTTGAGCGATCGCCTGGGTTGGTTGCTTGAGATTGAGTTTACCCGCTAAAACTGCACTAAAGTCAATAGCTACGGCATCGGTTTCAAAGGACATTTCCTCTACCGCAAAATCTCTGCGAATTACCAAACCGCGACCGCTCATTTTAAAACTATCAATGCTGCCTTGCAACAGTTTGCTGGAGGGATAGCAGCGCACAAGGACTTCTACTGACTCGCTTTGAGTAAACAAATGGCGAATCGTTTGGCTGGCGACTGTGTTGAGCATTTTTTCGCCCCAATCAGTGCCTTTTGGATCTTGTAAACCAGTTAGTCCGCCGAACATTTGATTTGGGTCTCTAGAAGTTCTTTGTACTTTTGTAACAAAATGTGAACAATACGGCAAGCGATCCCCCGATTTAATGTGCTGATAGTTTGACTTGGGATAGCTGATGATAGATGGGGATGTGAAAGAAAATGGGTATGGGGAATGGGGAATTGGGCATTGGGCATGGGGAATTAGTTAAACTACCCTCCCCCTCCCGTCTCTAACAGTTCTTGAGTTTTGAGTTTTGAATTTTGAATTTTGAATTTTGAATTGTTTTGTCCCCAGTCCCCTAATTCTTACCATTCGGTCGCTGAATAATGGTTTCCACAACTCGCCGTTTAGCTTTGGGGTCAATGCCGACTAAACGCACGTATTCGCCACTATACTCAGCTAAACAAGATTCTAAAGTAGAAATAGCGTCAGATTCAGCATCAATGTGAATACTACCGCAACTTTGCCAAGAACCGGTGCGAAAGCGGCGTTCGTCTACGTGTTCAAAATTAATTTGATGACCTTGAGATAAGATTTGCCGGATTTGTTCTTGTGTTTCTAGGTTTAAATGTGTAGTGGAATTTTGCTGTTTTGGTGGATTATTTGATGTTACCTCGCCTGATGGTGTGGGTTGATAGCTTTTACCTCGATTCAAGCGATTGTATTCATCTACCAACTGGGAAGTTTCTACGCGTTTTTGTTCAGCCACCATGAATTTGCCAGACTCAATTAAGTGAGAGAGGCTAAAATCTGGTTTTTTAAAGACTGGTGGGCCTTCTACGCTATTGACGACGCGTAAAGAGATGTGTTCAAATCCTACCTGATGGATAAAGTCGCGGATTTGTTCGTCGTAAATGCGCGATCGCAATGCACTAAAAAAGTCAATCGATTGATGGGGAAAAGTATCCACTAACTGTTCAACTTCACGCTGTGAAAGTCCATCTTCTGCAAAAATCCCACCAACAATTCCCACCTTATCATCGCGGTTAGGCTCCCAATAAAACTTTTCCATCCGTCCGTCACGAATTAATGGCGCGTAGAGAGTGGAAAAATCATTACCTGTCACAATAATGGGTACACGCCGAATTGGATTTGCATCATAGCTTCCAGGTAACTGCACATCGGTGGGATTATCAGCAATATTCATCAGTGTGGCGTTTACCAACTGAGTATTTACGGTGTATTGTGTACCCTCATCAAAGCGTCCTGCACCTGCATCTAAATCATTAATCATTAGTACGCACATTTTGCCACGCACCTTAATGCGTTCGGCTGTTTCTCGATAACGTAGGCGAATTAACCTTGCTGGATCTCCTGCGTCGGGACTTTCCAATTCCCCACCAGAAATCAATGTGACTTCCACGCCCATTTTTTCAAACGCTAACTCACATTGAAATGTTTTACCTTCACCCTTGCGTCCGTGAATTCCTAAAATCAAAGGGACTCTAATACCAGGAATATTCAAGAAGTTCTTTGTGATGTGAACCGCCAGTTTGTCTAAAAAGCGTGGTGCAATATAATAAGCCATAAGTTCATCCCTGGTTAATATTTATAACAATAATGCTAAGTTTTTTTGGTGTCTAATGTTTATTTAACTTGCGGTAGAGTTTAAAAGTTTCTTACCATAAACGTTGTATAGGATAGTTATCAAAAATTGTATCTGCACTGAGAATAGGTAGATTTTCTGTGATAGCTTGTGCAATTAGCATTCTGTCAAAGGGGTCACGATGATGTAGAGGTAGTTGAGCAACAGCTGAAATGTGTTCAATTTGAATAGGTATTAACTGAACATCAGTCATGATTATTTACTGTTCTACAAACTCAGCAAAGCTCAAATTCAAGTTAAGTTTACCGATGCTGTGTTTGATTGCTATTTCCCAAATGCTGACAATACTCAAACAATTCTGATTGTTTTCAATTTGCGATCGCACAGTCTCACTTATTCTCGGATCACCCGTAATAAACCAAATCAAAGTATGGGTGTCCAATAGCTGTCTCATTCCATATATAGGACTAGTATTTGATTTCTGAAAAAGCTCCGTACATCTGAAGAGACATAAAATCAAACATAGTATTTCGGAGAAACCACTCAAACATCCACTTTAAATGGCGAAATGTTGGAATTAAAGCACAAAAGCGTCGAACCCAGGTTTTCGCTTGTAACCAAATATCCTCTATAGGATTTTGCGATGGACAATTAGGAGCAAAACGAATGCAATGAATTTTCCATTTTTCTGGCGGTAAACCTTGATTTATCTCGCCTAAAAAGTTTTGAACTAAATGTGAACGATGATAAGAAGCACCATCCCAAATCAGAAGCAATCTTTGGTCGGGAGAAGATTCTAATAAATAACGTAAATAATCAATTGTATTGTCTGAATTACCAGCATTATATGCTTTCAAGAGTAGCTTTCCGTCGAGATAATCAACTGCACCATAATATGTCTGTTTATCTCGTTCATTAACGACTTCAATTGCTATTTCTTGGTCAGTTCTTCCCCAAACATAACCATTTACGTCTCCCCATAATAAATGACACTCATCTATTAGTAATACTCTCAGCTTTCGTGCTTCTATTTCCTCTCTGTTGCTTGCCAGCAATGTTTCAAGTTGTTTTTTTTTGCCGCAACCACCTCCTGATCAGCCTTTGGATTCAAGCCTGTAGTCTTTTTCCAACTAATTCCTGCTGCTTCAAATAAATCATAGTAACTTCGTTTCGATTCGTAGATGACATCATATTCAAATGCTAATTTATATTCCAGTTCCCCCAACTCCCAAATTTCTTTAGTTTGCAACCAACTTAATACTTGCAGGAGCTGTTCATCACTCAAATAACTTTTTCTGCCCTTATAGTTTAAGCGCAAACCCAAAATTCCCTTTTCCTGGTAAGCTTTCTTCCAGCTTGTTATTGAACCAATTGACACATCTAAAATTGTTTGAATTTCTCCATACTTGTAACCTTGATACACTAGTTTTACTGCCAAAGCTTTTCTTACTTCACGAGCATCTGGACGACTATCTATAAATTCTTGTAGTTCTGCGATTGCTACTTCCGCCGTAGGCATCGCCATTTCTAGATGCTGGTTTATCATTGTTCGTTATTAGACAGGTATCTCTGACCGTATTATCTCGAAGTCTTTTTCAGAAATCAAATATGATTCCTATACTCCCGAAAATCTTCTAATGGTTCATCGAAATCATCAGATATTGTGACTATTCCCTTAGCACTACCGAATCCAAGATGGCGTTTTACTGGCAATACAGGAGTTAATTTTACAACAGGTTTATTATCTTTAATGATGATAATTTCTTCACCATCGAGTGCTGCATCAATCAACTCTGATAAATTCTGAGATGCTTCAGCTAAAGTAATTTGTGTCATAATTTCTACCTATAGTGAAATTGGGTTAAATATTTTTTAATTTTATCAATTAAGACAATTTTGATAGCTGTTGTATAAAATTTTGATGTGCTTGAGAAACTAAACTAGCTGTGTACCGATGCTCAAATTCGTGACGCGTGAGTCTGTCCCCACTTTCTAGGGGAGGATTTTTTACACTTTGCTCACAGCCTTTTTCTAAAGATGATGTCATTAGCAGATTCCTCACAGGAGTGTTGCTGCATCTAGTATAGGCAATTTTTATCTCAGCCAATTTTGCCAAGCATCCCAATGATCAACCAGTTGGGCAAATTCTGCATAACCTGCACTTCTCGGATGTGCGCCATCATAATTTCTGGCTTCTTCCAGCCAAACTTTGGACTGTTTTAATCTTGAGAAAACATCGAGATAAGGAACATTTAAATCATGGCAAACTAAAGCAAATTTCTGAGCTAAATCAGCAATTCTCTGATTTTGTTCCTCATCTCCACATGGTGGAGGGCTAACCATTAAAACAGGATATAAATTTTTCGCTTCACTTAAAATACTATGGATATTTGCCAATGATTGTGTAATATCAACACGAGTTTTACCATTCTCCATGCTTGTATCGTTAACACCAAAAGAAAATACAACTCTACCGTCGTATTCTTGTGGTAAACGATAGGAGGCTTCGTTTAACCATCTCTGTCTTAATTCTGTACTCGTTTCTCGCCTCACACCTAAATTATAGTAGGTGATGTCATAACCTTTTTTGTGAGCATTTACACAGATTCTTCCTGTCCAGCCCAGGTATTCTGGGTCTCCTGTCCCGTTCACAAAAGATTCTCCTAGAAAGCAAATTCTGATTTGTGATTTATATTTATCGTTCACGTCACCTCTAATTATTGGCATTATTCTCTAGGATGATCTTGAAACCAATTAACAGCAAAATCAACTGCATTTCGCACATTAAAAAATTTTGTTGTGGCAGAACCAACTGTGGAGCTTTTCACTTGACCTGTGCTTTCAAAAGCTCCACCTATTTCAGCAAAACAACTATTATCAATATCAATATCTGTGAACCATTGCCAAATTCGCTCTCCTGCGGCGATGATAGGCGCGCCTTTTGTTACTTTTTCTAATTGACCAATTCGGTACTCAGCTAAGTGAAAACTTGTGCAATTATCGTATCCTACTCCCAATAACAGTACCCAAGCGTTCAAATTATATAGATGAGCTAAAGGTGAATTTTCTCCCAGAGAATAATCAAGAGAGTGATTTGCAATGATCTTTTCAGCATCTTTTCCCCAAGCAGCGAAGGAAACCTGCGGGTGAGAACTTCGCAGAACATTGTGACAAGTACGGAAGGTTTCCACGATTTGACCCATACCTCGTGTTGGGGTAACTTGAGGATCAAAAGCTGGCATAGTTTCACGAATAATAGACCACCACTCTTGAGGAACCGGTGGTTCTTGCCATGCAGCAGGGTCAGACAAATCACCGGAATGGGTAGGCATTACTAAGTTTCCGTTTGGTGTGATGACATCCATCAAGGCCTGAACTACTGCGACTGAACCGCCGCAAACCCATCCTAGTGAACTTAGGGATGAATGAACTATGACTGTCATTCCTGGAATCAGCCCTGCTTGGAATAAATCTGCGGCTAAACTCTGACGAGTACGGGGTGATGATGTATTGAGAATTACTTTCGATTCACTCATAAGACAACAAAAGAGAGGTAAAGTCATTTACCTCTCTTGAATAAATTATTTAAACCAAGTCAGCTTTTAGTATCTGCCGGGTTTGTGAACGATGAAGCTGAGAACTTGGCACTGCTTGATGTTGTCAAAACCTACAACACGGATGTAGTTACCAGGATACTGAGAACGGCAAGCTTGAACTTCGCCTAATACTTCGCGAGTGGTTTGGGCGTTGAACAAGGGAAGCTTCCACATTGTCCAGTAGAATTCTGTAGGTTCGGAAGTCTCGTTGAATTCGATTGCGGGGATGTAACCTTGGTTCAGGATGTACTGAACTTGCTTTTCAATTTGAGCGTCGGTGAGGGGGGGTAAGTAAGAAAGGGTCTCGTAACGACGTTCTTTTGGTAAGGTTTGCATAGCTAAGTAATAACTGTTTACTATTTGGTGACGACTGAGAAATTTCCTAACTGGCTAAGTTATCCCGGTCAGGATCGGAAAATCTTGGCTGTTCTGATTCAGGACTGGGGTGGGATAAACTCAGTTGCGTAATGCGTTCTAAATGCTGGCGACGTTGTTCCATATTGGCTTGCTGAATGCCGGTGCGAATCATTTCGGGGAGAAAATCAGCGATTTCTTCAGCTATATGTTCTCTGACCGTCATAATTCGCAGTGCCAAATCTGGCTTTGCTTGTAAAAGTTCTTCGATGTATTTTTCTCCATCTTGAACTTTTCCGGCAGAAAAGTTTTGTAACCAATGTGCTAAAGGAGGATTCGTTTCGCCTAGCTGTGCCAGAACTGTCCTTAGTGCCTGATAAGTCAGGTAGCTTTGGAGAGTCTTGGCTGTGTCCTTCGCAATTTGCTTGAGATTCATGCTTGACCCAGCCCAAGTTTAAGTAAAAAGTCAAAAGTAAAAAGTAAAAAGAAGGAATGAAAATTTTCTTTTACCCTTTGGTATGAGCCGCTTGCTGATGTGGGAAACTCTCACTTCAGCAGTGGCTTACCTTTTAACTTTTTACCTTTTACTTGATGATCAGACGGTATCCATTGCCTCAAACTCGAACTTGATTTCTTTCCACAGTTCGCAAGCAGCAGCCAATTCAGGAGACCACTTAGCAGCTTCACGGATAACGTCGTTACCTTCGCGTGCCAAGTTACGGCCTTCGTTACGAGCTTGGATACAAGCTTCTAGAGCTACGCGGTTTGCGGTTGCACCAGGAGCGTTACCCCAGGGGTGTCCGAGTGTACCACCACCGAATTGCAGTACGGAGTCGTCACCGAAGATTTCTACTAGTGCGGGCATATGCCATACGTGGATACCACCAGAAGCTACTGCCATTACACCAGGTAAAGAAGCCCAATCTTGGGTAAAGTAGATACCGCGAGATTTGTCTTGCTCAACGTAGTTTTCACGCAACAGGTCAACGAAGCCCATTGTGATACCACGTTCACCTTCTAATTTACCTACTACGGTACCGGTGTGGATGTGGTCACCACCAGATAAACGTAGAGCTTTAGCCAATACACGGAAGTGAATACCGTGGTTCTTTTGACGGTCGATTACAGCGTGCATCGCACGGTGGATGTGCAGTAATAAACCGTTGTCACGACACCAACGCGCCAAGGTGGTGTTAGCTGTGAAACCTGCTGTGAGGTAGTCGTGCATGATGATGGGCATATTGAGTTCTTTAGCGTACTCAGCCCGCTTCAACATTTCTTCGCAGGTAGGCGCGGTAACGTTGAGGTAGTGACCTTTGATTTCGCCGGTTTCTGCTTGAGACTTGTGGATAGCGTCAGCTACGAACAAGAAGCGATCGCGCCATCTTTGGAAAGGTGCAGAGTTGATGTTTTCGTCGTCTTTGGTGAAGTCCAAACCGCCACGTAAACATTCGTATACTGCACGACCGTAGTTCTTAGCAGATAGACCTAATTTTGGTTTGATGGTACAACCCAACAAAGGACGACCATATTTGTTTAATTTGTCACGCTCAACTTGAATACCGTGGGGAGGGCCTTGGAATGTCTTGATGTAAGCAACTGGGAAGCGAATGTCTTCCAGACGCAATGCCCGCAAAGCTTTAAAACCAAATACGTTACCTACAATTGAGGTTAAAACGTTGGTGATGGAGCCTTCTTCAAAGAGATCCAGAGGATAGGCAATGTAGGCAATAAACTGGTTGTCTTCGCCAGGAACTGGTTCGATATCGTAGCAACGACCTTTGTAACGATCTAGATCGGTTAATAAGTCTGTCCATACGGTTGTCCAAGTACCAGTAGAAGACTCAGCCGCTACAGCCGCAGCTGCTTCTTCAAAGGGAACTCCAGGCTGGGGTGTAACACGGAACGCCGCTAGAAGATCCGTATCTTTAGGTGTGTAATCAGGTGTGTAATAAGTTAGTCTGTAATCTTGAACCCCGGCTTTATACCCAGCTTTTGACTGAGTCTTCGTTTGAGCGTAAGACATATCTATCCTTCCAAGATGTCACTCTTTTTACTTATCAAATCACGTTGTGGGCAGTTTTTTCTCGCGATCGCCCTATCTCTCCATCAACAAGGAGAAAAACAGGAATAACTTTTTTTTAGAGGTTTTCTTTGGTTGAGGGTAGCGATTTTCTGCTACTGACAACTGGTAAATCTCTTCACCCGTCTTCCCTCGTGGGGATTGCATAACTTCACGGTTGTGCTTTATCCCTCATGCCAACATTTAAAAATTCTCTTTTATCTGTTTTTCTCACTCCACTACAGTGCTTTATCTCATTGCTACCTTCGCGCTAGGGTGAAAGTATGAGTTATTTCCCAAAATCCCTGTGTATTTAGGTAATCGGGTTGTGATTCACAAGTTTCCGCCCATACTTTCCTGATGTCTTCCTGATTTCCCAGAAATAGTCAACAGAGAGAGTTTGGCTTGACGGATTACTTAGTGGAGTGATGAGCGCGAGATAAAAAGTTGCACACCACGAATTTGTAACTTGTCTCACAATATATCAAGAAATGGCATAAGTTAATCTTTGAAAGTTTTTAACTTATATATTTAAATTTGTTATTAAATAAATATTTAAACATTTTGTTTCAAAGTCTTTACAAAATACCTCTTTAGTTATAAGCACTTTGATGAAGTGATTGAGTGCTGAGTTTTGAGTGCTGTTAGCGGAAGCGGGGCGTTTAGCCCGTGCTGTTAGCGGAAGCGGGGCGTTTAGCCGGTGATGTTAGCGGAAGCGGGGCGTTTAGCCGATGCTGAATTTTGAGTGATGTTAGTGGTAGTGCGGCGTTTAGCTGGTGCTGAGTTGAGAAGTAAATTCTACCTTGTCTACCTTGTCTACCTTGTCCCCATTCCCCAGTCCTCAGTCCCCAATTCCCAGTCCCCATTCCCCAGTCCCCAATCCCACGCCTAATGTTTAAAAACTACTAACTGCGGGAAAACTGAGATCAATTGTTAGCCAGTCTAGGTAATGGCTACAGGTATTGTCTCCAAAGGAAATTTCACCGTGGTATTACTTCACAAACGTACTAGTTTACTGATGACTTCTATATTGTTGGGGTTGGTGGTTGTGCCGAATATTTCAGCTAAGGCGCAAACTACCCCTCCAGTTGATGCTTCGGAGTTAGCCCCGACTTATCCCCCTTCAGCACCGCCTCCACGAGTAGCACCTCTACCTGATGAACGAGACTTGCAAGAACGGGCAGTGGAAACTGATTATCGTGTGAATAATTTACTCGCAGATTTTTCAGGTAATCTTTGGGTGGGTTCTTGGCGAGGATTGTCACGCATTGACCCCAAAACCGGTAAAATTTTGGGGCGTGTTAGTCTACCGAATACTGCCATTGGTGCTTTAGCACAGGATAAAGTCGGAAGGCTATGGGTAGGAACTTATGAAGGACTTTTACGGGTAGAACCTCGCACTAATGAAATTACTGCTCAAAATTTATTGTTGCCTTCCAAGAGGGTGTTATCGCTACTAGTTGATAAGCGTGGTTATCTGTGGACGGGAACGGACAATGGTTTAGCGTTAATTAGTCCCGATCAAGGTTTAATTATGACCACGGTGAAGAATTTACCTGGTGTGAGTGCCAATGCTTTGACTTTAGATGCGGAAGGTCAACTTTGGGTGGGGACTTTGGATGGTGTCGTGCGAGTCAATACCGCCAGTGGGTTGATTATGAAGCGCATCAACGATTTACCTGGGACGACAGTACAAACTTTAGCTATTAGTCCAGAAGGTTTGATTTGGGCAGGAATGCCTAATAATTTACTAGTGATTAATCCCAAAACTGGAATAGTGTTGCGTTCGGTGGCACGGTTGCGGGGCAAGAATGTCACCGCAGTTCGTTTTGCAAAAGATGGTAGTGTGTGGGTAGGGACTAACGATGGTTTGTTACGATTGAATCCAAATACAGGCGCAGTGTTAGATGAAGTTGCCGGACTACCTTCAAGTCGAGTGCTAGCACTTGTACCAGACGTTGCAAGTAAATTATGGATTGGTACAACTGAAGGTCTAGCTTGGTTAATGCCCAAAATGGAAAGTGCCAAACCTCATCTAGCTTTCAGCCGTGCTGTGAAATGAAAAAATGGGAATTGGACATTGGGGTAAAAATTATTCTCCTGTATCTCAATTCCCCATTCCCAATTCCCCATTCCCCATCCCCAATTTCCCATTCCCGATTGACGAAAAATGGCAATTACTACCCAGCAATTAATTCAATTTAAACAACAGGGACGCGCAATTGTAGCTTTGACTGCATGGGATTGCGCGATCGCTCATATTCTTGATGCGGCTGGTGTAGACTTAATCCTGGTGGGGGACTCGATGGCAGCGATTTTGGGGTATAAAAATACGCTGCCGATTACTCTAGAGGAAACGCTGCACCATGCTAAAGCTGTGCGTCGCGGTGTCAAACGGGCTTTGGTGGTGGTCGATTTACCGTTTTTGACTTATCAAGAAAGTGTTCAGCAAGCTATCCATTCGGCTGGACGGGTATTAAAGGAAACAGGAGCGCAAGCCGTTAAATTAGAAGGTGGTTATCCTGCGATGGTGGAAACTGTGGCGCGGTTGGTGCAGGCGGGAATTCCGGTGATGGGTCATGTGGGTTTGACACCGCAGTCTGTGCATCAGTTGGGTTTGCGACAGCAGGGGAAGACTGAAGAGACAGCCGAGAAAATTTTAAACGAAGCGATCGCTCTCGAACAAGCAGGTGTATTTGCGATCGTTTTAGAGCATATACCCGCCGATTTGGCAATGCAGATTACACAAAAATTGAGCATTCCCACTATTGGTATTGGTGCAGGTTCGCACTGTGATGGTCAAGTTTTAGTTACCTCAGATGTACTGGGATTATCAGAAAAACAACCACCATTTGCCAAAGTCTACACTAATCTACGGGAGACAATCACCCAAGCTGTAAAAGATTACGCTACAGAAGTACGTGAGAGAAAGTTTCCATAATAATTAAATGGGAATAGGGAATGGGGAATGGGGCATTGGGCAATAAGTTACTCTTTTCTTTGTCTCTTACTTCCCCATTCGCCATAGTCATGAGTAATTACTATTTTCTGCTGCTCCACTGTCTCATTTATTGAGAATATATGTATGGTTTTACAAGTCAGTCCTACCCAAAAACAAGTAAATATCACCTGGGAAGCACTTCCTGGGGATTTCGTTTTACCTGATGACCCTGTGGAAAATATTCAGCAACCACCACTTGCAGCCGCACTCACTGACGCTTTAGGAGCTAGCGGACGTATTCAACCCGAAATGCTCATCGGCTCGAATTTTGGGCTAGTAGCGACAGTGAATAAAAAAATTGTGGTGAAAGCACCTGATTGGTTTTATGTCCCACAAGTCCAACCTGTCGCTACGGATATCATTCGTCGAAGTTACACGCAAAATTTAGAAGGTGGGGCTGTATCTGTGGTGATGGAATTTCTCTCAGATACGGAAAATGGAGAGTTATCAATTCGTTCGACTCCGCCTTACGGTAAGCTCTATTTTTACGAAAAAATTCTGCAAGTTCCTACCTACGTCACCTACGACCCCTACGAACCAATTTTAGAAGTCCGGTGTTTGCAGGATGGCAAATATGTTTTACAACCGCCCGATACTAACGGACGTTTTTGGATTCCTGAGTTGGAGTTATTTCTGGGAATTTGGTATGGTGAGAGACTTTGCCAAACTATGAATTGGTTGCGGTGGTGGGATGGGGAAGGAAATCTCTTGTTGTGGAGTAGTGAACAAGCTGAACAAGAACGCCAACGCGCTGAACAGGAAAAACAACGTGCAGAGAAATTGGCTGCTAAGTTGCGTGAGCTAGGTGTTGACCCTGATGCGATCGCCTAATGTCATCAGTGAATAATTAAGTTATGGAATCACTGTGCGATCGCAAATTTCATGAAGCAGCAAAAAAATCAATATAGTCATCTCACAGCCATTGATAGAAATTATCTCTCATTCCCAGCACAGTTTTTACTCAATCAAAATCTGCTCAATGGCAAAATCTTAGACTTTGGTTGTGGCTTGGGTAATGATGTGAAGTTATTACAACAGAAAGGCTGTGATATCACTGGTTATGACCCTTATTATTACCCCCAATATCCTCACGATAAATTCGACACTATAATTTGCTTCTATGTCTTAAATGTTTTATCTCCTGAAGAACAAACTCAGGTAATCATGGAAATATCCCATTTATTAAAACCAGGGGGTAAAGCTTATTATGCAGTGAGGAGAGATATCAAAAAAGAAGGTTTTCGAGAACATTATGTTCATAAAAAACCGACATATCAATGTATTGTTAAACTCCCATTTAATTCTATTCATTTAGATGAAATGCGAGAAATATATGAATACATTCATTATAATTATCAAAGGAATTCTCCTAATTATTGCATATTTTGTAATCCTGGCAGACATCTCACTCTCTTAACTGAATCAGCAACAGCTTATGCAATTTTTGATGGCTATCCCATCAGTAAAGGTCACATTTTGGTGATTCCCAAACGTCATGTTAGTAATTATTTTGAGCTACCTTTTTCAGAACAGTCTGCTTGTTGGCTAATGGTGAATAAGGTACAAGAAATGCTCAAAGCGGAATTTTCCCCTGATGGTTTTAATGTGGGTATGAATATCAATCGCGCTGCTGGGCAAAACATTATGCACGCCAGCATACATATTATTCCTCGCTATCAAGGTGATAGTGTTGGGGTAAAAAGTGGAATACGGAATGTCATTGCGAAAAGAAAATAGTTGTACCAATTCGCAATTTGCAATTCGCAATTCGCAATCAATGGGCTAACGCGCCCCGCTACGCTAACGCAATGGACTAATGTCCCGCTTCTCTACAGTACAGAATAAACGGTATAGAAAACCTCTCTCTAAATCTCTCTCCTGCGAGGAGAGAGACTTTGAGGCAAATTTTACTCAGACAGGAAAGGATTGTGCATGAATTTTTTACACCTGAAAACATACAGAATCAACATCTAGATTCAGGGGTGAAAAATTGCAATTAAACTTTCCCAAATCGCCGCTCCCTTTGTTGATAGGCACATAGGGCGCGATGGAATTCGGCTCGGTCGAAATCTGGCCAGAGTGTGTCAGTAATGTAAATTTCTCCATAGGCCATTTGCCAGAGGAGGAAATTAGAAAGACGCATTTCGCCACTGGTGCGAATCAATAAATCGGGGTCAGCAATTCCGGCTGTATATAAATGACCCTCAAATACTTCTTCTGAGATTTCGTCAGGTTTGAGGATACCTTGCTGGACTTTTTGGGCGATCGCGCGACAAGCTTGCAAAATCTCCTGTCGTCCACCGTAGTTAGTCGCTACAGAAAAGCGGATACCACGATTATTTTTGGTTTCTTCCATTGAACGGGAAATTTCTGCTTGCAGCGATCGCGGCAATGCTGCTAAATTGCCAACAAACTGAATCTGCACATTTTCTTCGACCATTTCCCGCAACTCTTGACGCAAAACTCTCTGGAATAGCGTCATCAGAAAATCTACTTCTTCTTGGGGTCTTTTCCAGTTTTCAGTGGAAAAAGCATAGGCTGTTAAAGCCTGGATTCCCCAATCTTTACAACAGCGCAGTAAATCCTTCAGGGCATCAACTCCACGCTTATGCCCCATAATACGGGGTAAACCTTGACGTTTAGCCCAACGACCATTGCCATCCATAATCACCGCAACGTGTTTAGGCAATAGTTCTGGTTTTAAATCTAGGGGTAATTCGTATAGTTCAGTTTGTTGTATTGTCATTTTTTATCTTGAGAAGCGGTCGAAGGTAATCCAAGTAAGCGTGAACCCAGTTTCAATGCTTTACTCCCAATCTGACGACCCAAGCTGAACAAACCGGGAGCAACTGCTTCCCGATCTACAGTTGGAGACAATCGAGCCTCTAAAGACTCTTTGAGCTTCCTAATTGTTAGCGGCCTATTTAGAATTCCCCGTTCTGCGAGGGAAATAGAACCCGTTTCTTCTGAGACAACGACACAGATACAATTTTCGACTCGCTCAGTAATTCCCATTGCTGCCCGATGGCGTGTACCCAACTGGCGCGATGCTGTGCGTCCCGAAAGCGGTAAAATTATACCCGATGATACAATCCGTGAACCACGGATTAATGTTGCACCATCGTGCAGTAGGGTTTTGGGTTGAAAAATTGTCTGTATCAGTTCCTTGGAAACATCAGCGTTCAATTTAACTCCAGGGACAGAAAAATCCCGTTCATCAATGGGGCCAGTTGTTTCCAAAATTAGTAAAGCTCCGATTCGGTTTTTCGAGAGTTCTTTAACCGCTTCCACAATTTCATCTATTACACTATCAGACTTAGGAATAGTCAGATTGGATGGTTGGAACAATTGCCGAAATTCACCGCGTCCTAATTGTTCTAGAAAGCGGCGAAATTCTGACTGGAGAGCAACTGCCATTGCTACAGCACAGCCAATCACCAATTTTTCTAGCACAAAATTTAACAGTGGTAGACCAAATCTGCCGCTTAGTGCTGAGGCTAGCATCAAAACAATAAAACCCCGCACCATCCAAAGTGTCCGACGCTCACTGATGATCACGAGGATCATGTAAGTCAGTGCCAGCACCAATACAATATCCAGAGTCCCCAACAGCAAGGACTGAGACCATCCCAGGTTTGCCAGCCATTGCTTCCACCAATCTTTCATGACATCTGGAACTCTTAATACTTTTAGTCATTAGTTATTAGTCATTAGTCATTAGTCATTAGCTAATAACTAATGACCAAGGACTAGTGACTAATTCTTCAATCTTTCCGGTAAACGATCTTGTCGAATTAAATCTTGATAAGTTTCGCGTTGCAAAATTAAGTTTGCTTCGCCATTTGCCACTAGAACTGCTGCCGGTCTGGGTAAGCGGTTATAGTTGGATGCCATACTGTAATTGTAAGCACCAGTTGCCATAACTACCAGTGTATCTCCTGGTTCGGTTTTGGGCAGTTGGGCATTTTTAATTAAGATATCCCCTGATTCACAGTGTTTACCAGCAATGGTAACTGTTTCTGTGATAGGCGCAGACATTTTGTTGGCAACGACTGTGCGATAAACTGACTGGTAGGTAATGGGACGCGGATTGTCGGACATACCGCCATCTATGGCAATATAAGTACGAATTTCCGGTATGGTTTTGGATGAACCGATGGTGTAAGCTGTCACGCAGGCAGTAGCAATTAGCGATCGCCCTGGTTCAGATAATAATTTTGGTAAAGGTAGATTTTCCACTGCACAGGCTGCTTGTACGACATCACAAATCGCCTTCACCCATTCTTCAATGCTTGGTGGGTCATCTGATTCTACATACTTAATACCTAAACCGCCACCCACATTCAATTCGGTGACATTCAAACCGTATTTAGCTGCATCCCTCAACCATTGCACCATGACAGCCGCTAAGTCTTGATGGGGTTGCCGTTCAAAGATTTGCGAACCAATGTGAGCATGTACACCCACACAGTTTAAATTTGATTGCTGACTGACAAATTTAAACACCTCGTCTAAATCATTGGGGTCAAAACCAAACTTGCTGTCTAGGTGTCCAGTACGAATGTACTCATGAGTATGACATTCAATCCCTGGTGTCAAGCGCAGCATAATCCGCACTGGTGGTAGAGAAGTGCTTGACAAGATATCCACGAGGGTGTGTAACTCGTACCAGTTATCGACAACAATTGTCACCCCAGATTCAATGGCTAAGTTGAGTTCTTCGCGAGATTTATTATTACCGTGGAGGTAAATCTTCTCAGGACTAATCCCAGCAGTTAGGGCAGTATACAATTCACCGCCAGAAACTACGTCAATTCCTAAACCTTCGGAGGCGATAATGGCATCTACAGCCAGACAATTCCAAGCTTTAGAAGCATAGAGTACCTGAGATTCGCCTTGATAATATTTTTTAAAGCTATCTCGATATTGTTGGCAGGCGGTTCTGAGAGTTTCTTCATCTAAAATATACAAAGGTGAGCCAAACTGCTGCACTAGGGTTGTGACATCACACCCACCGATAGCCAAGCAACCTGCACTATTAACTTTGGCAGTTAGTGGGAAGAGTTCTTGGTTAGGCGAAATATTTGTATTTACGCTGTCGCTTTGGGGTAAATACTGCTCTCCAGTATATTGAACCCCAGCCAGGTGAGTCGATACCATATTTATATAGATTGTCCTTGTTGAAATTAGGGGCGTGAATCAGTCTCCCGATCCCAGTTTACAAAGGGTTAGTAATCTTATCCCAATAAAAGTGATCTTATCTTCTAACTTAAAACTCAAATCATTGACCCCGGATGATCTAGGTGCGATTTTGGAACTAGATCAAACCTGTTTTGGCGGACTTTGGACACTGGAAGGCTACCAACGCGAATTAGATAGCCCTAACAGTGATTTACTGGGAATATTTTCCCCCCACTCCCATACATTATTACTTGGTATGGGCTGCTTTTGGACGATTTTAGAGGAAGCTCACATTACAATTGTGGCAGTTCATCCTCTGTATCAAGGTCAAGGTTTGGGACAGGCTTTAGTCTATTCTTTGCTGAAAACAGCTTGCGATCGCAACTTAGAAAGAGCAACTCTTGAAGTCCGAGCCTCTAACCAAGCCGCAATCTCTTTATATCAAAAATTTGAGTTCAAAACAGCTGGGCGGCGACGGGGCTATTACCAAGATAATGGCGAAGATGCCTTGATTCTTTGGCTTTCTGATCTACAACACCCTTCATTTCAGGACAAACTAGAGAAATGGCATTCTATGGTTGTGGCTAAATTGGAAAAGTCATTAGTTATTAGTCATTAGTCATTAGTCATTAGTCATTAGTCATTAGTTATTAGTCATCAGTTATTAGTCATTAGTCAATAGTCAACAGTCAATAGTCAACAGTCAATAGTCAATAGTCATTACTCAGCACGCTGCTCAACGCTCCGCTTCCGCTAACAGCACTCAATTACCGACGATTATTTAACAGAGTGAAGGAATTAATTACTTGTTGGTATGCTTGACGATAGATTGCGTCATTATTGCCATAATTTGTTTTAGATAATTTGATGACAATTATTCGCCCATCTCTAGGATTGACAAAAGCGACGTTTTCGTCTTCGTATAAGCCACTTGATTGGAATTTGATTCCAGTTTGTCCAGCTATTCTGGCAGCTTTAAAGTCGCGAGTGGCAGAAAATTGATTACTCTGTTGCACCCATCTTTGTAAGGGCAATTTTTTGGGATTATTATTAATAGTTATGCTGACGTTGGCGGGGTATTCTGTACCACCTGCATATTCACCATTACGAAGTTTTTGAGCATGATTTTTCGTCCAAATATCGATGCTAGCTAAGGGTGAATCAGTCGGATTTCTGGGAGTAGATATTTTATTATCTATGACAAAATCTTTGGTTGAGTAGCTAAATTGAAACTTAAAGCGATCGCTGCGGTAAATTCCTTGATTTTTTACCGATTGTTTGGGTGTAGTAGTAGAATTTGGTGCGACAGTATTCGCTGTTGATGCGCTGGCGATCGCGCCTACAGTCACTAAAGCGATCAATAATGGATATACAATCAATTTATGCAATTGTTTGTTGTGAGCTTGCATGATTCATTCCTGGGAAAATATCTGTTCAACATCTCATAACTTCAAGAGAGAACAGATAATTTTCGCAAGCATTATCAAACATTATATTTATATGTTTGAGTGCAGTTTTTAGTCGAAATAGATAGAAAGCTGACGAAATTCACATAATTTTTGGCTTTTGCCTTTTTTAAGATAGATGTGTACAGTAGTTGAGTGAAATATACAACTTTCAATTAAAACGCATCCATCTATGGATATAAAAACCAAACGCCTGCTGCTGCTTGTGGCTTCTTGTAGTGTCGCTGGTGTCATTTTAGGGGGGACTAGTAGTTGGGCGCAAAGCAATCTGTGCTTGCAAGCCGAACGCATTACAAGCGATTGCTTGACTCAAAACCCTGTACAAAAAACCATTCAAGGTATGAGTACAGGGTTATTAGCAGGAGCAGGAGCAGCTTTTGGTGTAGCCTGGAATGTGCGCCATAATGACTAGAAGCTGTAATTGCGATCGCGCACCCATAGACTCATCGGTACAGCGTTACCTTGGGGATCTACTTTAACTTTGACGGTGATGGGTCGTAGCTGTCTAGTTCTATTTTGTCTAGAAGAACGACGAATATCTTCGCTAATTAGCTGGCGTTGTTCTTCAGCAACATTAAATGTTTCCACACCATAGTTGATCACACCATTCTCATACACCCCTCTGAGGGCGACTTGATTATTCGGGAGGGATATCGGTAGAGTATCACTGACACGCACAGGCCGCCAAGCCCTGGGTACACCACGACCGAAAGATTGTTGTTCTCGGAGAATCACATAGATATCAGTCCCAGATAGTAATCTGCCGTTTCTACCGCGATTTCGCCGCACAAGATCATTCCAACCTGGTAATCTTCGCAAATTAGAAACGCGCGCTATGTTGTAATCAAGATTAAGCGCGTAACCTTGCAATACATTTTCTGGAGACGAAGCCACAGTTTGTAAAATCACCTCTCTACCGGTGAGGTTAGTATATGCAGCTTGGGTAGGAACCGATAAGATTAATCCCGCTTGCAGCATGAGGGGAACGAATAACCGCCAAAAAGGTAAAGGTTGGTTATATTTTTGCTCAGTCGCAGTCAGGTAATCTTTAAAAGTCAGCTTCTTCGAGAATTCCGCTTCAGGAGACAAAGTTTTAGTTTTGGTAGATTCAGAAGATTTCTCTGACATGGGCGTAATCCTAAAAATAATTAGTGGTTGACGAAATGAAACTAGGACTTACGCAGATAATGGAATGGGGGCAGGGGGCAGGGGGCAGGGGAGACAAGGCAGACAAGGGAGAGAAAGCAGGGGAAGCAGGGGAGGGGGAAAACAGCGATAACTAATGACTATTACACTCCCCACTCACCACTCACCACTCACCACTGCCCACTCATTACTCATTACTCATTACTCATTACTCATTCTCACCACTCACCACTCCCCACTACTCCTTACTCTTATTCCCTGACGAACCGGAAGATCCCCCAGTCAGGCGACGTTCAAACCAGACTCCGGCACTAATGAGTATTGAACCGCACATGACGAACACCATTGATTTAAACAATAAGTCGGTGTCGTACTCTAACATTCGGCTAATTACTAGTAGGGTTAATAACAGCATTCCGCCCCAAAAGGAACGTCTATTACTGATTTTTAATCCCTCCTGCACAAATCCCCAAGCGAGGATAACGAAGAGTACGCTAAAGGTGAAACTTCCTAGTTCACCAATGCGGTTAATGGCTTGATGCCAAAAAGGTACGACTACGATAAAACCGAGAAATGTGGCAATTAAGCCGGTTTTGAAGACGACTTCCCGGCGGGGTGGGTTATTGCTTTGACGGTAGATAAACAACCACTGCAATACAGCTAAACCACTGAGAATCCCCAAGTCAATGATTGGCAAAGACATGAGACTAGTGTTTCTGGATGGAAAGACGTTAAAAGTCCCTTGCCATTGCCCACGAAAAGAAAGGGCATAAAAGGCTAAACCAAAGGCTATTAAAGCTAAATTACGGGCTATGGGTTGAAACAACCTGTAGTTAATGTTGGGAAATAGCAGATCATCATAACTCCAGAATAGAGCAGGTGGCAGTGCTAAGGCAAAGGATGCAACCCAAGGTGCCATATTAGAAAAGTTCTGGAGTGGTAGAGGGTTGAGATTGAATTGTAGAGAACTAGCAAAAAATAAAGCTGCGAGGAAGAAAATCCATCGAGAACGACAGGCGTAAGCTAGAGGGACAAATAACAGCCAGGAGATTAAAGGCATATGTCGGACTGCTAACCGCGCCCAGTTCCAGTCAGGTGAGGAGAGGTTCAATAAATCATTGACTCCCAACCAATAACCAATCTGCATCAGGATAATGGCCATAATCCCTAAAGAATTCAGGGAAAGACTATAGGCCATAATCGAAACGCCAAATCCCCAGGCGAGGAATAATTGTGTAGCTGAACCACTGATATTAAAAATCTGCGCCGTCAGCAAGATGTTCACGCCCAAGATAAAAGCCGCTAAGATTAACAGGGCTTCTCCTAAATAACGGTTACTGCGTTGTGGTTTTTTTCCTTCTTTCTTGGCGACTTTAGGTTCTTGCCAAGTGTAAAAACCGATGATGCTAACCGAGAAAAACAAACTCATCATCATGATAAATCTGACTTCTCTAGCCCAGGCAAACCAGTTGGCAGCAATAAAAGTGGCTGTCCCCAAGACTAACAGGACACCACCGATCGCTACTGCAATCATCATAAAGCGATCGCGCGCAGCTGCTTCTATACTTTTAAATTGATGGCGATCGGCAATTTGTTGATATTGGGAAGCACTAATAATGCCTTCATCACGCCATATTTCTGCTTCCCGCCGCAGTCTCTTCTGGAAATTATCGAACATCTTGACCCTCTCTAGTGCGTTTCGGCAGCTTGGCAATCTTCTAGGATTTACGCAAAGAGATAGTCTTCAGTGGGGATTGGGTATTGGGCATTGGGCATTGGGCATTGGATATAAAAAGGCCAAAATATTTTTTACCTTTTGCCTTTTGCCTTTTGCCTTTTTACTTCCTTTCCCTAATTCCTAATATTCTAGAGTATGAAGCCAACTCACTAACAAGCATTGTTCTTCTGTAACAGTTTTACTAATGGAAAAACCATCAAATTTATTATTGAAACTTACACGCCGTTTGTTTGAAAACCTTGATAATCAAGAAAAATTTATTGAAGCGTTAATTGCTCCTCAATCTTTTAATCCCTGTATACTTTGGTGTCAGAAACAACCAGAAAACCCACCATTTTCAGTGACATCACCATTGAATTGGCAACCACAATTTATCAATCGTTTACAATTAGGAGAAAAACCAGGTCAACATCCTTTACATCATCAAGGATATTTTTACTGTTTAGACTTTTCTTCTGTATTCGCTGCTGCTGTCTTATTAGCAATCCCTCAGCCAGTTAGATTAGTGTTTGATATGTGCGCTGCACCAGGAGGGAAAAGTATATTTGCTTGGCAAGCTTTGCAACCAAATTTAATTATTTGTAATGAAGTAATTGGCAAAAGGTTAGGAATGTTGATATCTAACTTAAAGCGTTGCCAGATTAGTCCTAGTATAGTGATGAATCGAGATTCTAGGATATTTGCAGAAAGTATTACTGCAACTTGTGATTTGGTATTGGTTGATGCTCCTTGTACGGGACAATCTCTATTAGCTAAAGGTGAAAAAGCACCAGGATGTTTTCATCCTACGGCTATTAATAAAAGTGCTAATCGGCAAAAAAGAATCATTGCTAACTCTGCAAAACTAGTTGCACCGCAGGGTTATTTGGCTTATATGACTTGCACCTATTCGCTGGAGGAAAATGAGCAGGTTTGTGAGTGGTTTTTGTCTAAATTCCCACAGTTTCAACCAGTGAAAGTTAGCCATTTACAAGATTATCAATCACAGTTAACTAATATTCCCTGTTATCGCCTGTTTCCTCAAGATAGATTAGGTGCTGGTGCTTTTACTGTGCTATTTCAAAACACTGATGCAGGAGAACGTCAAGTGTTAAACATGGATGTATTGAATGATTTAGGGATTATTTTTCAAGAGGGTTCAGGTTTGTAAGGGTACAGGGGTAATCAAGGAAGTATTGAAATATTAGGAATCAATCCTTTAGACAGACTAAGAAGTTAGCATCACACTTCATTAGTCAGAGGAGATTTAATTGATTACTTTTCTAGCATAGCTATAGAAATTTTAAAGCTTTGTTTTGGTTATTGCTGAGAGTATCAATAGAAAAAATTGGGGTTAAAACTATGACAATGACAGGGCTAGATGTCTTTGACACAACTGTGCAGAATACGATTCCTTGGGTGAATGAATTATGCAATAAGTTGGGTTGGGAGAATAAACATAAAGTGTTTCAGGCATTAAGGGCGACCTTGCACGCTTTGCGCGATCGCCTGACAATAGAAGAAGCTTCCCATTTAGGCGCGCAGTTACCCATCCTACTAGGGGGATTTTACTACGAAAACTGGCGACCTGGAGCAGCACCGATCAAAGATAGAACTAAGGACGCATTTTTGCAACATATCCGCGATTACTTCCGCACTTCCGACCCTAATATTGATGCGGAGACGGTTGTGCGCGCTGTTTTTAAACTTTTGTCTGAGAGGGTAACTAGAGGCGAAATTACAGATGTAATTAATATGATGCCACCAACATTGCGAGAACTTTGGCCAGAAGAGGTGCGTGCTTAAAAGTTTTATATTAATTCGATGACCTCTCCTCAAACCCCTCTCTCTTGAAAAGTTCTGAGCGGAGGAAACCTCCGCTCAGACTTTTCGCTCCGAGACGGAGAGGGGCTTAAATATCTTGAAAACTCAACGAAAAATGAAGGTTTTAAAGCCTTTCTCCTAGCAGGGGAGAGGTACTCTACGAGAAGAGCTTCGCTCTATGGAGAGGGGTTTTGTTCATTCGTCGAATTTACGTTGTTTTAGCGATGTTTTTGATACTTTCCGATTAATTCTGCTGTCGCTAAAATATGACCTGACATAGCAGCTTCTACTTCTGCTTTGGTTGCACCATAATCTAACCCTAAAAACCTATTAAGGGCATAAAGTTTAAAAAAGTAACGATGAGTTCCTTGTGGGGGACATGGGGGAAAATAACCAAATTGATCAGCATCATTTTTCCCTTGAATACCATTACCATCTAATATGGGTGTGTGGGGAATTGCTTCTGGTAAATTGTGAGTGTAATGGGGCAAATCGTAGAGAACCCAATGAACAAAAGTTCTATTTGGCGCATCGGGATCATCAACAATTAAAGCAAAACTCTGGGTTTCTTGCGGTGCATCTTCCCATTTTAAGGAAGGAGAAATACCTGCACCTTCACATGAAAATTTGATGGGAATCATACTATTAGCGGAAAAGCTGTCACTTATTAGTTTCATATTTTCCTTTACCGATGATATTAAAAATATGATTGTTTGGCATCATGGTAATACTGAAAAATTTATTGATCCTCTTTCTCAAGAGGCAATTCATAACGTCGTGATCATACTGAAGCAATAGTATAAATACTTGATTAAAATATACTGAAAATGTGATTGGTACTTGTATGTCATACCTGCCTTTTCAGTGCCATAATTTAAAAGATCAAGTTGACTCTATCTTGCAACTTTTACAACAAGAATCAGCTTTGCGATCGCAAGATATTACATCTGTGCAAACTTCTCTAGGTAAAGCCATTTCTCCCAGGTTTGAAATTGTGTTTGCGGGTGCTTTCAGTGCAGGTAAATCAATGTTGATTAATGCACTTTTAGAGCGAGAGTTGCTATATAGTGCAGAAGGACACGCTACAGGTACAGAATGTAAAATTGAGTATGCCGAATTAGGTGAAGAACGGGTAGTTTTAACTTTTTTAAGTGAAGCAGAAATCAGAGAACAAGCAACTTCTCTATGTCAACAATTGGGATTTGCAACTGGGGCTAATATCAATCAAGCAGAAGTAGTAAGTTTATTGTATCAAGGGTGTGATGCAATTATTCAGCAAGAGGGTGGAGAGAGTAAATCAGAACGTGCTAAACAAGCCAAAGCCTTAATTTTATTATTGCAAGGATATGAGGCTAACAACAAACATATTCATCCAACTATTAATGCTACCTATTCAATGGAGCAATTTAATTTTACTAATTTAAAAGAGGCGGCGGGATATGCACGGCGTGGTAGTAATAGTGCAGTTTTAAAACAGATTGAATATTATTGCAACCATCCTTTATTGCAAGATGGAAACGTCATTATCGATACCCCTGGGATTGATGCACCAGTAGAAAAAGATGCACGGTTAACCTACGCTAAAATTCAACATCCTGATACATCGGCGGTGGTATGTGTGCTGAAACCCGCATCTGCTGGTGATATGACGAAGGAAGAAACGGAACTGTTAGAGAAAATGCGGCAAAATGGAGGAATACGCGATCGCGTTTTTTATGTCTTCAACCGCATCGATGAAACTTGGTACAATACCCAATTAAGGCAACGACTAGACGATTTAATTAATTCACAGTTTCGTGATACTAGTCGCGTTTATAAAACCAGTGGTTTACTAGGATTTTACGGCAGTCAAATTAAACAGACAACCCTTCAAGACAGATTTGGTTTGGATTCTATTTTTGTAGATAGCGTTAAAGGTGTACATGGTACAGAAGAAACACCGCAGTTCGTTTACGCATTTAATAATTACTGTGTCAGTTCTGGTAAACTGTCTTCTACTAATTTTCGGATTTCTCTTAACGGTTTTGAATCCCCCAATGCTAACTATGTAAGAATCTTATCAGAGCAAGGTACACCTTTAATTAATCAGTTAATTCAAGATAGTGGTATTGAAGAATTTCGCAGTGCAATTACTTGCTACCTCACCGAAGAAAAGCGTCCCCAGCTTTTTAAATCTCTCGCTAATGACTTGGAAGATATTTGTATTAAACTCAAAAAACACTATCAAGTGGCATATCGAGATTTAGATAGTCAACCCCGTGAAATTGAGACAATGAAACAACATGAATTGCAACGTCTCAATCAACAGTTGCAACAAGTGGGGAGAGATTTCAGTCAGCACATTATAGAAGAGGTAAATCTAGTAATTAATAACTCCTGTGATGGCTTTGAAACTGATTTTAAACAATTACAATCTCGGATGATCCGCCGTTTAGATGAGTTATTAGATACTTTTTCTGTAGCTGATGCTTATCGCCGTGCAACTCTGAGTCATCCACGCAATGCTACTGCACCATTACTAGCGATTTTAGTTGAAGCTTTCTATTATCTTGCTAATCAATTAGAAGATATTTTAGTCGAATCTTCCGAACAAGTAATTGCTAATCTTTTCCAAAGATTAATGGAGAAGGTTCGTAAATCAGAATACTATCGTCAATTGTATCGCTTGTTAGGTAATGATGCAGGCATTGAATCAAAGTTAAAAACACTAGAAAAAGCTGTATCGCAATCTTTAGTTGACGCAGCTAGTGTAGAATGCGATCGCTATGTCAGAGAAAGTCATCTATTTTACGATGAAGGCACATTTTCTATATATCAATTCCGCCAAACTTTGCTGCAAACTTCTCAAGGTTATGATTCTGAAAGTATAGTAGAGGCAGAACCAGCAATCAGACAACTATTAAAGTTGGACTTTGAACCCAAAGTTTCCCAAACTATCCGTAAAACTTTCCGTCAAACTATCAACCAAATCCTCAAAACCCAATTATTACCAATGACGGAAAGTCAAGCCGAAGAAATTTTACAGCAATATCCCCAAGCACGAGTTTATTTAGAACAGACATTAGCACAAGAAGCAGAGGAGAAAATAGCTAATAATCGGCGGTTACTCAATGCTGTTGAACAAAAAATTGAGGCTTATAATTTAGCGGTGACTAATATTAATAGTTGTTTGCAATCCATGCAACTATATAATCATCTCCTACCTACAATTAGCACGACACAATCAGAACTAGTAGAAGATATTTCTGCTAGTAATGGTGTGTTGATTTCAGATGGTTTATCGGGCAGTATGACACAGATTTAATCCGTCTTTTCAAAAAGTCCGCTTATGCGGACTTTATTTATATAACTGCAAATTCATTCCTGGTGAGACTAAAATATTAATCATTTAGCCAGATACATAACAATGGAAGATAATTTTAATTTGAGTAACTGTAGTGACAATGATGTTTTTTCGGTGAAAGATCAGGTATTTAAAGCTAGTCAAATTAGGCAAGCACTACAAAAAATATTTCTTGAGCAATTATCTAAGGAACTTTATATATTGTTAAATGATTGTGGTATATCAATAGATCCAGGTGGTTACATAGTTGGTAATAGATTCTATCGCTATGATTCTCAGTTCTTTGAGGAAGGAATAGAATGTGAAATACTGCAACCTGGAACTGCTGGTTGGCAAACAGGAAAAGTTAGAATTAATGTTAACATAGAATTTATCCCAGACACATCTAATACAACAGCATCAACATCACCATTAGATGATCTGCGGCGCAGGATGAATGAAGAATAATTATGAATAAGACACCATGCATTCATATACCACAATCAGTTAGACAATATGTGTTCCAACGGGATAAATATCAATGTCAAAGTTGCGGTAAAACAGGCTTAGAAACTGATTTAAATATCGACCATATTATCCCCTTAGCGCGCGGTGGTCAAAACGATATCAGCAACTTGCAGACTCTTTGCTGTACCTGTAATCAACGTAAGACAGATAAAATTGACCACCGCTTCCGACGCAAGTTTAAAATTTAGTTGTTTAATTAACAAACTCAATGCAAGAATTTACTAAACTTCATTAATTTTGCTCGTAGATTCTGGTGATTTCATGGAGAAGAAAATCATTTTTCTGGTGGTAGCAGCTATGTGTTGACGCTACGACATCCAGGAATTTGTGTATTCAGCAATATACAGCAGATAACAGGTAAATAAAATACCAATTTGCACAACAAAGCTAGATACCTAAAGACTGTAAACGCTGTTCCCTATTCCTTGTGACATTTGTGCTGCTGTAAGAATTAGCACCAGCCAGACATCTGTAATTTGCATGAAATTGAAACTGCATTTTCAAAATATGGCACACCGGGGTACTATATGCTGTTTTTAGTCAACTCAGCTGGTGTGCCTTCTGTGGCGAAAATCATCCAAGTAGGTGGTAATCCTTCCCCTGTACCGCCAGCTAACGCTTAATTATCCCACTTACTACATTGGACAAACAAATTCTTTAGGTTATATCCAACCAGTTAATAGTAGTAGTGATACCTTGACGAAGAATAATGCAACTTGGAATTTTGTCCCAGGATTGGCAAATGCAAATTGTGTTTCTTGTGAGTCGAAAACTAATTCTGGCTATTATTTAAGGCATCAAGGTTATCGTGTGCAATTAAATCAAAACGACAACACAGATTTATTCAAAGCTGATGCCACATTCTGTCCCAAACTTGGACTTGCAGATACAACTGCGCTGTCATTTGCCTCATTTAACGATCCCACTCACTATCTGCGTAATCGCAATTATGAGTTGCGGATTGAACCCCAAGCTGGGGATATTGGGTACAAAAACGACGCATCATTTCAAATAGCTGCGCCTTGGATACAATAATCCCATCGACTTTTATTAGTTACTTATTCAATGTCTGTTGGGTATAATCCGACAGATTTTTTATTTCTTCTTTGAGATTTTCCACAAAAAAATAGCATATTTTCCTGGAAAGCCAAATCTTAAAAATTAAGCTAGCATGGATTTTGAATTAACTGTCAGTTTTAGAAGTTATGCCTCAAAAACATCACAGCAATTCCCGAAGAACCATTAAATTCAGACCTAAATTTAGCCAAATTCTTGTAGTGATAGTTACTTTAATAGTTGCTTTTCCTTGGTTATACGAAATTAAAACCAAGGCGGGAATTAACATATCCAAAAGTCGCCATGCTGGGACATTCTTTGAAAAACATACAGGTGGACTTTTTCGCTGTGAATGGCTGTATCCGTATAAATGCGATCGCCCTACCCCAAATTAGTTCATAATCTGATAGTTAGTTGTAAGGACTCTAGTCCTTACTTCTGAAAAGAGGTAGAAATCAGGGGTTTATTTCCATCTTCCGTATTACCACTAAAGCCATAGCGTTGTTCGGGAACTGGATAACCAGCTTCGCCAAAAGTTTCTTTGATAGCTTTATTAGTGTCAAAATAAACCTGCCAATAATCTTGATTATGACAGTAGGGACGCACCGCTAAGACTGTACCTGCTAGATTAAAATCTAAAATTTCTACATCGGGTGCAGGATTATTTAAAACATGAGGAATTTGGCTGATTCTCTGTTTTAATAGCCTGATTGCTTCATTATGGTCAACACTGTGATGTATTTGTGCTTTCAGATCAACACGCCGATAAGGATTAGCTGAAAAATTCTCAATGTTATCTGAAAATATTTTATTATTGGCGACAATTGTCATTACATTGTCAAGTGTATTAATAGTAGTTGTGAATAGTCCTATTTCTGCTACTGTTCCAGTTACACCTGCGGCTGATATCAAATCACCAGCCTTAAATGGACGAAAAATCATTAAAAAAGCACCAGCCGCAAAGTTTGCTAATAAGCCACTCCAAGCCGCACCAATGGCGATACCTAATGCTGCTAACAATGCCGCAAAAGAAGTAGTTTCAACACCGAAAAAGCCAAGAATCGCCACAATTAGAATAATTCTCAGCGTCACTGCAACGATATTGAGTAGATAATTCACCAGCGTCGGTTCAATATGCTGGGTACGAAAAGCGCGACGGAGTAATTTTAAGCCAAAATCAATTAAATTTTGACCGATAAACCAAATTGCGATCGCGCCTATTAATTTCAATCCAAATTGTGTTAGTAATCCCAGTACAACAGGAATAATTTGATTGAAATTCATAAGTTTTTCTCTATTTTCAAAAAAAATAAAAAGTACCACAAAAATTATTAATCTTCTTTGGATTGTGGCTACTTTTCATAATGGTGTGAATAAGCATATCAACTCACCTCTTCCTGAAGAGAGATTGTGTAGTTTCTGTCTTTTGAAAGATATTTAATCATCAGAATTACTTCAGTAATAACAAGTAATATAATAAAAAAGTAGGTAAAATTTGGACTTTACCTACCTTGTACTTAATTGTTCTATTTTTAAGTGAAGAATCTGCACATGAAAGCGTAATTTTTACTGTGTAACAAAATCACTTAAAGACGAAGCTGGAACAGCATTTGCTCCATTTCCTGAATGACTATTGACAACATAACGTTGTTCGGGAACTGGATAACCAGCTTCACCAAAGCTTTCCCGAATAGTTTTATTGGTGTCAAAATAAACTTGCCAGTAGTGGTCATTATTGCAATAAGGACGCACTGCTAATACTGTCCCGGCTAAATTAAAGTCGAGAATTTCTACATCCGGTGCAGGATTATCCAGTACGTTGGGAATTTGGCTAATTTTAGATTTTAATAGTGCGATCGCTTCATTATGATCGACTGTGTGGTGTATTTGAGCTATCAAATCAACCCGACGGTAAGGATTAGCAGAAAAATTCTGGATATTGTCAGCAAAGATTTTGTTGTTAGCAACTATTGTTAAGACGTTGTCAGGTGTATTGATGCTAGTGGTAAATAGTCCAATTTCCGTCACAGTCCCAGTTACACCACCGGCGGTAATAAAATCACCAACATTAAACGGACGGAACACAATCAAAAACGCACCAGCCGCAAAATTTGCCAACAGTCCACCCCAAGCCGCACCAATGGCTACACCAGCCGCCGCAAGTAAAGCCGCAAAAGAAGTGGTTTCAATGCCAAAAAAGCCGAGAATCGCCACAACTAGGATGATTCTCAAAGTTACACCGATGATATTGAGCAAATAACTAATCAGCGTCGGCTCAATATTTTGACTGCGGAAAGCGCGACGCAGTAGCTTGACAGCAAAATCAATCAGTTTTTGGGCGATTAACCAAAGTGCGATCGCACCCAACACTTTTAAACCAAACTGTGTTAACAGTTGCAGCGCAATCTGTCCAATCTGCTGAAAGTTCATAAGTTATTCTTATTTTAGCTATTTATTAAAGAACATACTAGTAAAATCACTTAAAAATGCCTAAAAATACTTTTTTTTAATCTTTGATTACCATACATTAGCTAGTTATTAAGCGTATAGTCTGGGATTGAGCGAAATACATACCCTCCTAAATTACGAATTACGAATTACTAATTACGCATTACAAATTCGGTATGATATTTGATCTGCAAGTATTTACCGAATGAAAACTAACTATGACTCAGAACTACCGTATTACCCTACTTCCTGGCGATGGTATTGGCCCCGAAATTATGGCTGTGGCGGTAGATGTGCTGACAGTCATAGGAAAGCAATTTGATATTCACTTCGACTTTCAAGAAGCGTTACTTGGCGGTGCAGCTATTGACGCAACAGGTGAACCCCTCCCAGCTGCTACCCTCGAAGCTTGTCGCAACAGTGACGCTGTCTTACTGGCTGCTATCGGTGGTTACAAGTGGGACAGCCTCCCAGCTAACCAACGTCCAGAAGCAGGTTTATTAGGACTCCGCGCAGGCTTAGAACTATTTGCCAATTTGCGTCCAGCCCAAATTTTACCCCAACTCATCGATGCTTCCACCTTAAAGCGGGAAGTAGTAGAAGGTGTAGATATTATGGTTGTACGTGAACTTACTGGCGGGATTTACTTCGGCAAACCCAGAGGCATTTTTCCCACCGAAACTGGTGAAAAACGCGGTTTGAATACTATGGTGTATACCGAATCAGAAATTGAGCGGATTGGTAGAGTAGCATTTGAAACAGCACGCAAACGTCGGGGTAAACTTTGTTCAGTCGATAAAGCCAACGTATTAGAAGTATCGCAGTTGTGGCGCGATCGCATGACCAAGTTAGCCCAAGAATACCCAGATGTGGAACTCACCCATCTATATGTAGATAATGCTGCCATGCAATTAGTCCGCGCCCCCAAGCAATTTGACACCATTGTTACAGGCAACTTATTTGGCGATATCCTCTCCGATGCCGCCGCCATGCTCACAGGTAGTATAGGTATGCTACCTTCTGCCAGTTTAGGTGCATCGGGGCCAGGATTATTTGAACCCGTTCATGGTTCTGCACCAGATATTGCAGGACAAGATAAAGCCAACCCCCTCGCCCAAGTTTTAAGCGCAGCCATGATGTTACGCTACGGCTTAAATCAACCCCAAGCCGCCGACAGAATCGAAAAAGCCGTATTGCAAGTTTTAGAACAAGGCGATCGCACAGGCGATATCATGTCACCAGGAATGAATCTTTTAGGTTGTCGCGCAATGGGCGATTCATTGATTAAGGCTGTGAGTCAATAGTCAATAGTCAATAGTCATTAGTCATTAGTCATTAGTCATTAGTCATTAACTATTAGAACTTTCTCTCCCTTGTCTCCCTTGTCTCTCCTGTCTCCCATGCCCCATGCCCTATGCCTGATTGCCCATTTTCCGAAAAATTTCCTAGCACAATCGGCCAAATTGGCAACCGTTATCAAAAGTTTCAGCTAAACTAGAAGCAAATCTAGCAACTACGCAGCAATATAGTGTACGCTTTACGACAAGAACAGGGAAAAGCTCAATTTACTGCCCCCAGAAATCAGTCTCCTTTGATTGATCCTGCCGTAATCAGAGCTGCGGGGCGAATTTACTATACTCATTGTGAAGTACATCCTGAAATCGCCGGTCAACCTTCAGGAGTAGCCATCAATCGGGTGACTCACCGTGGTAAGGTGATTTTTACTAATCAGCCAGTTCTCTTACCTCAAGAATGTTTTGTACCCTTGAGTCAAATTGAATCACATATGTATTAGTAATTACTGTTAATTATGTAATTATACTATCGCCTACGATCCCTTTCGAGGCGAGAAATCGCATCACGATAAAGCTCTAGTTCCGATTTATGAGGGCTGCGTTTACGTTCTGCTTCAATATTTCGCTTGCAGGAACTCTCATCACTATAAAGAAGATGTCACAATTGTCTCTTCAGCACATCTAATTCAGTAGGAGGTAGTATTTCCTTAGACTGGCGCAGTTGTATCACGTATTGATGAGCAAATTGATATTCTGCATCTGTGAGATAACCTAAACGATGCCCTGGACGGTAATCATTCTGTGCTGGTTGGCGTTTGTATCCAGCAAGAAACATTTCTCCAATGTCCAGCAGGTTAAAAACAGGATGAAAACCTCTAAGCACATATATTTCAGTATTTACCTTCTTGTGCGTTTTTTGGCTGAGAGTTTTGCCATAGTTCCTCTAAAGACGATTAAGACAGGAATCAGAGTAATAATCAGACCAGGGATAATCCCCCAGGACATTGAAGATATACCCGCAAATATAATTAGTAAAAATAATCCACCGAATAAGAACCAACCCGTAATTAGCACCCACCAAGGCATGGTGCCAGAAGACATGGTTCTCATAGCTCTACCTCTGACGTAAATCTCACCCATTGGGTCATACGCAGAGGGAATTCTCTCGTAATATCCTGGTTCTCGTTGGGCTGGGATTTCAACTCTAATGTTATCAGAGTTGAAATTACTGTCTTCGCCAAAAAAATCTTCGGGTTTGTTATTATCACTCATAATTTTTAGCTAGTATTTTTAGTTACACTCTCTAAGCATGGTATCTATTCAACAATCATCAATCCGCACTTCACAAGAGATGTTTGAGAGGAGAATTTTGCTTGACTAGAATACACAAAGGCTAATCGTGAGATTTCGGATTTTCCTCACGTATTCTTCATAAAATTTAATCAAGAACTTACCTAAGCCCACTTAAATACAGGAGTTTGGGAGTGTAAAGGTGTGGAGGTGTAGGGGAAAAAAAATGCTTCTTCTATATTTTGCTGGTGTGCCACCGCAATAGTTAAAGGCTCATATTTGATTTCTGCGAAACTAAGTCAACTTTTCTTCTCCATTCCCCATTCCCATAACTATTGAACTCTCGACAAAAGGCGAAATATCAACGACAACTGACTCAGAACTTGTGACAAATAAATATATGGATATTTTGATGGTAGCCCCAGCGATCATCATTGTTTTCGTCTTGGGTGCATCTATCGGTAGCTTTATCAATGTTGTCGTTTATCGATTACCTGCGGGATTATCAATTCTCTGGCCGCCTTCCCGTTGTCCCCACTGCTTAAACCAGCTCAAAGCCTATGATAATGTGCCTGTATTTGGGTGGCTGTGGTTAAAAGGGCGATGTCGTTATTGTAAAAGCCCGATTTCTGTGCGTTATCCAGTGGTAGAGGCGGTGACAGGGATTATTTTTCTCCTCATTTTCTTGATATTCAACGTCTCAATTTTGACACTAGGATATTGGGCTTTTTGTAGTTGGTTATTAGCCTTGTCCCTGATTGATTTAGACACCATGACTTTACCCAATCCCTTAACTAAATCAGGGTTGGTGTTAGGAATTATCTTTCAGGTAGTGGTGGGATATATAAACGAAGCCAGCATTGCTAGCGTAGTTAAACATTTAATGATGGGGATAGTGGGAGCTGTATTAGGATTATGGTTATTTGATGCGATCGCACTTCTCGGTATTTTCCTGCAAAAAGAAGCAATGGGTGCAGGAGATGCCAAACTAGCAGCCATGATGGGAGCGTGGCTAGGTTGGAAACATTTACTATTAGCTGGATTTATCGCTTGCAGTCTAGGCGCGATCGTAGGAATCAGCGCAATTATCCTATCAAAACGCAAATGGGGGCAAAAAATCCCCTTCGGCCCCTTCCTAGCATCCGGCGCATTCTTCACCCTCTTCGGCGGCGAAGCAGTTTTATCAGCCTACTTGAGATTGTTTAGTCATTAGTCATTAGTCATTAGTCATTAGTCATTAGTCATTAGTCATTAGTCATTAGTCATTAGTCATTAGTTTTTCTCCCCTGCACCCTGCACCCTGCCCCCTGCCCCCTGCCCCCTGCCCCATTCCCAATCCCCAGTCCCCATTCCCAATACCAACTAAATTTTCCCCGACTGTAGCGTTCATTACCCCATTTACGCTTGACATTTTGGTAATATCAGCTTGTGACTAGTATCACCCTCTAATTGAAGAGTACCTGTTGGTAAATGCTGAATGCTCATCAACTGGCGATACAAATTGCAATCTTGGGGGCAATACTTCAAGCTGGGGTTGAGGAAAGGCATCCTGTTGGGGGGTTGGTATGATAACGTCTTTAATTTTGCCAATACATTTACAACATTCACAGAACCAAATACTTGTATTGGCATCAGTATTTTCGTTAAGCTGGCAACCAAAGATGCAAATTTAGGTCTGATTGCTTATAAGCGTAATTTGGCGATGTAGTCAACAGTTACAGGTTAATCATCACTAGTCAATAAAATTACTCAAGACTAATGATAATTGAATTATCCTGACTGCTTGACTTATTTTCGACCTCGTACCCACTTGAATAAGATAAAAATGGCAAACAACGAAGAATCACGCGGTTTAAAGTCTCTATTTGATTGGTTTGCGAACCGCCGTAAATCGGGAGCTACCAACCTCGAACGCCAAGAGCGCGAAATTGCCGATGGACTGTGGCATAAATGTCCTAAGTGTGGTGTGCTGACCTATACGAAAGACCTTTTAGCCAATCAAATGGTGTGCGTAGAATGCGGACATCACAATCGAGTAGACAGTGATGAACGCATCCGGCAAATAATAGACCAAAATACTTGGAGAGCGATAGATGAAAATCTGCGTTCTACAGATCCTCTGCAATTCCGCGATCGCAAACCCTATAGCGATCGCTTGCGGGAAATGGAGGACAAGCTAGGGCTTTTAGATGCAGTTAAAACAGGTTTGGGGCAAATCAACGGTTTACCCGTAGGGCTTGCCGTGATGGATTTCCGCTTCATGGGCGGTAGTATGGGTTCTGTCGTGGGTGAAAAAATTACCCGCCTCATTGAACAAGCTACCCAACGACGTTACCCAGTAGTCATTGTTTGCACCTCTGGGGGAGCGAGAATGCAAGAAGGTATGCTCTCTCTAATGCAAATGGCGAAAATTTCCGCCGCCCTAGAACGTCACCGCGACGCTAAATTACTCTACATCCCCATTTTAACCAACCCCACCACAGGCGGCGTAACTGCTAGTTTTGCTATGTTGGGCGACATTATCATTGCTGAACCTAAAGCCACCATTGGTTTCGCTGGTCGCCGTGTAATTGAGCAAACCCTCAGAGAAAAGCTACCAGACGATTTCCAAACAGCCGAAGACCTACTCAAACATGGCTTCGTTGATGAAATCGTACCCCGTACCCAATTAAAGAACACCCTAGCCAAACTCATCGCACTACACCAACCTGTCCCTACCGCCCCCCCTATGGTACGGTGGGAAGCGATGAGCTTTAGCACCACCGCAGCTGAATGAAAGGATGAGGGCAGGGGGCAGGGGGCAGGGGAGTAGAGGAAGTTTTACACCAATTCCCAATTCCCCATGCCCTATGCCCAATCACTCTTTAACAAACACTAACGGAATTAAAGCCACTAGGCGCAACACACCAGAAAGGGCAAAAACCGCCAATAAACCTCCATGCTGAGTGAATTGGGCGATTAAGCTACCGATAGTTGTGCCTAACGCGCCACTAAAACCAGCCACCGCCGAAGCGATCGCAAAATATAGTGACTGGTTTTTGAGTGGGGCAATACCTAATTGCATATTGTTGTTACATAAGTCAATAGCTGCCCAAGTTCCGCCCGTTAAAATATGTAACAGTGGCAACCACAACCAAACGTCTAGATGATTCCCGCTAATTCCCAACCACAGTAACGGTGTCACCGCCACCAGAAGTCCAATAAAAATCAAAATCGGACGATTCCCAACTTTATCTGCTAACTTACCCCAAAACATCATCATCAGTAAATTAGCTCCCGCCTGCAAACTACCGTAAAGCGTCACCCAACTCACATCTAGTTGCAGCGTATCTAGCATATATAAATTAAAAAACGGCGCACTGAGATTTACAGCCAGCATCCATAAGCCAAAATAAACTAAAAATTTTAAAAAATTAGCATTCTGCCAAAAATTAACGCCAGAATCAACCGCTAAAGATTTATTTGCTTCCTTAAATAAGATTACAGATGTAATTTCTTCCCCTCCGCACCCTGCACTCTTTCCCCCGCCTTCCTGTGGAGATTCACTGATTGTATTTTGTAATTGCGGATTTATGTCTATCTTGAAATACTGACATCCCAAGCTGAGAATCCCAAAAATGATACTCACCAACAGCACTACGCCATAACCTTGGAGAGTACCGCCATACCAATGGGAAATCAGTAAACCCGCTAAAGGTACACAAATTAAGTTAGTGAGACTGACTGCACTATTACGTATACCAAAATACCTGCCCCGTAATCTTCGGGGAACAATGATAGCCAGCCAACTCAACCAAGACGCGCTTCCCAGCCCTCCTAATAGGTGACTACCTAAGACAATTAATAAAGTTAAGACTTCTAATTGCAGGGAGTTTACCCATCCCCAACTAAAACCGATAACCCCAAGTAATAAAATTAGCCATAGTAGCCGAGCAATACCAAATGTTTTTAAAGCATATTGGAATCTGCTGGTGCTACGTTCGGATAAATAAGCTCCTAAAGGCTGAATCAGGTTCACCAGCATGGGAATTGATGTGATCATCCCAAATACTACCGGACTGGCATCTAACTCTACCAAGAAATTACTCAGTAAAATTCCGCCAGTAGCTAGGGAGAAAATAGCCGCAAAAATCGCATCCACCGTTGAGGCTTTTAAACTGGTGCGAATCGCATTCTTATCAGATTGGCGGCTAGGAACAAGGTGAGTTTGGGGTTGAGGAATCTGGGGAAGTTCCAGAATCACGGGTGACACTGTTTCAAGCTGAATCGAATCCATAGATATTATTTATGGGAAAGCACCCTGACATAAGTGAATCTATTGAGTTATTCAGTGTACACTCAAACACTTTGGGGATAATTCTTCGATATTTTACCTTGCATTTCTCAACAAAACTTCAGACGAGTTAAATATCAGTCCGCAGTTACAGACGATATAAGTAAGGAGGAATAGACTTTAATTTAATCGTGATGCGGAAGAATTTTTGGCGATTTTTGGGTGTAGCGATCGCGATCGCCATGACTATAATTAGTTGCCATAGTCTACCAAAACCCCACCAAGTCACAGTTAAACTCAGTGGTTGGGGAGGTTCTCCTGTAGAACAGAAATTACTAAAACAAGTCTTACAAGACTTTGAAGCTAAACACCCGCAAATCAAGGTCAAATATGAGGTAATTTCTGACCAATACATGGATGTGATCAAAACTCGCTTAGTTGGGGAAGCCGCACCCGATGTTTTTTATCTGGATGCTTTAGAAGCCCCTTTTTTGATGAGTCAGAATGTCCTAGAACCGTTAAATAATTACATCACCCCAGAATTTGATTTAGCAGATTTTGAACCAACTTTATTAGACAGTTTTAAGTACCAAAATTCTATTTACGGACTGCCGAAAGACTATTCCACCTTGGCACTTTTTTATAACAAAAAAGCCTTTGTGACTGCTGGTTTAAACACTCCGCCCCAAAATTGGGCAGAACTCCGCAGCTACTCAAAACAATTAACAGGCAAACTCAACAGATACGGCTTTGGTGAAATGCCAGAATTAGCACGTCAAGCTTATAAAATTAAAGCCTTTGGTGGACAAGTCATTGATTCCCAAGATAATGCTACATTTGCTAGTCCACAAGCCTTACAAGGATTACAGTTAGTCATTGACCAGTATCGCCAAGACCGTTCCTCTGCCCAAAAATCTGATGTGGGAACAAACTCAGGTAGTGAAATGTTTGGTCAAGGTAAGGTAGCGATGGTAATTGAAGGTAATTGGGCAATTCCTTATCTGCAAGAAACCTTTCCCAAATTGGAATTTGCGATCGCAGAAGTACCAACTATTAACAACAAAAAAGGCACAATGGTATTTACTGTCGCCTATGTCATGAATAAACAATCTCAAAATAAAGCCGCAGCTTGGGAATTAATTTCTTACCTCACAGGTAAAGAGGGCATGCAGAAATGGACAGGAACAGGCTTTGCTTTACCTACTCGTAAATCCGTAGCCGAGAATTTGGGATATGACCAAGATAAGCTGAGGTCGCCTTTAGTCGCTGGTGTTAATTACGCTACACCTTGGCAAGTCGGTAAACATCCAGCCGCCATTGTCAACAACTTTGATAATCAGTTCATCAGTGCTTTGCTAGGACAACAGCCATTAAAACAGGCGATGTTACAAGCGCAGCATGAAGCTAATCAGCAAATTCAATCTATGGAGTGATTTAAATTCCAGGTAAAACCATTATTTTCAATAAAAATACTTTGTTTAGATAAGGCTCCTAAAAAATCCTTTAGGAGCTATAGATTGTGAAACAATTAATCACTTAAATCTAACCTTGCCTTTTTCTTTGTTCCTCTGCACAAAGAAAGAGTGAGACATTAATGAAATTCACTCTTGAGAAATATAGCAAGAAACCAGATACCACGAGTTATCGCAAATCAGATAAGACTGCTATAGATTGCTAAATACAATATTAAATGGAGATTTAACTGTGTTTCTGGAACGCAGTCTTCGTAAAATTCGCAGATGGAATATCCAAGCTAATCTTGTGGGGTACATATTTATGATGCCTACAATTTTAGTTTTAGGAACTTTCGTTATTCTCCCAATTTTCTACGCAGTATTTCTTTCCCTGCACAAAGTTCAACTTTTAGGAGGAATTGATTATGAGTTTATTGGATTGCGTAATTTCCAAAGATTATTAACAGATAATAGAGTAGGAATTGCCCTAAAAAATACAATCGAATACGTCTTAATTGTTGTACCTAGTCAAACTATTTTAGCTCTAGTTTTAGCTGTAACTTTAAATTCTGGAATTCGTGCTAAAAATTGGTGGCGAATCCTTTATTTTTTACCCACGGTAACATCTTCAGCCGTGTTAACTCTGATTTTCATGTGGATTTATAACACTGATGGGTTACTAAATGATTTCCTGAGTTTTTTCGGATTACCTACTTACAATTGGTTGGGTGATCCATCTGTTGCCCTCAAGGGTATTATGCTCATGAATATTTGGGCAACTGCACCATTTTATATGGTAATTTATTTAGCAGCTTTGCAAGATATTCCTCAAAGGCTTTACGAAGCCGCAGAAATTGACGGGGCTAATTGGTGGCAAAAATTTATTTACATTACTATTCCCTTACTACAACCAGTGACTTTTTTTGTAGTAGCAATTGGAGTTATCGGGACTTTTCAATTATTTGATCAGTCTTATATTTTTTCTGGTGGGACTGGCGGGCCTAATAATGCGACTTTAACGTTAGTGTTGCTGATTTATCAAAATGTGTTTCGCTATCTTCAAATGGGCTATGCAGCAGCGATCGCATTTTTATTAGCAGTGGTCATTATCACTGTCACCATCCTACAACGGCAACTTTTCGGAGGGGAAAGAGCTTGAAAACTATCTCTACCATTCCCTGGCTCAAGGCACTGTTGTACGTTGTATTAGTTGCTTATGCCATTATTACCTTAATTCCCTTTCTCTGGGCTTTATCAGCCTCATTTAAGCCCCTTTCCGAGATTATTGGGGGTGAGCCTAATTTTTTCCCCAACAACTTTACTCTAGACAACTATAAACAAATCTTTCTCCAAGAACCCTTATTTTTACGTTGGCTGTTTAATAGCATATTCATTGCTGTCAGCGTCACAGGGTTAAACTTGCTGTTCAACTCAATGGCTGGTTACGCCTTAGCTAGACTCCGATTTACTGGGAGAAACTTCTGGTTCTTCCTAATTTTGGCAGTTCTAGCAGTCCCAGCCCAAATCACACTGATTCCTACGTTTCTGATCTTAAAAGCTATGGGTTGGCTCAATTCTTATCAAGGCATGATTGTGCCTAGTATGGTCAACGCCACTTTTATCTTTATGATGCGGCAGTTTTTTGTTAACTTTCCTAAAGAACTCGAAGAAGCTGGACAACTAGATGGCTTAAATACTTTCGGTATTTTCCGCCGCATTATCTTACCCCTAGCCAAACCCGCCCTAGCAGCCCAGGCAGTTTTTGTATTTATGGGTAGTTGGAATAATTTTTTACTTCCAGTGGTCATTTTATTTGACCCAGAAATGTTTACCCTCCCTCTAGGTTTAAACACCTTCAAAGGTCAATATATCAGCTACTGGAACTACATCATGGCAGCCTCAATGGTCTTCACCTTACCAGCCTTATGTATTTACGCCTTCTTCAACCGCTATTTCATTCAAAGCGTCACCTTCACCGGCGGTAAGGGATAAAAATGGGAATGGGGCATTGGGCATTCAAAAGTAATTCTCCCTTGTCTCCCTTATCTCCCTTGTCCTCATGCCCCATTCCCCATTCCCCAGTCCCCAATCCAGATTTTGGGCAACAAATTGCACTCCTAACGTGATATTGGTATTACAGCGACTCAATCTCTATTTGCGGGTTAACACACAATGATGAGTTTGGCAAACCTAGCGATCGCAGAGATAACAGGAGACTACAGTGTGACTGTAGCCAAGGTTTTGTCTTTGTCAATTTTAGAGGTTGAGTATTACTTTCTTAGCTGTGTTGAGCGTCAAAATCTTTAAGGGGAAACAATGTTTAGAAGACTTATTGGCGTTGTTGTCGTTACTGTTCTACTGACTTTTCAGTTAGTTGTCGGTAGCGCAACAGCTGTGGAACTGGACAAAGCTACCAGAACAGTAAAATTAAATGAGCAGGGTGATACCGTTACACTCAGTTTAAAACAAGTAAAAGAAGGCAAACGTTTATTCCAGTACGCCTGCGCCCAATGTCACGTCGGTGGTGTGACCAAAACTAACCAAAACGTGGGACTCGAACCTGAAGCCCTGGCTTTAGCCACACCCAAGCGCGACAACATTGAAGGCTTGGTAGATTACATGAAAAATCCCACCACCTATGACGGGGAAGAGGAAATCTCCGAATTACACCCCAGCATCAAGAGTGCAGATATTTTCACAGAAATGCGAAATCTGACCGATAAGGATTTGGAAGCGATCGCTGGTCATATCCTCCTCCAGCCAAAAATTCTTGGCGACAAATGGGGCGGCGGTAAAATCTACTACTAAAATCCTCACTATTGGCTGAGTTTTGGTGAGTTCTGAGTTCTCAGTGCTGAAGACAAGTAAATTGGATCAGGATGGGTTATCTCTCATCCCTAATTTTTCTTGACTCGGTACTCAGAATCTGGAACTCACAGTTTTTTACCTTCTATAAATTCTTAAAAAAAAGTTCTACGACATATTGTCATATTTGGTGTTGATTTTATTTAAAATAGGAGAGGGAAAAATAAAACTATATATTTAGGAGAACGCCGTGAAGTTAATTGCCGCAACCTGGCGACGCTTTACCTTAGCCGTATTGACAGCAGTTTTAGTTGTTAGCAGCTTTGCTATTTTCACACCTAGTGCTGCGGCTGAGACATACACAATTAAACTAGGTACAGATAAAGGAATGCTGGCATTTGAACCAGCTAAGTTGACCATCAAACCAGGCGACACCATCGAATGGTTAAACAACAAAGTACCCCCCCACAACGTTGTCTTCGATCCCAGTGGTGGTGATGCCGTTAAGGCACTTTCTCATAAACAATTGATGATGAGTCCTGGTCAAAAAGAAACAACCACCTTCCCCGCAGATACTCCTCCTGGTGAATACACCTTCTACTGCGAACCTCATCGTGGTGCTGGTATGGTTGGTAAAATCAAAGTTGAAAGCTAGAAACCTTTGGTTGTCGCTAGATTTTGCATGACTTTCTAGCCACATCCAAATTAGCGGCGGTGACTAGTCTCAATTCCCCTCACTAATTTTCTAGTGATCGACATCAAACAGGAATAGACTCGTCACCGCAAATTTTAAACAAATTTATTATTTAAAATTTATTCAATCTCAATATAACTAACACTTATATACTTGGCGCGTCTTCAGCTAAGAATGTAAATATATGTTAAGTACCTAGCAGCAATACAATATTGACTAGCAAATACTTTTGTTTGCTAAATGTTTGTCGCGAGGAAAATCTGTTGAGAATAATTTTATTTATATTTTTGGCGATCGCTATAATTAAACTTACATTTACCAGTCCAGTTCTAGCGGCAGAAATATCTTCAGGCGCGAAAATTTTCCAGAATAACTGCTCTGCTTGCCATATAGGCGGCGGTAATATTCTAGTTCCTCAAAAAACCCTGCAAAAAGAAGCTCTATCCAAGTACCTCGCCAACTACAACGAAGACGCTATCCAGGCAATTATTTATCAAGTAGAAAACGGTAAAAATGCTATGCCTGCCTTCAAAAACAAGTTAAGCGAACCAGAAATTCTCGAAGTTGCTGCTTACGTCTTCCAAAAATCAGAGCAAGGCTGGTGAAAATCATCAGGATGGGCGGGTTTCGGCAGATATTTTGGTTAAACCCGCCCGTACAACAGCCAAATGACAAAGTATCCAGTTAAAAAGGTTGCGTTTAATCAAGTTTAAACGCAGCGCAAATCAACTGTCACAAATAACAGTCTAATATTATTGGCTACTAGTTAGCATTTGGCTTTTTCTGTCTGCTATCACGCAAATTTTGCAATTGCCTGATTAATTCTTTACTAGGTTTTGATGTAGATGATGAATTATCTGATCTAGTTGTCTGTTCAGATGATGGAACGGTTGCGGTTGGTGTAGGTTGATTTGAAGTGCTAGAGTTAGCCTCTGGTTGAGGATTATTAGGATTGGAATTGTTACCAGAATTAGGAATGACTACAGCTGGAGTCTTTTCGGAATTGGGTTGTGTGGTATTGCTGCTGTTATATTGAAAACGCAAGTTAAAAGGATAGCGACTAATTTGCTTATCGCCTTTGGGAGTGTTTTCAGCAAAATACGCTTTAGCTCTTTGTTGTAATTCAGGGGCAATTGACCTGTCTTGGAAGTAAATATCTAAAGGTTTGCCTTGAGTATCAACCACCAAAAAACCCAACACTATACCATCAAGACCTGGCTTCTCAGTGGCGATGGTGTTGCGAATAACTGCTTTTTCCTGAGAGTTGGGGTACTGTTGCTGGAGTGTTTGTCTTAAATTCTCGTAGGAATTAACTAGGGCAATTTCACCTTGTTGCGTCTGTTTTGAGGGTAAATCAGTCACATTTGGTGTAGAGCCTTGTTGTTCTTTGGGTATGCTTTGATTAGCAAGATTTAAATCCTCTGCTGTGCCAGGATTTTTCACAACAGGAGCTATCCTATCTGTTGGAGGAACAGACTGTGTATTGGCTTGATTGTTAATATTATTGTCTGGAAGATTAGCCTGCGAACTGTCAGTTAGGTTGCTTGGCGTTTCTGCTGGGTTCAATTGTGGCAACTTATTCACAGCTAGAGGTTGTGAGTTGCTAGGAATTGTCGGCTGATTCCTGAACTTGCTAGAGGTGACAAGATCAAATTTGCTATCACTTAAACTAATCCCAGGATTGTGAAGGCTATACTCCCTTGGGGAAGATGTCCGCAAACGCTGACGTTGAGGCAAAGTGTTGGTAGGGTAACTAGGATAACTAGGGTAACTAGTGTTAGGAATTGAGCCTATTGGGGGCTGTGATAAGGGAGTGTTAAGTGGTGGTGGTAAAGGAGGTACAGTAGTCGTTAAAGCATTGAGATTAGGCGAATTATTATTCAGTAGCGGTTGTTGAGGAAATTGATTTTGTAATAACGGTGCTGGTGGCTGTAATGCTACTGAGTTATTATCTGGAGTCTGTGGTAGACGACTTAAGTCAGCCTGACTTAGTTGTAGAACTCCCACAGTTTTTTGTGTAGATTGTTCTTTCGGTTGCTTAGAATCTACAGGCATTAGCGGCACAATCAACGCAATAGCACCGTGAATGCCAACAGAGGCTATTGCAGCTATCCCAGTTGGTTGACTGAGAAACTCTGGTATATTTTTTAGTACGGAGACGTAAGACATAGCTGTTAATCGTTCACTCGGCTCAGTTGCAGTTGACTAGCAAGGTAATTTTATCTTGATTGCAATAGATGCGTCCTTATAAAGATCATAGCGGCCGAACTTGACCCCTATGACGGGATAGTATCCCCACTTATTCAAGTCTTTAATTTCTCAAGCTATAAGGTCTTTTCTTACATTTCACTGGTAAATAGGTTAATTCATGAAAATATTGGCTCTAGTATTGCCATGATCATGAACGCGATCATTTCCGCTTAAACATAAGGTAGTTACCAGTAAAGGCGATCGCATCCCTCTAAATGTATAGGTCTAACTTATTGAAAGCCAAGGCTTAAGCAGCAGTTGCACTTCTGAACAATCAACTTGGTCTGTTGAGATTAACATCAGCAAGCCGAAACATACTAGCACACCTACTACATGAGAGAATGTTCTCTGTTTTGCTATTTCTCAAAGAAAAGTGCTGAGTAATGAGTAATGAGTAATGAGTAATGAGTAATGAGTAATGAGTAATGAGTAATGAGTAATGAGTGCTGTTGGCGGTAGTACGGCGTTTAGCCTGTGCTGACTATTGACTATTGACTATTCGCAACTAAAATGACCTTACCTACAATTATTGTGCCGGGATATTTAGAAAGTGCGATCGCTTACCGTCCACTAGAAATTTCTCTGCAACAGTTAGGCTTCCCGACGTTAACAGTCCCACTCAGAAGGCGCGACTGGATACCCACTATCGGTGGTAGACCAATCACACCTATTTTGCAGCAGCTTGACCAGACTGTTAAACAAGCACTACAAGAATATAACGCTACTCAAGTCAATCTAATTGGTCACTCAGCCGGTGGCTGGATTTCTCGCATTTATTTGGGAGAACAGCCTTATGGTACGAATATTTGGAATGCTCACCCGTTGGTGGCAACTCTCATCACTTTGGGGACACCCCACACTAGCCAAGAACGCTGGACACGCAAAAATTTAGATTTTGTCAATCTTAACTATCCTGGTGCTTTTTATCCCTCCGTCCGTTACGTTTGTGTCGCTGGTAAAACGATTTTTGGAGAAAGGCGGCGTGGTGGCTGGTTAGCCTATAGCAGTTATCAATTGACTTGTGGACAAGGTAATACTTGGGGTGATGGGATCACACCGATTGCAGCTGCTCATTTAGCTGGTGCAGAAAATCTCGTGATTGAAGGTGTCAGACATTCTCCCAGAAGCCCAGGAATTTGGTACGGTTCGCCAGAAAAGTTCCCAATCTGGGGACAATTTCTCGTTTAAAAAAATATATTCTTTGCAAGGAGAATATAGATATATTTATAAAACTTAGTTATATTGTAATAAAAATACATAATCAATCTCATAACAGGAGGGGTGAACGATGCAAAGCACCCAGTTCGATAGAATTTTGCGGCGAGCAGCCACGATATTATCGGTCGTAATTCTTTCCCTGTGCTTGATTTACGTTTCTACGGGCGTTTTATTGTCTTTTTATTACGAACCCACAGCAGGCGGAGCTTATAACTCTTTGAGAATGATTGACACTCAAGTATCCTATGGGTGGTTATTCCATAGAGCGCATGATATTGCAGGTAACATCATGATTGCGATCGCACTAGTGCAAATTGTGGTGATGTTCTTAGGAAGACAATTTCGCCGTAGTTGGCTATTGGCGTGGGTGAGTGGGATTTTCTTTACTTTAAGTGCGATTGGTCTTGATTGGACAGCGATGATTCTCGACTGGACGCAGGAAGGTTACTGGCGATTTAACATTGAGCTAGGCAATATTCAAGCCATCCCTGTAATTGGTACACAGTTGCGCGATATCCTCACAGGTGGTGGAGCAATTAGCAGCGTTACTGTTGAGCATTTATATACACTCCACAGTTACATTATTACTTTTGCAGCGATTACTTTTGCTGTCTTACATTTTGCAGCTTTAATGTGGCAAGAAAGACAAATGTACACAGAAGAAAGCATTCAGCTAGCAAGTGAGTATTGAGTGCTGTTAGCGGAAGCGGGGCGTTTAGCCCGTGCTGAGTAATGAGTGCTGAGTAATGAGTAATGAGTAATGAGTAATGAGTATCAATTCTTTAATTTTGAATTGATTTGAGTGCCGTTAGCGGTAGTGTGCGTTTAGTCGGTGTTGAGTTTCAAGTATTGAGTGTTGAGTCCAGAAAATTGCCTAAAGTCAAGATGTAATTGATAAGAGCATTTTCCTAGAACAGTTTTTAACTCAGCACTCACAACTCAGCACTCACAACTCAGCACTCACCGCTTTTACCCAAGGCACTTCTTCCAACTCTGGTAATTTTTCTAAAGCCAATGGTGTAGACTGACTAGCACCAGATAAGCGTTTTAACAAATTCGGTCTGGGATCATGTAACAGGTAGATAATGCGATCGCCTACTTCCCATTCCTGGTGAGCTGGCGTAATCTGTAAACGATCCTCTCTTTCTAGCAACAACGGGATCAAAGCCCCAGTCCGAATTTTCTCTTGGATACGTTCCTGTTGGGTGGTAAATTCCCCTGCATTGAGTGTAGTTGTACCTAACTTCACCCGCCCATCACTCAAATACTCATTCCAAGTTTTAATCGCTACATCTGAAACAAAAGCTTGATTAACTTTACTATTAACTGAATTATTGGCTTGGGGATCACGAGGAAAAACCGCTAAAACCCTCGGTGGATGAAATTCCTCAGCAGCTCGTTGCGCCAACACAAAGTTTACTTCGCCATTGTTAGTCATTGCTAAGAAAGTCCCCATCGAGGCTAAACCCGCTTCTTCTAACACTTCTGCATCTAGCGCACTACTAACAATTACCCTGATGCTTTGAGCTTCTGCTTGAGCCAAATATTCTGGCTCAGTATCGATGAGAACGACATTTTCCCCCCGTTCTTGAAAGAAACGGGCAATTAATAAACTTAAGGGATTACAACCCACAATAACTGCCCCTGTCGCCTCTTGAGAAGTGATTTGCAAGCATCTAGCCACCCAACCTGCTGTCAATCCTTGACAAACCACCGTCATGATAATCGTTAGGAAAACCAACGCCTTAATCGCATCACCACCATTGATCCCATGCTTAGTGAGCAAAATCGCAAACAAAGAAGCCACAGAAGCCGAAACAATCCCTCTCGGTGCCACCCAACTTAAAAATAACTTTTGTCGCCAATTTAAATCACTATTCCCTGTACACAACAAGATATTAATGGGGCGAACCACAAACATTAACACCAAGACAGTAAATAAACTACCCCAACCTAAAGCCAACACACTCGCAATAGATAAATCAGCCGCTAGCAGAATAAACAGTACAGAAACGCTCAAAATCGTTAGCTGACCTTTGAAACTCCGCAGCAAGCGTTCCTCTGGTACAGAAGAATTCGCAAATACAGCTCCAGCCACTACAGTAGTCATTACCCCTGATTCAGTGCGAATCATCTGCGCTAGGGTAAACAAACCCCATAGCACCGCCAAAACCACCAAGTTTTTCAACTCAATTGATAAAAAACTGGCGCGCTTGAAAATCAAGCTCATCACATAACCGCCTACAGCACCAATCGCCGCACCCACCCCCAGGCGCATCATTAACCCCACAATGGCGTTAATAGGGTCAGCATCACCATTGACAATGGTATCTAATACCACAAACGCCAAAATCGCCCCCACAGGGTCAATTAATACCCCTTCTCCCTCTAAGAGCGTTGCGACTTGACGGTCTACATTAATTTGCTTGAGTAAAGGCCCAATCACCGTCGGCCCCGTCACTACGACAATAGACGCGTAAAGAAAAGCAATATTCCAGGGAAACTCACCCAACCAGTGAGCCGCCATACTCCCACCAATTAGCGTCACCAGCGTTCCCAAGGTGACAAGCAATTGCAAGCTTAAGGAAACTCTGCCTAACTCTCGTAAATCTAGGTTTAGTCCACCTTCAAATAGAATAATTGCCGTTGCTAGAGCCACAATCACTTCTAATCCTGTACCAAGCATTTGGGGATGTAATACCCCAATGCCATCAGAACCCAGAAAAATGCCCAAGAGTAATAGCAAAACGATGCTAGGGACACGAAAATATGCCGCCAACACCTGCGCGCTAATACCTGCAACGACCGTGATCACCATCTGTAGGGTGACTTCAAAAGATGCTTCCATGCTATGGATTTTGAGAGATGTATTTCAAAATCTTTTGTAAAGAATAATGAATATTCCCTTTACAGGGTACAACATTAGACCCTTTATCCTGTGTTAAGTTGAGAGTTTTTTTCATACGTAGTCTTATAGGATACTCTATTTCTCGCTAGATTGGTGACTGAGTGTGACAATTTGCTGACAGTTAGCATGACTCCAGGGTATTAAACACCAAAAAAAGTAAAACTGTTGATAGATGTGAATCATCTGCTTTGTGAAAGATGTTCAGTGTGTACCAAGGGGTGCGGAGGGGTAAGGGTGTAGGGGGAGAAGAAATTTATCAGTCCTGTTTGATGCAGGAAATTAGCCTTTGACCTTTTTTAATTCAAAATGCAAAATGCAAAATTATGTTAGTAAGAATGGAAATAATTTTGATATGCAGTTGCGCTCGTAGATAGTGCTTTCTCGTCCTTGTCCTTCTTGTTTTTCCTGTCTACTACATTAGAGCGCAACTCACTATGAATTAATTATGGGTTTACAGCCCCCACTAATTGTCTTTGATTTTGAATTTTGTAGCTTGCTTCCCGCAGGGTACTTTTAATTTTGAATTGGAGCGTACCACTTTGCTACGCAAAGCTACCGCGAACGTGGAAGCAAGCTACGCGCAGCGTCTCGTAGAGAAGCGATTTGACTAGCGTGACTACGCCTCAGCAAGATGTACAAGAAACGCACTAAACTGTTCTTCCCATACACCCCTAAACCCTCATACTCTTAAACCCCCACACCCTTAAACCGCCACATCTTTACACCCGAAAAAATTTTTTCGTCAAATGTATTGACATCATCTGAAAAATCCGTTAATTTATAAAAGGTTCTGAGGTTGATGCCCCCATCGTCTAGAGGCCTAGGACACCTCCCTTTCACGGAGGTAACGGGGATTCGAATTCCCCTGGGGGTACTGAAATAAACTAAAGAGATTGAAAAATCTCACTTATGTTTGAACACCAATGCCTACGATCACAAGACCGTAGGCATTAAATTTAAAATTATGATTGTTGACTGGCTAAATCATTAACTCGCTGATGAATCGCTAGCAAATTCGATCGCAGGTCATTGCTAAGACGATTTTCAATCATAGATACAGGCATAGTTAATTTTGGCCAAATGTGGATGCTGTAGCAGAGACTAGTCCCCAATAATTCACCCAGGGAATAAGGCTCTAAACACCAATAACCAGAAAAGCCTTTAAAATCCCCTTCTACCATTTGAAAGTTGATTTTTGAAGGGAAATGCTCTTGTAAATCTAGGACTACACGAGCGCAAAAATTGAAGTTAAGAAAACGTTGAGAACCGACTTGTTCTAAACGAATGCCACCATCTGGATGTTGTAGAAGACGGCTTTTGGCAAGGTTAGGGATGAACTCAGCTAAAGATTCATAGTCTGTCAAGACCTTCCAGACGGTTTCTACTGGATAGGGAATCTGAACTGTAGCTGTGATTTGCCGTTGTCGCTCGGCAATTTTAGCGATTTGAACTTCTACTGGGGGTACATCAGTTTGACCCGCCACTAAACTCGATTCAGGTTGTGAATGGGAATCGAGTTCAAAGTCCTCTGAGGTTGTTTGTTGGTTAGTCACTTTCAGAATATGGTTTACTGTCGTCAGAAAACTGGGGCAGAGTCAAGGTGAAGCAGATTTCGCTCAGTTGAGAATCAGGTATAGGGGTACTCTCAACGGCGATCGCTCCGTTTAAATGCTGCACTAAGGACTTCACTAGTGCGAGTCCTAAGCCAGTACCGGGTGTCCAACGACCTCCTCTACCGCGACGAAACCTATCAAAGATATAGGTCGCCTCTTCTTGGGAGATGCCACGTCCTGTGTTAGTCACTTTGATCATAACTTGATCAACTAACTGATTCACCTGGTGACTGGCGTGCAGGTGGATAATCGTATCCCGTTCTGAGTATGTATACGCATTATTTAATAACTCTTGCAGAATTCTGTCAAAACTCTCTAGTTCAGTTTGCAGTTTTAGTGGCGTTTCAGGTATGTCTAAATTGATGCTTAAGCCTTTTTCTGTGAGTTTTTTAGTCAACAGTTCGCTTAATTCTTGAATTCTGGTGTTGACATTCAAGTTTTCATAACGTGGTGGTTCTTGTTGGCTCTCTAGTTTTTGTAATGTCAGCAAGTCGTTGATTAAGTTGATTTCTTTAGAACATTCTTTTTCGAGAATATCCAAATATACAACTTGACGCTCAGGGGTGATTCCCTGTCGCTGCAAATTCTTAATTGACAGCATCATATTAGTTAAGGGATAGCGCAGGCGATCGCTGATGTTGCTCATAAATTCGTCTTTGAGGCGGCTCAATTCTCGCAACTGATCTACATATTGCCTAGTTCTTTCGTGCAGCTTGGCCTGTAGTTCTAAACTGCTTTGCAGTTTGGCGGTGCGCTCATCAACTAAAGTTTGGACTTGTCGGATGGTGTTTGACTGAATAATGGCGTTGCTTACTTGAGCGCAGACCATTTCCACTAAATTTAATTCTGCTACTTGCCACTCACGCGGGACTGCTTGCTGTAGCACTAAAAATCCCAGGATTCTACCTTGATTTTCTAGCGGCATTAACAGTACAGATGGTAGTTGTGTAATGTCAAACAAAGGCGCAACGATGGTTGTTTCCGGTAGGTCTGTGTAGTCATTGATGATGACTGGCTTACCTCCCTCAGTGAAAGCTCGCTGACACAAAGCACATTCTGCCAAAGTAAAAGATTGATTTAAAGATTCTGTATTATTGGGATTTTCCCGATGCCATTCACCGATGACATCAGCTCTTGCTTGAGGAATTTGGGTTCTGTTAGTGCTTCTAAATAATGGATCTGTATATCTCAGGAGGATTAGTAAACCTCGGTCTGCTTGTAAAGATTCAGCAGTAGATGCTATGGCTAGTTGGAGCATTTGACTTAACTCCAAGTTACTCCGACTTAGTATAGTTAATTGTTTGATTAAGCTTTGATGTTGATTACTTTTTTGTAAGTATTGTTGCTGATGAGAAATTAATTGGGCTTGGGTAAATTGAGAAAAAGCGATCGCACAAGCTGCCGCGATGGTTTTGAGGATGTATTTTTCTCCCTCTCCCCAATCATAGGATTGAAATTTGATCAGATTCACTACGCCATTATTCTTGCCGCCAAAACGGGTAGGAATTGCTAACACCGATTTGATAGGCAATGGCAATTGTTGACATCCAATCACCAGACTGTTACGAATTGTGGCAATATCCTCTATCGTGAAAGGTTCAGTAGCGCATTGCAGCACTGACTGTTCCATCGAAAACAATTCATCTGGCTGAGGCATTCCTAGATATTCATCAGCACACCAACTAGCCGTTGTTGCTTCCGTTGAGTCTTCACCTGTTATTGCCACTAAACAACAACAATCTACATTAGTGGCTATGCCGATCAATTTGGCAATTTCTGGCAGCATCAATGCTGTGGATTGACTACTAGCAATGATGTGATTAATTTTGTGCGCCAACTGGTGGGCTGTTTCTTCCTGATGCTGCATCAGTTTGACTGGGTATAGTTTGAGTCGCTCTGGGTCATCGGGGCGGTCTGGTGATACTAATAAATGCTTTTTCATTCCTGACATATTCTTGAATAATGACCCCACTTTTATTGCACCCAACTTTCTGGCATATTCTTCACCGTTAGTCGTGTTGCTATACCGGATGGATGGCAAATCTTGATTCAAGATTTTCTATCATTCTGTTATAGCCCCTTTATCTTACAGATGACCAAGTTTCAGTATATTAAGCTAATTTATACATGGTCATAAAACTATGTAAAATTGTTGAAAATACTTAATATAACTTAGGTTTAAGGGGATAGAATTGTATCTGTAAATCACTTTTGCCTTACCATACCTTGTAGGTAACTCTACATAAACCGTAATTTCTCTGGATTTACAACCACAACTTCATATTCACTCACCGCATTACTACTGTTGCAACAGACACTGTTAGCTAATACTACTGTCACAAAAGCCTGATCGTTGCTTTTTTTCATTAGTTTTGAGGAGTTAACGATCATCAGATACTCTACTCTGGGAAAAGTCAAGAATCAAAGAAGCGGGAACAGTGATTGCGATTAGACTGCTAGGTTGCTGTCTTGAGATTGCGATCGTCAGGGAAACACCTTGATATTCAGGTGATAGCTAACATAATAATGATCAATCACCTGTATTTAAGAATATATTTATACTCTTTAGTTCCTAATTTGCTTAATTAAAAATATTGATTTGTCAAGTTATCTAAATAATTTGCCTTTGCTGACAGTAGCGATGAATGCAGCCTAGCTGTTTATTAAGCAGCAACTAGGCTGCATTCACCCATACACCGAACTATCCAGCTAAACTCTCGATGCTGAGAGGAACCATCTCGCCATTTCTGGTTAATCCTAACAACATAGGTTGTTGGGGTTGAATTAGTTGACCTGTGAGTACACAACGTTCTTCTTGTTGAGCTGTGGCAGCTATACTAGCTCGAATATCCGTTCGTGAAAATCGCGGTTTCCACTCGCCGGATTTCTGCTGTACATAATTCCAGAGAATATCTCGAATCAAAGCTTGATAACCCTGATTGCCAGCTATTTCTTTAAGTTTCTCTTTGAGTTCTCGCTCCAAGCGGATGCTAGTTACTTCCATATCGGTAGTTGGGGTGCGAGTAATTGTGTGCATGACTTTTTCTCCTTGAAAGTATGGACAGGATAGTAATACAAGTGTAGTATGTTTAAAGGAATGTTCAATAGGTGAAATTTTCTGTGAAATCCATTTATCCCATCTCTACTTTCTTGCGCGCGACCAACTACAGATCTAGTTGGGAATTGGGTGCTGTGGGAGTGGAGTATTTATTTATGGGTGATGGTAGCCACCAGCATGAGCAAATCACAGAGGCAGACTATGATTTTATATTTTTCAGCATTGATAGGCTGAATGCCAAACCACAATCAAATTTAAGAAGCGGGAGGTACAGACAGAGAAATGCTGTACCAACATAAGACCGAACAACATGATGGTCAACTTTTACCCCCGCTTTACCTAAGTCAGAAGCGGGGGTTTTTTATTAAGGAGAGAAACTGTGACGACTGCAAGGCCGATGTTAGGGCAATCCCTGGTGGTTTTTTCGCGCAATTACTTACCACTGTGCCGAGTTAATATTAAGTGAGTCAGTGTCATGTTAATTACTGACAAAGCAGGACTTCCACTAGGTTATACAGAAGATGAAGGGCGAATTCATTTATCCAACTTGATAGTTGATCTACCAAAGTATATTCGCCTCAAAATTGCAGTGATTGAACAGTCCACCAAATTTTGGATAAATGTGCAAGCAAACCTGGAATAGCAGGAGAGCATAAGGAATGCTGAAATTAACTTACACCGAAAGCAGTTTTTATTTGGAGTATATTGCTTTATCTTTAGAGGAATGGGTGAAAACACGAGTGATTTTGGCATTACGTGTTGGTCAAAGTGTCTGTGTTGAACCCAGCACTGCTTCCTTTTTGCTACCTGCGGACTTGCCAGGAATTGAAGCACTGAGGGCAGAGGCTAGATTTGCTGACAGGGAAATCATAGATGTGTCCACTAGTGATGCTGAGTATGTAGAAATTACTCTGCGTGGTTATTGGTTATCAGATGGTTATGAAGATGCGGATGGCGTATTTGTAACGATGATTAGTGACGCGCCTAATTCACGTACAGAGTTATTTGTCTACAAATTATGGCAGGTGGCTCAAACTTGTGCTTCTGTGATGAGTGAATAGATTTGAAAATAGGGCATAGGGCATGGGGCATTGCTGTTACTCTTCCCTATTCCCTATTTCTTATTGCCAATAAATATATTGTTTTTGTTGTTCTGAAAAATGATGATAATAATTAACTAAAAATTCATGAGTTAAAGCAGAAGTTGTGTAATGTAAATCTTTTTTTCTGCGCGCGGTGTAATCAAAGAATATGGCAAATCTATCATTGAGAGTTGGAGGCTTGCCACGATGAAAAATACTACTAGTGGCAGCAAAAATTACTGTCCCAGCAGACCCAACACAGGATTGATATTGTGCTGGAGATATAGTATTTTGCATAGTTTGATTGGTAATATAACCAGATGAGTAGTTTAAGGATTTAGCTACTTCTAGGGTTAAAGTTTGCGGCAGGTATTGAAATGGCCCTGTGTTTTCATCTACATCATTGATATAGATAATAATCTTAATGACTTGACGGTCTTCTGTATCTATGTGCCAAAGTCTGGAGCCTTGTTCTAGTTGATTGGCAATATCTTGTCGAAAATATGCACCGTGATAAGCTACTGGTAAACCCAGATAGTTTTCAATGATATTTAATAATCTTTGTTCTAATCCCCATAGGAAAATTTCGGGATATTCAAGCATTTGTGCGGCACTGGCATGAGCGACAAATCCATGTTTTTTGATATTAGTATCAGGTTGAATATGGGGTAATAATTTTTTGGCTGACTGCAAAAGCTGTAAATTGGATTCAATACCTAATTCTGCTAGAGAAGTGATGGCTAAACCCTGGGTTTGAAGTTTTTTCACTATATTGATGTCAGAGTTGGAAAGATTAGGTAAATAAGGAATATGCTCTTGGACTGCTGTTTGATGGGCAATGTCAGCATAGTATTTAACTATGGGTAAGCCCTGAATTCTTCTTAAAGTTTTATTTTGAATTTTGTGTAAGATTCTCAGCATAAAATTATGTATCTACATTTATTATTTAATTAATTCATTTTTGTAGTCAATGGGGAACAGGGAGCGAAATTAATCATACTAAAGTTATCTAAAGATATTGATAGAGTTTAGATATCCTGCTGGGGTTATAGACTTGTCAAAATGTTGAGTAATCTGTATGCAGTATTTGTACAAAGTTCTGATTAATGGCAATTAATCCTTCTTGGGGGATTAATTGCCACACAGGTTTATAGGAATTGAGGTAATTTTCTGGTTTTGTATCAATTGGCAAAATCAAATGTCTTTGCTTGTTCTGCTATGAGGGTAAGTAAAGTGAAGAGTGCTGGTACCAGCCGCAGGTCAATTTTATCCGCAACCATCCTTAAGTGCCAATAATGTTGGCGATCGCTTCGGTAGTGCTGTTAGCGGTAGCGGGGCGTTGAGCAGCGTGCTGAGTAACGAGTGCTGAGTAACGGTCAATTCTTCACTAAAATTACCAGGAATCTCCTGAATATCACGCATTAGGTAGTTTTAGGCATCTTCCGCTATACTATCGCTAAAAATCTATCAACAGTAACATGGTGCGGTTTGTTTTGATGGCAGTTTTGCTGATGCTCTTGGTCGGTTGTGGCAATATTGGATTGTTACCAACTAGCGAGTTAGTGGAGAAAGCGATCGCACTCCAGCTAGAACAAACTCAACAGCAACTCAATCAGCAGTTAAATATCAAGTTCCAAGGGTTTAAAATTCAACATCTGAAAATTCGCCAGGAACAACCCCTGACGATTGAAAATTTACCGGCTTTCCGCGTCAAGGGAGACTACGATTTAGTTTTTCAGCTACCCCAGAGACAGTTGAAAAAACTGCAACAACCTTTTGATTTGTATTTACAGATTCAACAGGAAGGTAAAACCTGGCGGTTGTTACTACCAACTAAGGAAAGTCTCAATGGTCAAACTGTTTGGCGTAGTTATGTGATTTTCTAGATATTATATGCAGCTACAAAAAGCATCACAAACTTTTAGGTAGAAATTTCACCGCCTAGGCAAAATTGAGGTAGTAATTTCACTGAGTTTAGGCGGCTATATTATGTATGTAAATTTTTTTATTAGTTCCATTGCGGGAATTGTCGCTGTAGTGTTGCTGGCTTTTGGTGTGCTGCAATGGTTGCATATTCCCTCTGGGAATTTTCTCGATTGGGTGATTGGGGGTGCAAGTTTTTGGTGGTTATTGGTGATTGTGACTGTTCCCTGGAATATCCATTTTCAAGCCAAGGAAGTTTTAGCGGAAGCAGCACAATCAATTGACAAGCAAATCCCTGTAGATGAAAAACAAGTAAACTATGTTACAACTTTAGCCAAGCGATCGCTGTGGCTGGCTTTGGCTTTACACTTATTATCGGCTATTGGTCTTTATACCCTAGCGGCTACGGGGATCAGTGCTGTGGGTTATATCAGTTCTGGTGCAGCTTTATTATTAACTATCTTGCGTCCGGCAATTCGCGCTTATGAGTATTTATATGCTCGGTTAACGATGATTAGCCAAGAATGGAAGTATCCCCGTGAAGATATTGTGGAACTGCGCCAACGTTTTGACGCATTAGAGCAAAAAATTGAAGTTTTAGAAAACCAACTCAATCCAGAACAAGCCTACTCTTTAGCTGCCACACAACAACGCTTTGCAGATGAAACCCGTAAAGAATTAGCCAAGATTGCTGCTAACTTAGAAGAATTTCGTGCCGTTAATCAAACCGAACATGACCGATTAGCAAGGGAAGCCAGAAATGCGATCGCCCAACTTTCCACAGATGGTCAATTTTTGGATCATGTGCGCGAAATCATTAGGTTTTTTAAGACAGCTTAATTTATACTGCTGATTGCGAGTTATATGTATCACATCTGTTTCTTTACGTCTTGTACCTAAAGGTAGAAAATAAAGGTTAACCGGAATTTAACTTGGATAATCTTTCAAGGCTAGTTAAGCATGAAACATTTTTATTGCTTAATCCCTAAAGATTCAGAATCACCCGCCAATTTATTTGCAGTGCAACTGAGGTCAAATGACGCAATCTTGCAATTTAGTCAAAGAGTGGGAAGAACGTCGTGATACAGCCAATAGCTACTATAAGCAGGGAAGATTTCAAGAATATCTTGATCTAGTCAAGGAAAATTTACAGTTAGCTAGAGCAATTGCAGATCGAGCCAGAGAAGGGCATACATTAAATGATATGGGTTTAGCCTATCTGGGTTGTTGTCAGCTAGAACAAGCCTTAGAATCCTTTCATCAGGCTTTTGCTGTTGCAGTTGAGATAGGTAACTTACAAGCTGAAGCTACCGCACTCAGCAATCTAGGTTCTACCCACAACCGGATGGGAAAAATTTCGCAAGCTTTAGAGTATTTAGATAAAGCGGCGGAAATTTTTCGGACATTAAAAGACACCGCAGGAGAAATTTCTACACTCAATGATATAGCCCTAATTTACATCAGATTGGGTGAACCTAAACGGGCTTTATTATTACACAATCAGATTTTAGCCATGCGTAGGCTGTTGGGAGATTTTTCCGGTGAGGCTACAACCCTCAATGGACTCGGATTTGCCTACAGTGTTTTAGGTGAGTATGAAAAAGCTTTAGAATTTCTCCAAGCCGCATTGCCCATTCAAAAGGCTACTAAGAATGTTGTAGGTGAAGCAATTACTTTAAACAATATTGCTTCTATTTATATAGATATAGGACAACCCAAAAAGGCACTATTGCTCTATCATCAAGTGCTATTATCACGCCGGGCGATGGGCGATCGCTCCGGTGAAGCGAACACCCTCAACAATATGGGTTATATCTACAACCAACTAGATATTCACCGCAAAGCCCTAAAACTCTACAGACAAGCCGTAGAAATTTATCAAAAACAGGGTGACTCACTGGGTGAGATTGCGACTTTGTTGAATATGGGTAGTCTATACGCCAAAACTAAACGTAAAAGTTTAGCGCGAGTATGTTATCAAAACGCCCAACAACTAGCAGAAGAAATCGCTGACTCCAATATTCAAAAGAAGGTGAAGCAGTTTATTGATGCGCTTTAGTCAATAGTCAATAGTCATTAGTCATTAGTCATTAGTCATTAGTCATTAGTCATTAGTTTTTGTCTCCCTGCCCCCTGCCCCTTGCCCCTTGCCCCCTGCCCCCTGCCCTCTACCTTACAACAATGCCCCATGCCCTTATCTATTCGCATTCAAGAATCCGGCTGAATCATAGAGACGCTTTAGCATGGCGTTAATTTTGGTGCCGTAGTCTAAATCGGCTGACCAGCGTCCTGAGAGTTGTTCTATGAGGGGGGCTACGCCACGGGTGACGAATCTAAATCTGGGATCTACTACTTCATTGACTAGGGGTTCTAAACTAGCGTAGGCTTTGAGGTGTTGAATGTGCGCCCTAACTCCAATTCTGGCACTTGGAAAGGAAGCAGCTTCTGCACCTCCACCAATAGAACCTAAACCAGCAAAGTTATTTTGCTCAGGTTTTAAATCTCCACCAAAGCGTAAAAAGCCAGTTTCCAAACACATTTGGCAAAAAGCAATGTCATAATTTACTCCTTCTACACTTCCCTCTTCGCGATAGAGTTTGGGTAAATCAGGGAATCGAGTTAAGGCATTTTCATTATTGTTTCTTAAAAATAGTTGTAATTCTACTTCTGAGGTATTGCCATTGGACATGATTTTGTCAAACTGTCCGGGACAAATGACCAAGTTAGAACGTAAGGTGACGGTACGGGTGTTGGCATCCCAACTGACTGCAATATTAAAATCTCGTAATTCTACGGCTTTGACATAGACTATTTTGCGATAGGTGATGCGATTGACATTAGGGGCTTTTGATAAGTCAATTTGTAATCTGTCTACTAAATCGATGGGAATATAAGCATTGCCATTGACTAAAATGCCTTTTTCAGCGTAGTTCTGACCGTTAATTTTGATGTTGATTTGTGGATAATTAGGATCTGTAGGAGTACCTGGGGTGGGATCAATGACACGACTCCAAGATGCTAACCCATCGGCAATTCCTAAAGCGAAATCACGGCGGCGAGTTTGCAGCAAAGCCCGATCATCGGGATTACTGATAAAGCCGATTTGTAATAATAGAGAGGCGATCGCAATTTGCCGACAAAAGGCTAAATTCCCTAAACCACTCTCGGTATCTGGTTTTACACCCCGATTTGGCAATTGAGGAACACGGCGCAAGAGTCCCACTAACAACAATTCGCCATTACTGCGGCGTTCATTATTATTAGCAATGTAAAATACACTCGCCCCTCGTACCGTGGGACTATTAGCAGCATCAGCATGAATTTCTAAAGCCACATCACCGCGACGAACACGGGAATTAATCCAGCTAATAGTACCCGCAGCACTGAGATCATCAGGAACTGCCAACACTTCCAAATTCCGCGATCGCAATTCTGTGACAATCAAATCACGCAGCAGAATCATCTCCCTAGCTTCCGTAGTTCCTCCGGCGATCGCACCTGGATCTACCCTTCCCGCTTCTTGGCCTCCGTGTGCTGCTGAAATAAAGATGCGCCCCATTGACCGTGTTTCCTCTTAATCTGATTAAGTGTAAGCAATTCTATACAATATTCTCGATTTGGCAACAAGAATATAATAAGGCAGGAGGTAAGCAGGGGGGCAGGGAGCAGGGGGCAGGGGAGAAAATCTATTGACTGTTGACTATTGACTATTAACTATTGACTAATATGCAAATTCCGCGCTTACACCCAGACACAATTGAAGAAATTAAACACCGTGCTGATATTGTGGATGTTGTATCAGAGTATGTGGTACTACGGAAGCGCGGTAAGGATTTTGTGGGTTTGTGTCCTTTCCATGATGAGAAAAGTCCTAGCTTTACCGTCAGTCCCAATAAGCAAATGTATTATTGCTTTGGCTGTCAGGCTGGGGGTAATGCGATTAAGTTTTTGATGGATTTGGGTAAGCATTCTTTTGCTGAGGTGGTGCTAGATTTAGCTAGGCGTTACCAAGTACCTGTCAAAACTCTTGAACCAGAACAACGCCAAGAATTACAGCGTCAACTGTCTTTGCGGGAACAGTTGTATGAAGTTTTGGCTTCAACTGCACAGTTTTATCAACACGCTTTGCGTCAGTCCCAAGGACAATCGGCATTAAAATATTTACGTAGCGATCGCCAGTTTAATGAGGCTACTATTCAGCAGTTTGGTTTGGGTTACGCGCCTCCTGGTTGGGAAACTCTCCACCGCTATTTGGTAGAAGATAAGCATTATCCCGTACAACTGGTGGAAAAGGCAGGTTTGATTAAGCCACGGAAGGAAGGTAGCGGATATTATGATGTATTTCGCGATCGCTTGATGATTCCGATTCGGGATGTGCAAGGGCGAGTGATTGCTTTTGGTGGTAGAACATTGACTGATGAACAACCAAAGTATTTAAATTCCCCAGAAACAGAATTATTTAATAAAGGTAAAACTTTATTTGCTTTAGATCAGGCGAAAGCTGGGATTTCTCAACTAGATCAAGCGGTGGTAGTAGAGGGATATTTTGATGCGATCGCCCTTCATGCTGCGGGAATTAGTAATGCTGTCGCTTCTCTAGGTACAGCCTTGAGTTTGGAACAAGTCAGGCTGATGTTACGCTACACCGACTCCAAACAATTGGTACTTAATTTTGATGCTGATAAAGCGGGAACAAATGCAGCAGAACGCGCCATTGGGGAAATCGCTGATTTAGCTTATAAGGGTGAAGTACAACTCAAAATTCTCAATATCCCCGATGGTAAAGATGCTGATGAATATTTACGTTTCCATAGTCGAGAAGACTATGAACAACTATTAATAAATGCGCCTTTGTGGATAGATTGGCAGATTCAACAAATTATCAAAGACCGTAACTTAAAACAGGCTACAGATTTTCAACAAGTTACACAAAAATTTGTGACATTACTCAAAAGAATTACAGCAATTGAGACACGTAAACACTATGTTTCTCATTGCGCTCAAATATTGAGTTTGAACGATGCAAGACTTGTACAATTGCGAGAAGAAAATCTAGAAACCCTACTGAATGGAAATCTAACTGTTGAAAGGCATAAGAAACCTATCACAAATGATGTCAAGAATTACCTTTCTCTTCAATCTCCTGCGCCTCCTCCTGATCGTAGTCTTCTAGAACAAGCAGAATCTTTTCTTCTCCAGATTTATTTACATTGTGCAGAGCAACGTCAAGCTATTATTACGACTTTAGAAGCACGAGATTTGGAATTTAGTCTTTCTCATCATCGCTCTTTGTGGAGATATATTTTAGAGTTAGTAGATGAAACAACCGATTTAATTTCTCGTCTACAGGACAGATATTTAGAATTAGGTGATGACATTACTTTAATTGCTCATTTATTTTATTTAAATGAAGCAAGAAAGAAAGAAATTATGCGTACTCCGCAGGTTGTGCAGGCTGCGATCGCTTGTATGGAAAGAGTGTTGAGAGAAAAGCGATATCGCCACTTTTTAGAACTGTGGCAAGAAACAGATCCAGACACAGAACCAGACAAGTGGCAATCTTATTATCAAGCATTCTACAGCGAAAAATTGAAGTTACAAGAATTGGATCGTGAGCGACAATTTTCTATCACAGAACTTTTGTGATGAATTATTTTTGTTGCTATGTTTGATGACCTTGAGCTACTTTTCTAACTTGCTCGATATCTAAATTCAAGCCTTCAGCTATCTGTTCTACAGTTGCACCTAAACTGAGCGCAAAGGGGACAATTTCAAGTTTACCCTCTTGTTTAGCTTCTTGTATTGCTTCTTGCCTACCATCCTCTTTAGCTTCTTGATAAAACCTTGTTTTTTTTAAATCGCTTAATTCAAACATTTGCTAACCTTTTACTTCCTAATTTTCTCTAAAAAGCTGATTTATTTCAAATTAGATATTAGCTTCTTTTTGAGTCATGGATATTTAAGTTCAATCAGCTATTACAATTATTTTACTGTGGAGCTTGATTTTGATGATACTGATGACTCTGAGCAATCTGTCTAACTTGCTCAATATCTAAACTCAAAGCTTCAGCTATCTGTTCTACAGTTGCACCTAAACTCAGCATGAAGGGTATACCTTCTAGCTTACCTTCTAGCTTACCTTCTTGATAAACTTTGGTTTGTTTTAAATCGCCTAACCCTAACATCTGCTGAATCTCCTCTCGGCTAGCTTTAGGAAACTTGTAGATAATTATCGTCTCTATTAATTGTAGAATATCCCGTTGGGTAATTGTATCTGTTACTTGTTGTCTAGCTATAGCTATTAATTCTTTGGCTTTAGTTACCGCAGTGGTTTCTGGTTCAATAACTAACTTAACTGTTTCTATCCCAAGAGATTGCTCACCTGTGGAATTTAATTCATCCAGATAAACGCGTTTTACTCTTTGGGGTGTCAGTAGTTCGATATATCTTGCTGTTTCTCCTATATCTAGGTTTTTACTGGGATAAACAATCACTCCTTGCCAATTATTCGGTAATTCTGTTTTATCTAGATATAAGAAGATTTCTGTAAAGAAACGTGAATATAATTTTCTATCTGGTTGAAATTGAACTTCAACAAAATAAATAGGTCGTGATGTGTCGTTATTGGGAAGAAATACGCCATCAATCCGAAACGCCAGTTGCTTGACTTCAACTGATGCAAATTGATAAGTGTTGGCTGTTGTTGCAGGTTGGTCTATTAGTTCAAAGAAAATACTGGGGAAACTTTGAAATAGTTGGTAAAATATGCTGTCGGTTTTCACGAAAAAAAATAAATATGTCTTGAGTAGGTATGACTTGCATATTTCCAGTTTTGATGGCGAAATGTCAAGCTTGTGACGCTAAATAAATTTTTATGAATTTTATTGATATTCTCGCGAAAATATTAATTAAATAGTTTGCTTTTTCTGCACATAAAGGTAATCACAATATAATGCCCACGTAGCACCAAATAAACCACTAATAGAACCAGCGATCGCAGCTGTTACACCCCATCCTAAAGGGCCAATCCAATTAGTAATTTCTTTTAACATCGCAGTGGTTACTTTACTGACTAAATAAGCTGTACCCGTAGCAGTAAGTGTTACTATGCCTAAGTCTGTCAATATCTGTATCAGTTCTTTATTTGATAAGTCTTGGGCAAAATAGATTTTCCAAATAGTGGTATACATTAAAATATCGGCAGATGTTAATATTACCTGTTTGGGAATTTCTCCGCCTGGTGTTGGTGTTACGGAAGCTGTCGCACTACCAATAGCATAGCTAGCAATTGCTAAGACTGTTTCCACTCTTTTTCTACCTAAATTATTCATTTTTTTGCCTCCAATATAATTGGGTTTTCATTATTTAATGAATATAGGCAATATATCTATTATCTAACTGATCCCTTATTAGATTTATCTCATACAACCTATATCTAATAACCGTATTTAAAGCAACATATTAGGCAATAATTAATAATTACCGTAATTCATTAAACAACTAATGAAAATCTCAAGTATTTTCCCCGATTTAATTCTTAAATTCAAGTCTATAATTTAGAAGAAATTACATAATATTTGGATATAAATAAAGTCCGCTTGCGCGGACTAAGGAAATTGGATAAGGTTAGGTTATTACCAAGATGGCCTATTATCTTGCTATAGGCTAATTTAATTTTTTATCAATATTGTGATTTTGGCAAGTAATACACATTGATTTATTAGACTTAAAATCAATGAATATGTCTGTAATGCTTATGAACAATTTACACTCATTATCTATATTTTTTATAACTAACCAAATTTTTCTATAAAAGGTATGAATCATTATATTCAAAAGTAATTTTAATTACTGGTGATTACAGACATAAATAAAGGCATTATGTCTATTTACTTATTTTCCTATTCAGGAGAATTGAATAAAAATAAAAATGTGGTTCACGAGGATAACCCTGGAGATTATTCCAGGGTTTTATTTAAAAAATATCAACTTTTCCCAAGATTCAAATACTTTTCTTCCCCTACAACCCTACACCCCTACATTCTTTAAAAGGATGGTATCTTCAATCTGAAGATAGATTTTTTAATGATGCTAGAGTTTCATCACACCAATCTATCCAAGCTTGCTCATGTTTAATCCCAGCCATTAAAACTAAATTTCTCAGTCTTTCTTCCTTAGTAGAGAATTCTGATACTGAACATTTTTCTTGCTCAATTTCCCGATAAGTTAATAATTTTTCAACGTGAATTCTCCGATGACGTTCCACATCTGCTATCAATACATTTACGGATACTAAACCACCGGAAAAAATTTTTACTAACAAGTCTTCTCTAATCACATCTGGTTCAGTCGGCTTTTGCATCCACTCTACTAGCTGTTGTTTTCCTATTTCTGTAATTGAGTAAATTTTCTTATCTAAACGACCTTCGCGGGGAACAACTTCAGAAACAATCAAACCTGCTGACTCCAGTTTTCCCAGTTCTCTGTAAATTTGCTGCTGGGAAGCTTGCCAAAAATAACCCACAGACTCACTAAAGACCTTCGATAGATCATAACCACTGTGGGGTGCATCAATTAAACAGGTCAGAATTGCTTGTGATAAACCCATAAGGAACTACTTGACAGATATTTTCTTCAGTGTACACTGGAATTTGTATACAACAAGTTGAATAAATATAGTTTGACAAATAAGTTGTATATAGTAAATTTAGCTGCCAACTTAGGCGGTGACTTCATGCAAAATCTGAATGCAGGCGGAATTAAGCATTTTAAGTATCCCAATAGACTGTTAATTGTGGGTGCTGTGACTTTGGCTGTGGCTAGTGGTGCAAGTTCGTTATATTTTTTATTGAATGGGCGCAATACTGGAGAAAAAAGCACTCCTGTGGTGATAGATAACCGTCCTGTCATGAAAGCGGTAACAGCGTTAGGACGCATAGAACCTGAAGGCGAAGTCATACAAATATCCGTTTCTCAGACTGCGGGTAGTAACCGTATAGCGGAACTGTTAGTGAAACAGGGCGATCGCATTCAAAAAGGACAGATTATTGCTATTCTGGATAATCGAGACACCCGAATAGCAGCATTAAAAGTAGCCCAACAACGGGTAAAAGTCGCACAATCACAACTAGCACAGGTAAAAGCCGGGGCAAAACAGGGAGAAATTGCTGCCCAACAAGCCTTAATATCAGAACTAGAAGCGGAACTGCGCCAAGAAGTAGCGGCGAGAGTAGCCACAGTTAAACGCCTAGAAGCCGAAGTCAGAAATGCTCAACTAGAATATCAGCGTTATCAATATCTGCAAGAAACTGGTGCTGTTTCTGCGTCGATGCGGGATAGTAAAAAGTTAACCTTAGAAACAGCACAAGAGAGTTTACGAGAAGCCATAGCTAACCGCACTCAAACATCAGAAACCCTCAATGAAAGACTCAGACAAGCCAAAGCCACCCTAGAAAAGATTGCAGAGATACGTCCTACCGATGTACAAGCAGCACAAGCAGAAGTAGAAAATGCTCAAGCCGCAGTCCAAGAAGCCAAAGCTAACTTAGATTTAGCCTATGTCAAAGCTACCAAAGCCGGTCAAGTTTTAAAAATTCACACTTGGGATGGCGAAGTAGTCAGCGATAAAGGAATTGTCGAAATTGGACAAACGAATCAAATGTACGTTGTTGCAGAAGTCTATGAAACCGACATTAATCAAGTCAAAATCGGACAACGTGCAACCATCACCCAAGTCAACCTCCCAGGAAAACTAGAGGGAACAGTCAATGAAATTGGTTTACTGATAGCCAAAAAAGACGTACTCAACACCGATCCCGCCGCAGACATCGACGCAAGAGTAGTAGAAGTCAAAATCCGCCTCACCCCAGAATCAAGTCAACGAGTAGAAGGTTTAACTAATTCTAAAGTCAGAGTCATGATTAGTAGGTGAGTGGTGAGTGCTGTTAGCGGAAGCGGGGCGTTTAGCCCGTGCTGAGTAATGAGTAATGAGTAATGAGTAATGAGTAATGAGTAATGAGTAATGAGTAATGAGTAATGAGTAATGAGTAATGAGTAATGACTAATGACTAATGACTAATTACTAATTACCTATGTTCAAACGCAAAATTCCTTTAGCATGGTTGCAATTGTCGCGGGAAAAGGCACGGATGTTAGTGGCGATCGCTGGTATTGCTTTTGCAGATGTGCTAATGTTCCTACAATTGGGTATCCGCGAAGCTTTATTTGATGGTGCAGTACAATTCCACAACAGTTTGGAAGGTGAGATTGTATTAGTTAGTTCTCGCTATAAAGCTTTAATTTCCCTTGACCAATTCTCACAAAGAAGACTATATCAAGCACTGGGTTTTACAGGGGTGCAATCAGTTAGTCCAATATATCTAGATTCTGTTCCCTGGAAAAATCCTGATAATCAACAGACTTGGCAAATTTTCGCGATTGGGTTTAACCCAGAAGAAAAAGTTACTAATCTACCAGGTGTACAAGAAAATTTAAATGCCTTGAGAGAACCGGATACAATTTTATTTGACCGTGGTTCGCGTCAGGAATTTGGACAAATTGTCACTAAGTTTGAAGGTAATCATCAAGTTTTTACAGAGTTAAATAATCGCAAAATCAATGTTGTTGGTTTATTTAGATTAGGAACATCTTTTGGCATTAATGGTAATATAATTACTAGTGATGTAAATTTCTTGCGTCTGTTTGGTAATCAAAGAAGACAACAAGGTTTAATAGATTTTGGCTTAATTAAGTTAGAACCGGAAGCAGATATCAATTGGGTAATTGCTAATTTAAAAGCTAATTTACCTAACGATGTGCAAGTTCTTTCTAAACAGGAATTTATAGCTAGAGAGAAAAGTTTTTGGAATACTAGTACCCCAGTAGGATTTACCTTTACTTTAGGTGCAATCATTGGTTTTATTGTCGGTGCAGTAATTGTTTATCAAATACTTTATAGTGATGTTTCTGACCATTTACCAGAATATGCCACACTCAAAGCCATAGGTTTTAAAAATCGCTATTTACTAGTATTGGTATTTCAAGAAGCCTTAATTTTAGCAGCTATTGGTTTTATTCCTGGATTTGCAATTTCTCAAGGTTTATATTTAATCACTCGTCAAGCAACATTGTTACCAATCATGATGACGATTGAAAGGGCAGTTTTAATATTCATCCTCACCACCTTGATGTGTACAATTTCTGCCTCTATTGCCATCCAAAAATTACAAGCTGCCGACCCTGCCGATATTTTTTAAAAATCATTCCCAGTCCCCAGTCCCCAATCCCTATTCCCTAACTATGTCATCTGCGATCGCTATTTCCCATCTCAACCATTATTATGGTGTAGGTTCACTCAAAAAACAAATTCTTTTTGATATCAACCTAGAAATTCAAGCAGGCGAAATTGTCATTATGACAGGGCCTTCCGGTTCAGGTAAAACTACTTTACTAACACTAATTGGCAGTTTACGTTCTGTACAGTCAGGTAGCCTGAAAATATTAGGTAAAGAACTATGTGGTGCAACTAAAAATGAAATGGTCGAAGTCCGCCGCCATATTGGCTATATCTTTCAAGCCCATAACTTATTAGGTTTTCTCACAGCCCAACAAAATGTGCAGATGCCGTTTGAAATGAATAATGCTGTTCCCTTTCGAGAAGCACAAGCTAAAGCAGCCGCAATGTTAACTACAGTGGGCTTAGGAGAAAGACTAAATTACTATCCCGATGGACTCTCAGGCGGACAAAAACAAAGAGTTGCTATTGCTAGGGCTTTAGTGCATCACCCTCAATTAGTATTAGCCGATGAACCGACAGCAGCTTTAGATAGTAAATCAGGTAGAGATGTAGTCAATTTAATGCAGCAATTAGCCAAAGAACAAGGCTGCACAATTCTTTTAGTAACCCATGATAATCGTATTTTAGATATTGCCGATCGCATTATTCGGATGGAAGATGGCTATTTAGTGAAATCTGACCCATAGCAATAATAGTTTTTAGTAAGGACTTTAGTCCTTATATGAGGACTGAAGTCCCCACTACGAACTTTTTTATTCAAAAATAATCATATCCTCTAATTCTGACATCATCTGCTCTAATAAATCTTCCATCATCTCCTCATTCATAGAATTGAGAGTGGCTGGCCCCTTGAGAAACTCTTTAATGGTCATTTTCTGGTCACGGAAGCTCATAACAAAATCACGAATTTGGGCGACAATATTAATTTGTTGTTCCATTGTCTGCACCATAAAATCTACATAATCTACACCTTGTTTAGCAGCTTTGCGGGCATCTGCTAACATTGCCCCTTCGGGAGTATTTTTAGCTAACCTTAATTCCCGCTTGAGGTTTTCATATTGATTAGAGAGAATTTCGTTTTGCTGTTCTAGACTTTTACATTTACGGGTCAAATCATCTTCACTATTATTATCAATTGTTTCACCTAATTGATGTTGTCTTTCAATTTCTAGAAGCCTAGCTAAATCACCTTCTTGATAAGCTTTATTGATTTCCTTCATAATTTCAGTATGATTCTGAAGGGTTTCTTGATCTTGGACTTTATCAGGGTGAAAAATCTCTGCTAACTTCAAAAAGGTTTGGCGAATCTTTCTTGATTCATCTGTTCTAGCCGTGGAGGGAGTATCTAAGGGTTGTTGAGTTTGCCAATTAGGGCGACGATGTGTATTGGTATCTTGCTCACTACTTTCTGGAGAGCGAAAATTTTCAAATAATTCATCTAGTTCTGGATCATCTATATCTGCATCAGTCTGTTTTTCTTTATAACTGATGACTCCCGCAAATTGTAAATTACGATAAACTTTTTCTATATTATTTTTCGTTTGCTTGCCAAATTTTCTTTTAGTCAAAAGTTCATCAAATATAGCATGAATTTCTTGGTCAAGTTCTGCCATTTTCTGGAAATTAGGCGTAGCCTTATGAAATATATCAGTGGCTAAAGAACGCATCTTTTCCACAAAATTATTGAGTTCTGTACGTTTTTTCTTGATCTGTTTGAGCAGGGATTGATGTTCTTTTTCTAATACCTCTAAGCGGATATGTAAATCAGAAAGGGCTAAAGATGTTGTTTTGCTGTTGGGGGGTGTGCGGGGCTGAGATGCTGCTTTGCGGGGCATGGAAGATGTAAGGTAATTTTAGGGTTGAAAGCAGAATACCTGCAAGCTCAGTGGAAATCAACAGACATAAGATACATTTATTAGTCAATAGTCATTAGTCATTAGTCAATAGTCATTAGTCATTAGTCATTAGTCATTAGTCATTAGTATTTCTTTCCCTATCTCTCCTGTCTCCCGTAAGCCCCTAAACCCCTACACCCTTACACCCTTACACCCTTAAATCTTAATAGTACATCCAGACTAACAGTCTGATAAAATACCATAGAGCATTAACCAACAGGTGTTATGGCGAAACGTCTTTTAGTCGTTGAATCTCCTGGTAAAGTTAAGAAACTCAGCCAAATTCTGGGTACAGATTGGATAGTCCGGGCTAGTTGTGGACATATTCGTGAACTCAGCAATCAGGGTGAGGATTCCCTGGGGTTTAGTATGGAGGGCGGTAGTGTACGATGCAACTATGTACCGCGTGACCAACGTGCTAAGGAGACTATTCAACAACTCAAGGCGTTTAGTAAGCAAGTAGATGAGGTTGTTTTAGCAACTGACCCAGACCGAGAGGGTGAAACGATCGCCTGGCATCTTAAAGAGGTGTTAGGATTACGTGATGCTAAACGGGTAATTTATACCGAAATTACTGCATCGGCGGTGAGAAATGCGATCGCACACCCCAGAAAGTTAGACTTAAATCTGGTAGGTGCGGGATTATGCCGCGATTGTCTGGATAAATTGGTAGGTTATAAAGGTAGTCCCTTAGTTTGGGCTTTAAATAACGGTGCTAAAAGTGTCGGTCGAGTCCAAAGTGCGACACTCCACCTAATTTGTCAGCGTGAAAGAGAAATTCAAACCTTCGTACCCCAAGATTATTGGAATGTTTGGGTAGATTATCAAGAGGGCTTTCGGGCTTTTTATAAAGGGACGACCGACACAGCTAAGGAAACCGAACAGCAGGAAACAGAAACCCATGATGATGCGGCTGATAACACCACAAAAGCACCAGAATCTAAACGGGTACTGTCAGAAGCAGAAGCTATCAGGTTAACTGAAACAGCAAAACAGCATCCCCACCAAGTAATTCTCATAGAAGGTAAGACAGTCCAACGCCAACCACCACCACCTTTTACCACCTCGACGTTGCAACAAGCCGCCGGTTCTAAGCTGAAATTCGCTCCAGATAAAACTATGCAGGTGGCGCAAAAATTATATGAGGCGGGGTTAATTACCTATATGCGAACCGACTCAGTAATGTTGAGTCCCGAATTTTGCGAGAGTGCGCGCCAGTGGTTAGAACAAAACGACCCGCAAAATGTCCCGCCCAAAGTCGCCAAGCACCGCAGCAGCAAAACAGCCCAAGAAGCCCACGAAGCCATTCGCCCCACAGATGTGTTTCGTCCCTCAGTACAATTACGAGAAGAATTACCAGCCGATGAATTTAATTTATACGTGATGATTTGGAAACGGGCAATGGCTTCTCAATGTCGTTCCGCCCAACTCCGTAAAACTTTAGTCGTCACCCAGTCGGGGAATCTCTTGTGGCAAGCGAGGGGGCAAGTTATCGAATTTTACGGTTATGCCAAGTATTGGAATAATCTCAGTAAAGATTCGGTTTTACCTGAGTTACAGCAAAAACAGGCTTTAACCTTAGATAATGCCAATTTTGAGAAAAAACAAACACAACCACCGCCACGCTACAGCGAACCCAAATTAGTGCAGCTCATGGAACGCAAAGGCATCGGTCGCCCTAGTACCTATGCTCCCACAGTCGCCACCCTTAAGCATCGGGGTTATGTGGAGTTAGCTAAGGGTAATTTGCAACCCACCGCATTAGGGCTAGAAGTTGACACTTTTTTACAGAAAGCACTGCCAGATTTACTAGAAGCAGAATTCACCGCTAAAATGGAAGACGCTTTAGATGCGATCGCTCAAGGTAAACAAGGCTGGCAACAATATCTCACCAATTGGAATCAAGATTACTTTGTCCCTGCACTCTCCAAAGCTAAAAATGTAGTGGTAGGTGTATCAACTGGTACAACATCTACACCACGCCAATACGAAACCTCTAGGACACGCTGCCCAGAGTGTAACAATTGTCTTTCTAAAATTAAAAGCAGTAAACTCCAGAAAAAATATTTTCTCAAATGTACTAGCGGCTGTGAAAACATTGTACTGTTTTGGAGCGATCGCTCTAAAAGTTGGGAAGCACCCAAAAATCAAGCAAGCGGCACAGAAAATAAAGCCAAGCCGCCTGCTAAAGTAACGTCTTATCCTTGCCCAGTGTGCAAGCAGCCTTTAGAGGAGTACAGTTACACCAAAGACGGACAGTCGAAAACCATGTTGCGGTGTTCTAATCCTAAGTCACGCCAGGATAATAAGCATAAGGATGTAGCCTACTTCAGCACCCAGAAAGGTTGGTGGAGTCCGAAGTTTGGCGAACTGGGGAAGGAAGAGGCAGGGGGCAGGGGGGCAGGGAGCAGGGGGAAAAGGTAGACAAGGTAGACAAGGTAGACAAGGGTGACAAGGTAGACAAGGTAGAATTTTTTACTATGCCCAATGCCCCATGCCCAATGCCCCATGCCCAATGCCCAATGCCCCATGCCCAATGCCCCATGCCCCATTCCCTATTCGTGAAATTCCGGCAAATCATTAGGCGCACCACAGGCGGAAATGTTACCTGTGAAGTTTACGTCTGCTACGAGTTCTGGGTGGGCTTGTTTGCGTTGGGCGATTTGTTCGCGGGTGAGAATTTTGGATTCGTCGAAACCTAGTTCGATTTCTGTTTGTAGTCCTTTATACTTGACTCGTTTTAAGTTGTAGAAGCGTTTGTTGAGGGTGGTTTGGACGAATGCTTTTAAACAACCTAAAAGATATCTGCGCTTAAAGGGATCTTTGACAAACCAATATTCCAAGGTTTTGCGGAGGTAGAAACGGGCGTAGTTTCGCAACACTCCTTTGAGAACGTCTTCCCTTTCCATTGCATCGGGTTTCATGATGGGGGTGACGAAGTTATATTGCGAATAGTCTCGGACTTCGACGCGATCGCCTAAATCTTGGAATAATTCAGAAAATGGCCAAGGGGTAAACATATTCCAGTTCACCATGTCGGTTTGCCAATCCAAAGCCATTTTATAGGTTTCCTCAATGGTTTCTGGGGTTTCATTTTCTAAACCCATAATAAATTGAGCTTCGGCAACCATGCCATTTTTTCTTAATAGTTGAATCGCTTTTTTGTTCTGCTCAATTGTGGTTTCTTTGCGGAACAAATTCAACTTTAATTGGGCTGCTGCTTCTGTTCCCAAAGACACATGAACTAGTCCAGCTTTACGATACAGAGGTAATTCCTCTTCATCCCGCAAGATATCTGTCACCCTGGTATTAATTCCCCAATAAACGCCTAAATTGCGTTCGATTAATTCGTTACACAGGGCAATAAATTTGGGTTTGTTAATAGTTGGTTCTTCATCAGCCAGAATAAAAAATCCAACTTTGTGTTTTTTCACCAGAATTTCAATCTGATCTACGAATTTTTTGGGAGTGCTGGAACGGTATTTGCGCCAGAATGCCCACTGAGAACAGAAACGACAGGAGAAAGGACATCCTCTAGCATAGTTGGGAACAGCTACCCGCACATTTAAAGGAGTGTAAATATATTTACTCCAATCTAAAAGACTCCAATCTGGGGTGAGAGTATCTAAATCAGCAATGGGGGGATGGGCTGGTGTAGCGATAACTTGCCCATTTTCAATGAAGGCGATACCTAAAATATTACGGCGATCGCGCTCATCTGTACCATTGGCGATCGCGGTAATTAAATTCACCGTAATTTCTTCACCCTCACCCCGGATAATATAATCTACCCAGGGAGCTTCCTGAAACACCTCATTATACATATAAGTAGGATGCACCCCACCCATGATGGTTTTCGCTTGGGGACAAACCTCTTTCACAATCCTTAAGGTGGTTTGCGATTGATAAATCATTGGGGTGATAGCTGTCGCCAACACCACATCCGGCTGATGTTCAGCAATCATCTTGGCTAAAGCATCATCAGCAATATAATCCGTCATCGCATCAATGAAGCGAATATCATTAAAGCCTGCTGTCTTTAATGCTCCACCCACATAAGGAACCCAACTTGGTGGCCAATTCCCGGCAATTTCCGCACCACCAGAATGATAATTGGGTTGAATCATCATGATCCGCATAATCTACCTCCTAATTAGGAACTGGGGACTGGTGATTAGGGACTGGGATTTTTACACTGCTCAATGCCCAGCGAATACCAATTCGCAATTCGCAATTCGCAATGGGCTAACGCCCCGCTACGCTAACGCAATGGACTAACGTCCCGCTTCGCTAACGCAATTAAAAAACTTAGATGCAGCAAACCTTTCACGGTTTACATCTGTATCAAGGTTTTCATGAATTGGTATAACAGCACCGTCAAGCTAGTGCTATCCTATAGGTTGCTTCCCCGACTTCCTGAAAAAAGTCGCGGATCTTAATCAACGCTAACCACTCCGTATATTGATGAAAAGTTATGATGAGGATGCTAATCGAACGATAAATTACCATTTATCCACACATCCTTATATAACTTTATAGTTATTAATCCTCAAAATAAAGTCACTGTTTGAAAAATTAATAGTTAGTCAATAGTTATTAGGGACTGGGGACTGGGGATTGGGGATTGGGAAGATGGGGAAGTGTGGGGAGTGTGGGGAGAGAGGGCGGAAAGATTTCTTCCCTATCCTCCCACACCTTCCACCCCTCCCACACTTCCTGCTTGCCCCCTGCCCCATTCCCTAACCCTTCCCCAAGGGCAATCTCACCGTAAAAGTCGCCCCTTGTCCTAAGCCGGGACTCTCAGCTTTGACTGTCCCACCGTGTATTTCGACGAAATGGCGGACTATTGCTAGCCCTAGTCCGATGCCACCTTCCACTCTGGTGGTTTTGGAGTCGGCTTGACGAAAGTATTCAAAGACATAGGGTAAAAATTCGGGTGTAATGCCTTTACCAGTGTCAATTACTTGGATTTGGGCTTCTTCTTCTATCTTTTCTAATCTGACTTCCACCCGTCCACCTGGGGGTGTGAACTTGACGGCGTTTGAGAGTAAATTCCAAAATACTTGCTGTAAGCGATCGCTATCGCCCTTGACTGGGCTAATATCCTCATCTAGTAGGGTATGAATGGGGATTGATTTAGCGTCTGCGGCCAGGCGTACTGTTTCTAATGCAGCTAAAATTGCGGTACGTAAATCTACTTGTCCTATATTCAAGTTGAGCTTACCCTGTAAGATGCGGGATACATCGAGTAAGTCATCAATTAATTGTGTCTGTAATTTAGCGTTGCGTTCAATGGTTTCTAATGCTTGGGTGATGGTGGCTTCATTATACTTGCGGGTGCGGAGTAACTTTGCCCATCCCAAAATCGGATTGAGGGGGGTTCTGAGTTCGTGAGAAAGAACAGTGAGAAATTCATCTTTGACGCGGTTGGCTGACTCGGCGGCTGCACGGGCGTTTTTTTCGGCTTCGTAAAGTTGAGCGCGTGCGATCGCTTGGGCAGCTTGTTGTGCTAACGTCAACATAAATCTTTGGTTTTCGTCCGTAAACTCTTGCTCCTTCGCAAAACTTAATCCTAAAACGCCAATAGTCTGCTGTTCGACAATCAAAGGAATACAAGCAAAGGCACAATTACCTGTAAGATATGGGACGTTAGCAATAGCTGGGTATTGGCTGGCTAAGGCGGCAATATTTTCTAAAAAAATGGGTTTTCCTGTTCTCGCTGCTACCGCGATGGGAACGTTCGCCGTGATGGGAAAACTAGCCCAACTTTCCCTAACAGAATCAGGATAACCGATGGCTTCTACAATCTTAAGTGACTTACCACCCGCCTCGATTAACACCACAGAACCAGCCACAGCACCCAAAGCCCCAATTCCCTGATTAACCACCACATCAGCCACCTGTTGAGGAGTGAGGGCTTCTGAGAAAGCAGCCGTAACGCTTTGTAACCTAGCTGTGCGATTTGCAGCCATTTCCGCAGCTTGTTTTGCCTGTTGAGTTTCTTGGAGTGCCAGTTGGCGATCGCTAATATCTTCTACAATCCCAAAAGCATATTGTGCCTCTCCCTCATCGTTACAAACTGCCGATGAGGTCAAATTCACCCAGATAATCGAACCATCTTTGCGGATGTATCGCTTTTCTAGAGAATAACTACTAATCTCCTGCGTCACAACTCTTTGGGCATGATTCCAATCATTTACTAAATCATCAGGATGAGTAATATCCTGAAATCTCATTTGAATTAACTCTTCATAACTATAACCAGTGAGTCTACATAGAGCTGGATTGACTTGCAGAAATTTCCCATCTAAAGAAATCAGGGCAATACCTAAAGCCGCCTGATCAAACATCGCCCTAAATAAAGCTTCACTCTTGCTGAGTGCTTGTTCTGTGAGCTTTTTTTGCGTAATATCCAGACTAGTAACGCCTAAACCAAGTAATTGCCCATCAGGTAAACAAACAGGATAGTAACTTACCAACCCCCAGCAATAAACTCCTGATTGATATGTTTCTCCCCTGATTTCTTGATTCAGCAAGGGTTCTTTTGTGGACATAACTCTCAATAAAATTGGCTCAATTTGATCAGCCCAATTCGGTAAAACTTCTCGGAAAGTACGTCCAATATGTTGACTTTGTGGCACACCATTAATCGCCGCTAGTGTTTCATTGACATAAACATAGCGGAGTTCTGTGTCTAAAAAAGCCAGGGCTACGGGAGAACTGGCTAACCAAGCATTCAGTAATGCTAAATATTCTTCTTTTTGTTGAATAGCTTCTTGCAAACTCTGTCGCAATTTGGCTTTTTCTTGTTCTACCTGTTGACGCTGAGTAGTATTGATAGCTACACAGGTAATTCCCTGTATTTGCTCATTGATTTTCAGAGTTTCTACCAATAAATCATAATAAAGAACTTGTCCCCGCAAAATTACACGCACCTCTTCACGGGCAGCAACATCATTCTCTAAAACTCTACGCTTAATAGTTGTTAACTGCTCTGCGATTTCAGGGGGAAATAATTCATAATCAGACTTTCCCAGAATTTCTGCTGCCGTAGTACCTTGTAGATTATGAATCCACTGATAGCGCAAATTCTGATCTTGCTGAAATACTACAATATCTGAGTTACTTAATGCTAATCTAAACCTAGCATCACTGGTTTTGAGTTTTTGTAAATTGACCTCATCTCTATGTTTGGCATTTCTTAAGGCCACAAACACAGCAGTCAAAATTAAACCTTCTAAAATGAACAAAGTAATTTTGACAAGATTGGTAATATCAAAGGATAGTTCATATTTCGGCAGCAGAAAAAAGTAGTCACTGAAAACAACAGATAAGCTATTTGCTAATAGTCCTGAATTCCAACCACCACTCCCAGCACTTAGCATAACAGCACTAAAAAACAGTAGAAACGGAGTGCTACTCATTTCTACCCAAGGTTCTAGCGTTAGCATGAATATGAGTGGCAACATCACTGTTGCCACGACAATGCCAACGCGTAACAAAGAAGAAAGAGCAGTATAGGGCATGGAAATTTAGAACAACCAATACTGATTGCAGATGATTTATTTAACCTAAGCTAGTTTGCACAGTTCTGTAACTTATCCCTAGATAGATTGTCTCATTACCCAAAAAGACTTCTTTAGTTAGATGCTAAATTTTAATTGAGTTGAATATTCAGGCAAAAATGATATTCGTAAAGCAAAATTTATCCAATATTTTTTTAAGTTATCCAGTTTTATGGCAGGTTAATAACTTGATTATTAAGAATTAATGATTATTGGATAAAATAGTTAATTCGATTTTAAGAAAAGAGTGACAAACTTTGCAGAACTGCTACCAATCTTTCAATGTGTATTGCTTGGTGAGTTGCCATGAGAGAGATTCTAATGCGACTGGTGGGAACTGTGGGGGGACGAATAGCAGGGGCAAAAATTCCAGAGGCTTTGAGTTTTTCACCTGCTTGCAATGCTGCCGTTGCACTTGCTAGCTGCAAACATAAAATGGGTGACTCTGATGGTAATAAATTTAGGTTGAGTGATTGCTGTTGTAGCAGTTGTTTTAAGTAATTAACATGATTCCACAACTGAGTGCGGCGTTGAGGTTCTTGTTGGATTATATTCACGGCGGTTAAAGCAGCTGCTGTGTCTGCGGGTGATAGTCCAGTGGTATAAATCCAACTGGGGGCGCGATTTCGCAAAAAATCAATTAAGCTGGCACTTCCAGCCACATAACCGCCTAAACTACCCAAAGCTTTACTCAATGTCCCAATTTGAACTAATTCCCTCCCACTACAACCAAAATATTCCACACAACCCGCACCCGTTTCACCCATTACCCCAGTTGCATGAGCTTCATCAACTAGCAGCATACAACTAAATTCATCAGCTAACTCTAAAAGTTGCGGTAACGGGCATAAATCGCCATCCATACTAAAAACAGTATCGGTCAGGATGAGACAGCGACGGTAGTTTTTTCTGTGTTCACCTAAGAGGTTATGCAGTTGCATCACATCACAGTGGGGATATTCTATAACTGTAGCCCCACTGAGAACCGCGCCATTTTTCAGGCTGGAATGATTGTATTGGTCAGATAAAATTAAATCTCGCTTCCCCACCAAAGCCGCGATCGCACCCAGATTAGCCAAGTACCCAGAACTAAATACTAAAGCATCTTCGGCTTGTTTTAAATTAGCGATCGCCCTTTCTAATTCTCTGTGTAATTCTCTATGTCCACTGAGTAATCTAGAACCAGTGCTACCAGTCCCAAACTCTTTTGTCGCAGCCACCGCCGCCTCAATCAAACGTTCATCCCCAGCCAATCCCAAATAATCATTACTAGCAAAATTAATAACTTCCAGCCCATCTAATATGACAGTCGCGCCTGACAGACCATGTATAGTTTTTACCGCCCGATACCAATCAGCGCGATGAATCGTTTCTAGAGATTGTTGTAACCAATCATAGGGATTGGGCATATTAATAAATCGTGTTTTGGGGCTTTTTTATACTGCTAAAATGACTTAATTTTGCACTCGGTTGGCCGCAATATCAGCTTCTGCTTTCGCAATTAGTCGATCTAATTTTCCTGATGTCAAATCATTTTCTATTTGCTGATCCCACATTTGTTCCAAATATTCTTCCAACCAAGCAGCTAGTTGCCGAATATCATTTTCTGGTAGTTGTTTGATAGCCGCTTCAATTTCTGGCAAAGTACCCATATCTGAGTTGATACTTCAATACATTTTCTTATTTTATCGTGTGGTGCAACAGCTTTCCTAACTTATACTGAGAAACTTGTGAGCCACTGATGATAATTGCCTACAAGCCTCTACTAGAGTAGCCGCAATTGGTAAACACTGGCAGTATTAGCGATCGCCAGATTATACTGGCTGCAATTAATACATGAAATTCCAGAAATGTCGCAACCTAGTTTAGATGTAACGACAGTAGGAAAGCTGGCGGAAAGTCTGCCTACTCCACCACAGCTAACGAGTCAAACAGCCGATTGGAGTAGTGTTTTTCTGGCTAATTACCAACATCCTGGTGCAGAACTCAATGAACCTGCAATTCCGTTTCATGTCCTGGAAGTCATGGATAATAGGATGCAAATACCACATGAACGCCGCCTTGGTGAGCAATTCTTATCTCATCCTATCTGTCCAGGGGAAGTTTTTTTATGTCCAGCGCAAACACCCCAGTGGATTACCTGGAAGAAAACATTAAACTTTTCACTGGTGGTATTTGATCCTATGTTTATTAAACAATTAGCAAATGAAGTAGAAATTGTTCAAGCCGTAGAATTTACACCCCAATGGCAAATATTTGATCCTATCATTCAAACTATAACCAATGCACTCAAAGCCGACTTAGCAGCCGGATGTCCAGCAGGTTCACTTTATGGACAACATTTCGGCACAGCCTTGGCTACCCATCTACTCACCAAATTTACAGCACATCAGCCAAAAGTTTCTGAATACAGTGACGGATTACCGCATCAGAAACTCAAACAAGTCTTAGATTACATTGAAGCTAATCTAACAGAAAAAATTAAACTAGAAGACTTGGCAAAAGTTTCAGGCGTGAGTGTGTTCTACTTTGCACGACAATTTAAGCAATCAATGGGAATACAACCTCATCAATACGTATTGCGACGACGGATAGAATACGCCAAACATTTGCTCAAAAGTTCAGACTATAGCGTTGCCAGGGTAGCGGCGGAGTGTGGTTTCGCCAATCCATCCCATCTTAGCCGTCACTTTTACAAACTAGTGAAGATGTCACCAGGAGATTTCCGCAATCAATAGCAAGAATGTGTTTATATTCCGCAAGAATGTATTCGTCTGCGTCTAGTCGAATTTAATACTATTTAAATAATTCAGTCCGAGAAAATTTACTGTTAGCAACTATATGTGGTTAACCAACTGCTGGTGCAGGCTTGAGACGGGTATTTGTTTTTTCAAGATATGCCGTTGATTGCTATTACACGCTTACGTCTGAGATTTCACCGTTATCTGCCCTCATTCATTGTCTACACTTTGCTATCTACATGGCAAGCCAAATACACACCTGGTAATCTCCGTATTAGCTTATTGATTGATGCCAACCTCACATTCTGGACACGAACTGCGTGGCAGAGTGAAGCAGCCATGTGTGCGTTCAGACAAGCAGCAAATCACAAACAAGCAATGCTGAAACTGATTGAGTGGTGTAATGAAGCCTCCGTTGTGCATTGGATACAAGAAACACCAACACTTCCTGACTGGTATGAAGCACACCAGAAAATGCTGACACAGGGAAATCGTTCTTTTGTCAAATATCCTTCATCTGCTCATATTGCTTATGAAATTGCCGTGCCGAAGATTATTGTGAGCATTCTTTAAATAAACAATCGAGTTCAGTAATAACAACTCAACTGTAACTAATTTAGGTAAAAATCATGGGCATTTGGAACAACATTAAAAATTTCATTAAAGAGTCTATTGCTGAAGATATCCTTAATCAATGTTCTAAGTGTGGTGCTTCTGACGAAGATCCCACAAAGGTTTACAAGACTAAAGATTGGGAAATTCCAGTATTTAATCCACAACATAATCCTACCTTTCCTAAAAAAAGTATTAGGTACAGTTGCATTTGTAAGGTGTGTGGACATAAGTGGACAAAAACAAAATTTGTTAGGCACTAAATATATTAGTTTTTACTATACATTAAGATATGCTTTTATTTGCTACTATTAATGCCTTTGGCATTTTGTGGGCTGGTTTCATGTGGGGAATTGCTGGAATTTGTGCAGGTATACTGGTTGCATTACCAGTTTTTGTTCTTGTTATATCATTAACCAACGATAACGGCGACACGGCCTTTCGAGTGACGGCTTTTGTTGTTGCTGGAGTAGTTTTAATGGGAATTTTAATCGGTGGAGTTTTTGAATACGAAAAACAGCTTAAGGAACAAAATAAATACTCTTATTCACTAACTCAACTGTCAAAATTTACCGAATTCGACATAACTAATATTTGGTTTCCGAAAAAATATGTCTCTCATATTGAACGAAAGTTTGAAATTTAACTAGTAGATTCATTAATCTGACGTAGGTATAACAGTTAAATAAAATGAAGTTTTTACCTAAATTAATTTTCTTGAGTTTTACTTTATTTGGTTTGCAAGGCTGCTTATTTGTAACATCAGCACCAGAGCCAAATCAAGTAATTGATCCGTCTTTATCATCTGAATCAGCACCTGTAATTTCAGTAGACAACTGCTCAAAAGATGGTAAGTCTATTAGAGAACAACTTGAACAAGTAACTCAGCAATATGCTTCTTTATCAATAGAGGTTATAGAAGTTGTAGAGTCAGCAAAGTCGATATATAAAGATCCTGCCTGTACGAGTCAAAGAGCTTTTTTTGCTGAGACATTAAAAGCAATAATGAAGCGTCAAGCATACAAAAACTATGAGGTGTCACGCTCTGGGGCTATATCTTCTAATATACTCTGCATAACTCGGCCGCATACAGGCGGAAACTTGCCAGACTGTGAAAAACCATATCAGGACAATCTTCAAAGAATAGAAGATGACTATAATCGTAAACTTATGGGAATAGACAACTTTTTTCAATAACAAAGAACAAAATCCCGTGACTATTAACTAACTTGCTCACTACTGCTAAGGTGAGCGATCGCTTGTTTAATCCAGTCTTCGACATAGGCATCTTTGGGTAAACCAATATCTTCACTGACTACGTGTAAGGCGTGACTAACTTCATGGGCGGTGTAACCCAAGGCGAATAGAGTCATTTGCACTTCTTCGAGAATACCAGGGGCTGGCCCTTCGGTAGCAACGAAGAAGCCTGCTGATTTGCGCCATTCGATTAATTTAGCTTTGAGTTCTAAACAAATGCGTTCAGCGATTTTCTTACCCACACCAGGGGCTTGAATTAATATCTGGGTGTTAGCCGCAATGATGGCTTGGACTAAATCTGGTAATTCCAAGGTGTCCAACAGGGCGATCGCTAAAGCTGCACCTACACCACTGACAGTTAATAAGTGGCGGAATAAATCTCTTTCGGCTGGGGAAGCAAAACCGTAAAGTAGGGGTACTTCCTCCCGAATTTGGTAATGGGTGAAAATCTGTACTAGGTCGCCAGTGGTGGGTAATTGCTTGGCTAACCGTTGGGGAATTTGCAAATCATAACCCATACCGTTGACTTCCAGCGTCAACAGCACGCGATTACTGCCTACATTTTGAATACCGGCGACTATACCTTTGAGATAGCTAATCATTCTAGGAAACCGAAATGTTTTAAACCTTCAATAATTCCACCTGCACAGAAATCTTGTGCTAGGTAACGATGATCTGCGGGATACTCGCTGTGCCATGCCAGCAACTCTGGTCTAGCATTTCCGACTATGATTCCCCGTTCGTTGCCCACAGCAAACAAAGCAATATCATTACCTGAATCACCACAGACAACTGTTCTTTCTGCTGCGAATTTCCACTTTTGACGTAGAAACTGCATTGCCTGACCTTTATCGCTGCTACGCGGCACAATGTCAAGGTCAATACCGCTACTATAAATTAACTTTACATTTAATTCATATTTCTCTAACTCTGATTCAAGTTGTGGTAGTACATCAACGGCTGATTCTTGCTTCAGAAAAAAGCTGAGTTTAAAGGGACGCTGTTCTGAGTCTGGTTGTGGGGTGAGTTCCGCAAATTTTTGTGTAATAGATAATACTATTTCCCTATCCCAACCAACGGAGAGAATTTCCGACCAAGTAGGATCAGGGGTAGCATTGCCATCTAAGTAAATTTCCGTACCCACAGAAAGCACTAACCCATCGGGGTGGAGGAGATTTTTTTCCTCTTTGAGTTCTTGGTACAAAACAGGCGATCGCCCAGTAGCATAAACTATCCTCGTACCATATTCTTGGCGATGTGTCTCTAAGATTTGAGTCAGTTGGACTAAAGCTGCATCATTACCTACAAATGTGTGGTCTAAGTCAGTAACGAACAAAAATGGTTGGACTGCTTTCATGTTGATCTACTCCCAGTAATATGGTTGCCAAAATACTGAAAAATTTTGGATTTTAGAAATTAACGATCAAATCTACAAACAACAACAGCAGGCGATCGCACCAAAAAACCGCGTTCGTATGGCTATTAGCTTCATAACCTTAACTACTTTACTAGGAATGAGTACCTTTACGACTCATCCCTGAAGTTACCTAAAAATCTTCAAAAGCAGATTTGATTACGCCCGTTTTGCTTCGACTCTCGTACCCTATCGCTGGCACGCTGTAATAGAGACACAGGATCATCATCTGGTTTTAGTTCCACAACCCCAATACTCGCAGTAACTCGAAACTGATGACCGTTATAAGCTGTGACTATTTCTTCGCTCAACGCTAGACGAATTCTTTCGGCAATCTGACAACCCGTGTGGAGGTTAGTGTCAGCCATTACAATACAAAATTCCTCTCCACCGTAGCGTGTTACCCAATCTACTGCTCTGACATTATTTCTCAGTATTTTCGCGGCTGTTATTAAAGTTTGATCGCCGGTGGGAAAGCCATAGGTGCGATTCACTTCCCCAAAATGATCCAAATCCAAAAGTAAAATTGTCAGTCGTTGCTGATATTTGTGTGACCTTTCAATCTCACGCAGCAATAAGCGGTCGAGATAACGGCGATTAAAAACTTCAGTCAAACCATCATGTTCTGCTTCTGCGCGATACTTCTTGGCTAGACGACTAGCTTTTAGTACCATCTCACTCACCATTCGTTCAGCAGTTACACGTATACGATGCTCAAACTCAGTAATTAATTTATCCTGTCCAGCAGCATCGGCGATCGCATTAAATTCCTCAGTCGTGACAACTTGGTTGCGTCCCTGCTTTTTGGCAGCATAAATACATTGATTGATCTCCTGCCATAGTTCCTCAATTGATGTCTGTTCACCCATAGGAACGACTGCGAAGGAAACTGTCAAATTCACACAAGACTGATCTGTAAGTCGAAACTCATAAGCCTGGAGTTGCGTTTTCAAAAACTCAGCAAAAGCTTTTCCTTGCTCAATATTGCCTCGTACACAAATAGCAAACTTATCACCACCCGTGCGAGCAACAATGCCAGCACCCAAGGCATACTGTTGGAGAATCTGCCCGATTGACTGTAATATCTGATCGCCTCCACTATGACCATAGCGATCGTTAATAAACTTAAAACGGTCAATATCCAAGTAAATCAAACAGACAGCCTCTGCATCTTCTGTAGATGCTAAAAGCTGAAACGCATAATCTTTAAACTTCTGAAAATTGCTAATTCCCGTCAGCTTATCTAGGTGGAATAAATGTTTTTGCTGGCTGTGCCAGATAATGCGCTGCAAACGCAGACCAATTTGTTGATCAATAGCATGACTATTGCAGGTTTCATCCGTTGCACCTAGCCAACACAAGACAGCCGACTCTTGCTCAATTGTGTCTACTAAAATTATTGTTGGTAGGGCAATCCTAGCGTATATATACTGAACTGGCTCCAGAGTCTCCCCAGTCTGGATATCGAGTACAACCACATCAAAATTCTTCTCCCACAAAGTTGAAGCATCAACTCGCACCCATTCCAAACTGAGAGATAGATTTTGTGGTTGGGGGAAATCCTTGATACTATACCAACCAACTCGCACAGCTTTTAACTGTTCATCCATCAATCTCACCGGTAAATTCAAGCAAGGTACAACCAATCACAATCATGCGGTGCATTTTTGTTAATTGTTGCTTTCTTCAAGGTTAAAATTTTTACTAACTAACCATAACACAACAGTAATAAAGCGGGAGGAAAATCCACACCGCTTTCTGCACTTCTAGTGAATATTGTTGTAATCAAAAAATCAAATCAAAATGCGATTACATTTATAGAACTTACGCAACTGGCATATTTTTTATGTAGGGTGTGTGACGCGGCGAAAGTATTTGAACGTAGTTATGAGATATATAGCGTCACGCACCAACTATCGATTGTGACACTTGCGTAAGTCCTGATTGATTAATTCAGCCAGAAACCGCCTATTTTGCCATCTTTAAGGCTAAGTCTAGCTAATACATCATCACTGCGGTCTTTAAAGGTCAGTTTCCATAAATATACTTGATACCCTTGCTGATTTAATTTTCCTAAGAAAGTTGCTGAATATCCTTTCTTAATTCGAGGGGCAAACTGACTATGAACTTTTGTAAATAGTTCCTTGGTTATACCTGCTTTAAAGGCAGCATTTCCTTGAGAAATAAACTGATCGTAATTGTTTTCCTCAATCGCCTTGATGAGATTTGTAAAAGCTTTTTGTGCTGATTGTTCAGCTTGATGACCTTGAGTTTGTTTTATTTGTTCATTGCCCAAGTAAATATTTTGCGCGCTTGCTAAGGTTAAAGGTGATAAAGCGATCGCTGCGGCAATCACTAAGACCATTTTATTCATTGATACTGTAACTCCTGGTAAAATTTATTGTAATTAAATATCTGTACATGATAGCCTGTAGTAATTAATTGAACGAGTTAGATACTGTTGATTTTAGTTGCAAATTATGTATTTAGTTTTCTAAAAATTAGTGAGAACAAAAAATAGAAGCCCAAACTCTTGTTAGAATTTGGGCTTCTAGGACTTTTAAAAACAGAGAAATGATTAGTCGTTACTAAAAAAAATCAAAAAATACAAAACCCAAAAATTTTGATTGGGAATTTTGCATTTTACACAGGATTTAATGACTAGTGCCTGTATGGACTGTTTTCACCCACTTCAGCCGTTTTGGTCTAACTGACATTCGGGCTGTGGTACTGCTCATTACTACTAACCAGTGCAGCATATACAAAGTACCGCGCACAGTTTGGAGTAGTAAGACAAAGGGGGTGTAAACAGTGAATTTTTGCTCTTGGCGTATCCTTCTCAAGCCTGCATACATACCCATAACTGACATTGTGATTGACAAGCTAGTCACGGGGCTTAAAATTGGCAGGCGATGACGATAAACTGACATCAACAAATCAGGGATAGCGGCTGTGGGCAGGATGTACATAGTGAGCATAAACATGAGCATATCCCAGGTTTTGCGCGTACCCATGCGATTTTTGAGGATTAAATCCCAATAATCCAAAAATCGTTGATAACCACCCTCAGCCCAACGGTTACGCTGATGCCAAAGTGCCATTGCGTTGGTGACACCTTCTTCCTGCACGGCTGGGAAAAATACACACTCAATATCCCAGTTATCTAAATGCAGGCGGAAAGTCATATCTAAGTCATCGGTGATGGTTTCTTCGTTCCATCCTCCGAAGTTTTCTAAGGCTGTGCGGCGCACAAATTGACCGTTACCGCGTAATTCACCAATACCACCTATGGCAGTACGTTGTTGCTGGAACCAAGTATCCAAAGCCATTTCGGACATTTGTCCCTTTGTCCAGAAATTCTCTTTGGCATTGGCGATCGCTTTTCGCACTTGCACCGCCCCTACCTTTTCTTTTTGGAACAAAGGTACTACTTGCAGTAATAAGTCTGACGCTACTTGAGCATCAGCATCAAAGACAGCAATAATTTCGCCTTTTGTCAAGGGCAAAACTTGATTAAGCGCACCTGACTTACCACCCACCGCTTGAGCAGAACGTCTGAGTACCTTGAGATTGTCGTACTCCTGGGATAATTCTGCTAAAATTTGGGGGGTTTTATCGGTGCTATGGTCATCAACTATCCAAACTTCGTATTGCCCTTTGGGGTATTCCAGATTACAAAGATTTTTGACTAATTTACCAATTACAGCTTCCTCGTTTTTTGCTGCTACCAACAGAGAAATCAAAGGTAATTCACCCTGCATTTCCTTTTGATAGTGACGGGGTTGAGCAAACCCAATGATTAAAGCATGAATACCGAGAATGGCAGTCAAACTTAGCACAAAGAGAGAACCCCAGGAAGCTAAATGTAAGGCGATCGTACCGCTCCAGACTATGGTTAAGATGAGAGCTGCTTTACCTCTACGCCCTTGAAACCGGGATGGTAAAGACAAATCCCGCGTTTCTACCACTGACTCCTCAGTTACTGATAGGTCAGACAACAAGGAGTTGAGTGGATCAAGTTCTTTGTAGGAATCGTTGTCGGGCCAGGAATTTGCTGGCATAAGTTACTTGATTCAAAAACCAGTATTTGTCTACACCTGAAAAGAAGCTGGGAATCAGATCACGCCAAACTGTATGAGCCAACTTTGTCTGTGTTTCGCCCTACTAGAAAAGTTTAAGTATAAAAACTTACTTTTTCCTAGCAAATATGCAAGCTGTTCCACAATCGGAACTAGAAATAGGACTAAATGAGAACAAAGCAGCAACAGCTTATTGTTGGTAGAAATTGCAATAACAGCGTTTACTACCTAATGGCAGTAATTTGCAGCGTTATTGCGCCCAGCTTCCCTAAAAACTAATGCAGCCCTATTGTAACTGAGATTTTAATATTTCTTAGCAGTAACTTTTGTAGTGACTATCATGGGGATTGGGGACTGGGAATTGGGGACTGGGAATTAGGGACAAGGTAGACAAGGTAGGTAGAATTTTCTCAGCACTCATTACTCATCACCGGCTAAACGCCGCGCTACCGCTAACAGCACGGGCTAAACGCCCCGCTTCCGCTAACAGCACCGGCTAAACGCCCCGCTTCCGCTAACAGCACTCATCACTCACTGTGTGGATTAGCAATTTTTTGGGAATACTTCATGGAGAACTACTAAATATCCTTAGTTGTCAACTACTGTTGAGGAATATTCAACAATGTCTATTGAGCAACTCCAGCCGGCTAACGCCCAACAAGCTAATGTCTACTTGCCTTACATTCAGGGTGCAGCGAAGCGTAATTTTTTACCTTATGCTATTAGTCTCTACCAAAAGGGCATTTTGGAAGGCCACCGGAAAATAGAATCTGGTGATAATGTGCCTTTTGTCGCTTCTTGGAATGTGGCTACTCTACCCTCTGATCTAACCCGTTGCCGAATGCAGTTTGATGGTAATTCTGAGTTAAGCTATGAAGTCATGATGGCTAGCTTTGAATTCATTAGTTTTTTAATTGAACTTCTAGAGAACTCTAAACGCTACAAAGTAACTGATTTTTCACAATCTTTTTACCGCAAATTACTACGCATTGATGAATAATTCAGTTGATTAAAATTTGTGGGTTGTCAGGGGAAGTGAGCATTGGATTAGCCTGACAACCTTGTTTTTTGCGTTGATACCATTCCACGAAAATCTTGATAAAGCTCACTTTTGCTGCTGTCCCTGCTTTCCTAGAATATTATCCTCATAGTGAGAAGGTATGAGTATGAGTATCACAACAATCTTCAGTTCCGATTGAAAATTAAGACTATGTCTGAATCGGGACTAAAAATTTACTGAGATCATAGTAAAAATATATAAATATAAAAGCAAAAAAATTTACTTTCAGAAAAAACTTTTAGATAAATTAAATTTGTTCATAGGCTAATGATTCTGCCAGAACCAATTAAAATTAATAAACACCTGGCTGGGTTTTACTTCCTTTTGAAATTAGGAGTGCATGTGTGCCGAAATCTGCTAAATATTTGCTGATTGGCTCAACTGAAACTTACAGTGGTAAGTCGGCAACAGTCCTGGGTTTATCTCATCAGTTACAGGAAAAAGGCTTAGATATTGCCTATGGTAAGCCCTTGGGCAATTGTTTGAGTACATCTGATGGCACTGTGATTGACGAAGATGTCCAGTTTATTACTCTTAGTCTCAATCTCTCAGCAAACCGGATTGTGCCGACAATGCTGGCGTTAGATGAAGCCAGTGTGCAAAGACGTTTACGGGGTGAGGACAAAACTGATTATCGTCAGTCTTTGGTGGAGCAGTATTTACAAGTTCCTAGAGGGGATTTAGTGCTGCTAGAAGCCCCTGGCGATTTGACAGAGGGTTATTTGTTTGATTTATCTTTGCTGCAAGTGGCAGAGGTTTTAGATGCGGCTGTTCTCTTGGTAAGTCGTTATGATTCTTTGCTGTCTGTGGAGTCGATATTGTCTGCTAGAGAGCGTGTAGGCGATCGCTTGCTTGGGGTTGTGATCAATGACGTTCCTACTGTCCATTTAGAAACCGTCAATAATTCTGTGCGCTCATTTTTAGAGCAGCAGGGTATCCCTGTGATGGCTGTGCTACCGAAAAACGATTTACTCCGCAGTGTCAGCGTTGGGGAATTAGTCAAACAACTCAAGGCTGAAGTTCTGTGTCGCAGCGATCGCTTAGATTTAATGGTGGAAAGTTTAGCGATTGGGGCGATGAATGTGAATGCGGCTGTGAAATATTTCCGCAAGCGGCGGAATATGGCAGTAGTCACAGGAGGCGATCGCGTAGAAATTCAACAGGCGGCTTTAGAAACTTCCACCCAATGTCTCATTCTCACCGGACAACTACCACCACCACAATTTATTCTTAGTCGTGCTGAAGAATTAGAAATTCCGATTTTGTCAGTTGACTTAGATACCCTCACCACTGTAGAAATCGTTGACCGCACTTTTGGTCAAGTCCGTGTCCACGAACCAATTAAAGTAGAGTGCATTCGTCAGTTAATGTCGGAAAATTTTGATGTTAACCGTCTGTTGTCTAAGTTAGGCTTAACCCCAGTGACAGTCTGAATCTGAGACGCTTTCGTCAACTACCAAAGCTCATAGAGTCGTACAACCGTGCGGCTCTAATTTTAGTTTTAGGGACTTCCAGATAAAAAATATCTAAACTGTAGGGTGCGTCAGTGCGAGAAAACCTAACTATACCAAAAGGTTATTCATACTGACGCACCCTACTAAATTTTTGGGTGTTCCTTTATGGTCAAAACAATGACTGAATTTCATTGAAGGTTTTAACTAGGTACTAGAAAAGTTAGTGGTTGGAGAAGAAACGACTGGATCACTTTCTCCCCCTAGACGACGACGTGCTGTTTCTTTTCTTCCCACAGCCGGAATGTGTTTGGTAGCGGCTGCTAAACCGAAAACAGGCATATTTCCATAAACCGCCTCATATTTCCCTGGCTCAATTAAATAAGTTTCGTGCCAAATACCGACACTACCATCGCTACCAACAGCTCGATTAAATTGTTGCCAAGCTGCTAAATGCGCTTCGGCTGGATTTCTCGCAAATCTTTCTAAATCTTCAAAAGAACGCCAATACTAAACCAATCCCGCCCCCCGCCAGTACAAGAAAGTTTCTCCTCCTAAAAATCCCTGTTCTGGATTTTGGTGGAGACTACGCAACATAGGTGACATCGCCCTCAATGTTGGTATCCATTTGGAAAAAGCCAGGAATTTGTTAATTCGCATACCAATGAGAAACACCACAAAGGATGTGTCTATCTCTGCTGTAAATCTCCCTGGAATAACTGGAGGCATAGTTTTTACCCCTAATGATGATTTAAGGTTAATTACAACTTTTCTATAAAACTATTTTGTATACAACAAGTTGTATATGTCAAGTGTGATATCCAAAGTGATCTCTCAAACTAACGAATGTAAAAAACATTACTTTGAAGATTGATTTTTGACGTACGGGTTCAAAAACAAGAGCATAAGTTAAAAAAACTTAGCAGGATATGACTCAAGTTCACTTCCGACTTGCCCAGTGTTTGGTAAAATATCTGGGTTGTTTAATCTGATTATCTCCGTCTTTGAGCCAGTCAATAGACCTCATCAACCTCGATACGTTAGCGCAAGAACTAGCGACAATCCAGCAAACAGGTTCTAAAAGAATTGCCTTGCTAGGGTCGCGTCATGTGCCGATTACGCATCAGAATCTTATAGAAATGATGACTTATGCCTTGGTTTTATCAGGCAATAGAGTCATTACATCCGGGGCTACGGGTACGAATTCAGCTGCAATTAAGGGAGCCATGCGAGCTGATCCGAATTTGCTGACAGTAATTCTGCCCCAAAGCTTAGAACGCCAGCCCTATGAATCGCGTCAGCAATTAGAGCAGGTTATGCACTTGGTAGAAAATCCAGGGAATGATAACTTGTCTTTGGCTGAAGCTAGCTACATCTGTAACAAAGAGATTGTCTCTCGTTGTCAGCAGCTGATTTGCTTTGCATTTCATGACAGTCGCACCCTACTTCAAACTTGTGGGGAAGCCGAAGAACAAAGAAAAGTGGTAACACTTTTCTACTTTGATTAGTCAACAAGCCAAAAGTTAACAGTCAAGCCAATCGTTGACGATGAGCAAGCGGCTAATGACTATGGAGTAGAAGATAATGATAATTTTTTTGTATGCGATCGCCGCAGCTGCGGTGCTAATTTACGTGCCATTTTTAGTGGTAGGGTATGCGCGTGTGCAAGTGGGGTATGACGTTTCTGCCCCACGAGCCATGTTTGATAAATTACCACCATACGCTCAACGGGCTACCTGGGCGCATCAAAATTCCTTTGAAACGTTCATGGTGTTTGTGGCTGCGGCACTAATGGCTTATGTTACTGGTGTAAATTCTGTTACAGCCACATGGGCTGCGATCGCTTATGTAGCAGCTCGGTTGCTGTACTCAATATTTTATATTCTGAATATACCGTTATTGCGATCGCTCATGTTTGGCATTGGCTCTCTTAGCTGTGCTACTCTCTTTGTTCTGAGTATCATTCAAGCTAGGGGTTAAATTCGGAGATAGCGCATGGAAGAGGAATTGGTGCAGGGTGCAGGGTGCAAGGGGGAGAAAAATTTCCCCATTTCTCCCTGCACCCTGCCTCCTGCCTTCTTTCGTCTCCCAGTCCCCAGTCCCCAGTCCCAACATTTAAAGTCCAACCTTACTTTATGGCTGCTACTTACTCCTTTGACATTGTGAGTGATTTTGATCGGCAAGAATTGGTGAATGCTGTTGATCAAGTCGTTCGAGAACTCAAAAGTCGTTATGACCTCAAAGACACCCAAACTACTGTAGATTTGGGTGAAACAACCATTACTATTGGCACTGACAGCGAATTTACCCTAGAGTCTGTTCACAACATTTTGCGAGAAAAAGCTGCCAAGCGGAATCTTTCCCAAAAAATCTTTGATTTTGGCAAAGTTGAGTCAGCTAGTGGTAATCGTGTTCGTCAAGAAATCACTCTCAAAAAAGGAATCAGTCAGGATATTGCAAAACAAATATCCAAACTGATTCGTGACGAATTTAAAAAAGTCCAAGCTTCTATTCAGGGTGATGCTGTAAGAGTATCTGCTAAAGCCAAAGATGATTTGCAAACCGTCATCCAAAGGTTAAAGCAAGAAGACTATCCTGTGGCTTTGCAGTTTACGAATTATAGATAAAAGGGTGTAAGGGTGTAAGGGTGTAAGGGTGTAAGGGTGTAAGGGTAAATAATTTATCTTCATTCTTTCCCCTATACCCCTACACCCCCATACCCCTACACCCCTAAGAAGACCTACCAGCGATCGCCTTTTGATATGCTGGTCTTTCTACCATACGCTGAATATATTGCTCAACTGCTGGGTAAGCACTCAAATCAAGTTTGAGCATTAAGGGAATGTAAGCCAAGATAGAACCCACCGCTACATCAGCAACGCTAAATTCCTCTCCCAGTAAAAAAGGTTGCTTGCTAAAGATTTCATTGAGGGGAGTTAATAAACGTGGTGTTTCCCGCTCGCGGGTTGCTTCTACAAAAATACCAGTACCTAAAGTAGCATTTGCAAAGAGTACCCATTGCGAAATGATCGCGCGTTCCTCTGGTGAAGCTGGGAACTTGCCATACTTTTCAGCCAAATACAGCAAAATCGCGCCTGATTCCCATAGTTGAAAGTCTCCATCGACAATGGCTGGGACTTTACCAATGGGGTTAATCTTCAAGAATTCTGGCTGGCGGTGTTCACCTCCCTGCATATCCAGCAGAACAAACTCATAGGGAACTGCCAATTCTTCTAAATACCATTGCACGATCGCAGCTCGACTGCGTGCGCCACCATACAGTTTCAACATAACTACCTGAGACTAAAGGACTTTGTGGGTGTGAGAATGCTGTTTCACATTATCTTCTTTTGTAATTAATCTAGTAGCATTCAGTACCCGCTTGCGCTCCAGGGAATATTGTAAATCAGTATAGGTTGTACCAATCGGTATTAAAGCTTGCGCGCTTTCTTTGCGTTTATAGGTGCGAGCCGATGCAAATACCCGTGACACAAATTCATCAGCAAATTGCGCCGATTCAGGAAACCCTGCTGGTAAAATGGGCTGTTCGCCGTTGACTACTGCACCCAGGTTAGTTGCACAAGCAAATTTATAGGAAGTGGGAATACCTTTTAAAAGTGTTTCTAAAGCAGCCGAGGGAATTGGTTCTAGGACTTCGACTTGGTGAATTTCCCCATCGGACTTGATGAAGCAGGTTGCAAGGCCAATAACAATATAATCGTCAGCCGCTAAATCAGGTGCATTTTGGTAAGTCACGTTGCTGCGCTCCAAATTCAAAATTCAACTATGCCCATACATAAATTTAGGTGGCTTCAGTCATTTTCTTGTTCTGTTATGAGAAATATTTACATTATGCTGAGATTGAAGTTGTTACTAGGATAAGACGACTCAAACCAACGTAAACTAGCGATCGCATGTGAGAACGCGCGGTGTCCAGATACCAGGCTTCTCAAAGAAGTCGGGGATCTTGTGTCTCATGAATGAATGATTTAGGACTGCTATGATATTTACCTCTAATATTATCTAGATGGTAAAGACACAGTACAACCAGCAGCACGTAACTTTTGCTTAGTAGATGTGTTGAAATACCAAATATTAGGTTTATATGGGTTGATGAGAAAATATTTTTTCTCTGTAGATGTAATAAAGTCTACGAAATTTTCATTATTTTGATGTAGCGTCAATATTTTGTTACCGATTTTAAGATTGTTGCCAGAAATAACCCCAGTTTGTACATATTGAGATTTTTCAGATATGCCAATTACACAAACTTGATTGCGTACAGGAGAAGGCCAAATAGCAATAGTAATTTCTGGAGTATTTGGCCAATCCTGATTTATCCAATATCCTAAAAAATCCACTGTATTATTACTTCTAGACCAAGCTTGCCGAAAAGAGTTTAATTCGCGAATTCTTCTGTTATCTGAACCTTCTAGATAATTCCGCAGTTGAGTTGCAATATTACGGGGAACACCTTTGTTCACTAAGCAATTAACATCCGAACAATTACCTTGTCTACGTCCACCATCAACGATATTCCATTTGCCATTTTTACGTTTAAATGTGACATCTCCACCATTTTGCCCAAAAAAATAACGCACAGTCGCATAGTTATTAACAATCAATACATCCCCAACCGCACCCCAACTTCTGACTACATTGAGGATAGCAGTAGTATCATCAGTAGCCGCTACACGCAAGGGTGTGGAAGTAAACTGTGCAGAAACAGGAGAAACACTAGCTGTCAAAAATCCTAACAACGCTGTATTTATTAGTGATAGAGAAACCTTCATTAACTTGACTCTGAATTTTAGTATTAATCATGACAAGTATTTTGCATATTTAAAAACATATATCTTCAGTATTAATGCTTAAAAAGAATTAAGTACATTGCTGACTTCAATAGTCTATTTAAAACTAAACGGTTTAGTTTTATAAAATTAGGAGCATCTAGAAACTGAAAATTATACCTACTATCCAACTTTGAGAATCTTTACAAAGATTAATATTTTGATGTTTCTGGAATTTAACTTGGGGAAGAAGTATCCATAACTTGGTTAGAGCATTAATTGTCTGTATAAAGTGTATTTTCTACTAGTTGCAATTCCTGAAATCTAATTTAGTTACTGTAAATAAGTAATCATAGACACCTGCACAAGTGACACAAAAGCACAACCACCGCGACAGTAAAAACTCTAACTTGACTTCAAGGAGCATTGAGGCGAACTCATGAACAGTAAATCATTCTTAGCTTCTGGTGAACAGCACAATAACCGTTGTCAATTTGTAACTAATAACACATTTTTAAACAAAGAACTCGGAGCTAACGGTGACAGTTACTTACGTTCTTGCGCTTTGAGGTCAGCTCAACAAGGGAATTATACTGAAGCGATCGCTCTGTTAACTGAATTAATCGAACGCCATCCACAAAACGCTGTAGACTATAACAATCGTGGTTTGGTGTACTTCCAAAGCGGTAAACTGAACAAAGCACTATCTGACTACAACAAAGCACTGCAATTAAATCCGCACTTAGCGAGTGCATATAACAACCGCGCCAATTACTACGCTGCTTGTGGTGAACTAACGGCTGCATTGGCTGATTATGATTGTGCGATTGATTTTAACCCAGGTCATGTCAGAGCTTGGATTAACCGAGGCATTACTTTAAGGGATTTGGGACACTACGACCAAGCAATTGAGAATTTTGACAATGCACTGCTATTTGGTCAATTGAAAGGTCATATTTGGGCGGAACGGGGTAGAACCTATCATATCTGGGGTGAGTGGAATTGTGCGATCGCAGATTATCGCCGCGCCTTGACTAAATTACCCACCCCAGATGTGAAAACAGATGTTCCTGGCTATCGTTTACGATTACAAGTGGAAAGTTGGCTACATGAATTATTGCCTACACATTATGATGCAGATATCGCGTAGTTAACACCAACGGCACACTCACTTAGAATATTACCTAATACCAATTTTGGATTTTGGCTTAATACCAATTTTCCAAAATTAAGCAACGGATGCAAAGCTTAAAACCAAGATGTAAGTAGCCGGACAAAATTAAATTCACTCGTTGAGAGAGGGAACAGGAAAATCAGTTGTGTAATTAATTCTGTCTCATTACTTATCTGACTTTCTTAATTGCGTAAAGCCTGCGGCATAGCTGCGCTTAGAGCATAGCGGGACGTTAGTCTGTTGCGAATTGGTATAAAAGCCTATATAGGACTAATATTTGATTGCTGAAATATACGTAGTGGCGTGGCAAGGCTAAAATAGTGTATTTAGCCTTGCCACGCCACTACACATACTACACATACTGAAATTTTTTCGTAAATCAAATCGGATTCCTATAGAAAGGTTAAATTGATTGACTGAGAAACATCTACGCAGGTTAAGAAATAATAATAAAGATAAATTTAAATCAGCTATAAAACTTTAACCATTAACTGTAAATAATTTGCACCCAGGTTGATTATTACTTAACAAATACTGCTACTAGCGATGTCTTTTCTGAGAGTGTGCTAGGGTGTAGCTTGCTGCTTTCAAGGAATACGGCGAATTTGATTAACGCCATCATCCCCATCACTAATGTTTGTTTAGGGTGAAGACTCGGAAAGGTCTATCTGCTGTCCGTATTGGTTGGTTAAAATCACAGGACGCTGATTAGGTTCAAACTTATATGTTTGCTGCTGCATTACACGTTTGGCTTGACGCGGGTCAAAATTACGGTTGAGTTCGTCCTGCAATTTACTGACACGCTTTTCTAATTGTTTGACTTCTGTACTAACTTCTCTTAGCTTGCCTTGATGTGACAAATTGTAAGGTACAAGTTTTACTAAAGCGGATATTGCTGCTGTGGAAATAGCAACATTGACAATTACTTTTGCTGTTATTTCTACGGCCATTACCTTATAAGAACGTTGACGGAGATGGCGTTTTGGCCGAGGAATTACTTGCTGTTTGTGTGTGGGTGTTGGTTGTGGAAGATGAGAAGGTTGAAAAGCGTTCATGATGCCTAAAACTAAAGATTTCCTGATGAATATGAGTAAGCCATAAAAGCTTATTCGTAATAATTGCAGCTGAGATTAGCTGACATATTACTTCATTTTTGCCAAATTGCTACACGTATTTTAATTGTCAAAAAAACACAAAACACACGTAGGTAGATGATTGGAGTTGATGATGTTAGTCCACCAGTGTCAAGAAACTGTGTTTGATTTGCCAGGATTATTATTCTTTTGGCAACTAATGTCAATTCCAAACAGCAATCTCACGGGTAAATCACAGGCTGATGTATGATCTATTTTTTGGTGTTTTTTGGCTTTGGCCTGGATTTAGGCAACACCAATTCCATACAAGGTATCAAAAGACTTCTGCTATTGTCAAATTTTTGTCACTAACGATAAATTCAATTTTTCACGTTGATCATGGAAAATCAGATTTTCTAGTTAAATATTAATGTAAATATTTACAGTATTTATAACTAAACCGTTAATTTTGAGTATTATTATATACTAAAAATTTTCAGCAATGGTCACTTACATGGCATCAAACAGGACTAAAGCTCTTACTACAAGCCAGTTAGTCTGGAAAAATAAATGAAGATTAGCTGATGTTAAAGCTGTAACGCCAGAGGATAGCAACTAATGACTAATAACAACCAAGAGTGGAGTCCTAGTTTAAGTCAGACTCCACCCCTAGTTGCTTATGCTGGCATTATTTGTACAGTTCTGTTGCTAACCGCCAAGCCAAGAAGCCTGGAAGTAGTGCCACAACTAGAGCAATGTAAACTTGGCTATCAGAGATAGGCATGATTGTAAACCTCCTGAACATCAAATTGATTTTTAAGAGTCCGTTTACTACTTTTCCTTGTTTTGCCAAAATTATGGAACATCTTGTTGCATCTTGTAACAAAATCCGTGATCAATTCGGTAGTTTGAGTTATTTTTCATTAAAAAAATTTATAAAAGTATGAGTTTTTATCTGGGGATTGACTTTGGTACGTCTGGAGCGAGGGCGGTGGTGATTGATGAGATAGCCCAAATCCAGGCGCAAATGCGATATCCTTGGGCAGCAGGAGCGATCGCTGATGTCATATCATGGCAGAAGGCTTTATGGGCATTGCTGGGGCAAATACCGGAAAATTATCGGCGAGAAATCAAAGCGATCGCCATCAACGGCACTTCCTCAACGGTATTATTGTGTGATGATGTTGGCAACCCCATATCTGCACCATTACTCTACAACGATGCACGGGGATCATTATTTCTAGAAGAGTTAAAGAAAATCGCACCACCAAACCATACAGTCTTGAGTGCAACTTCTAGCTTGGCTAAATTGCTGTGGATGATGCAGTTAGATAATTTCAGCGAGGCGAGATATTTTTTGCACCAAGCCGACTGGCTAGCATTTTTGTTGCATGGTCAGTTGGGGAACAGTGATTACCACAATGCTTTAAAGTTGGGTTATGACGTAGAGCAGTTAGAATACCCAGAATGGTTGATTAATCTGCAACTACCTATTCAAATACCCCAAGTCTTAGCACCGGGGACTCCCATCACCGAATTACGTCCTGAAATCGCCAATCAGTTTTCCTTACCGCTTGATTGTTTAGTTTGTGCTGGGACTACTGATAGCATTGCAGCCTTTTTAGCCAGTGGTGCAACCTCACCAGGGGAAACTGTGACTTCCTTGGGTTCTACCTTGGTACTGAAACTTTTAAGTCGCACTCGTGTAGAAGATGCGCGCTATGGAATTTACAGCCATCGGCTAGGTGACTTGTGGTTAACGGGTGGTGCTTCTAACACTGGCGGTGCGGTATTAAGGGAATTTTTTACCGATGTAGAGTTAGAAAATTTGAGTCGTGAAATTGATAGTTCGCAACCTAGCAAGTTAGATTATTATCCCTTATTGAAAGCAGGCGATCGCTTTCCCATTAACGATCCCAATTTACCCCCAAAGCTGACACCGCGCCCAGATAACCCCGTGGAATTTCTACACGGCTTACTAGAGAGCATCGCGCGCATAGAAAACCGTGGTTATGAATTATTGCAACAATTGGGCGCAGATAGCCTCAACCGAGTCTATACAGCCGGAGGAGGTGCGAAAAATCCCACTTGGACTGCAATTCGCCAACGCTGTTTAAAAGTTCCTGTAGTAACTTCCAGCAACACTGAAGCAGCTTACGGTACAGCGTTACTGGCGATGCGGGGAGTGGGGAGTGCTGAGTAATGAGTAATGAGTAATGAGTAATGAGTAATGAGTGCTGAGTGCTGAGTGCTGAGTTGAGGAATAAATTCTACCTTGTCTACCTTGTCTCCCTTGTCTCCCCAGTCCCCAGTCCCCATTCCCCATTCCCCATTCCCTCAATTCCCACTCGGCCGCACTTCCGGCAGCTTTTCATTTTTCTGGGGTGGTACTTGTACAGGTGGGTTATTTATGGAGGAATTTTGCTTGACTTCCACTGTGGGAACTACTACACCCGAAGAATCTGTATTTTTAGACTCTGTGGCTGGTACAGTCGGCACTATCACGGGATTGGATTGACTGGATGGTTTTTCTCCAGAGGGTGGGGGGGATGGCTGGGTAGTAGTAGTGGTAGCGGGTGGGGTGTTTTCTGAAGTGTTGGCGGGGTTAGCTTTGCGGGAGGAACGAACTTGACGTAGTTTTTCTACTAGGGATGATGAATTGGCTGTGTCAGGTGCGGTGGGAGATGGTTGAGTATTGACAGATGTTGATTCTTGTATATTTGGTTGGGGTGATGTTGTGGCGGAACTGCTGCTAGTTGGTTGAGTTTGTGGTTCTATAAGGTTGCGTCTGCGTCGTCTAGAGTTGGAAACTGGTGTCGTATCTCTAGAACCGACATTGACTGATTGTTGATTATTATTTTCTGTGGGGGAATTGACGGTGGCGTTGTTATTCTCTGGTACGATGGGACGCTCTTCAAATAATGGTTTGGAGGGTGATTTAGGCTGAGATTTAGAAAAGATATTGGTGATGCCAAAACCAGCTGTTGCTGCCATTACAGCTACAACAACACCCAAGAAAACCCTAGAAGCTGATATCTTTTGCAGCATCAGGTTGAGGTTTTTGACTGGAGATGATTTTTGGACATTGCTGAGGATATTTCCTGCTGCTGGGTTTTCCTGTTGGTATACGGATAAATCAATAGTAGGAACTGCATAGGTGGGGACAACCTGTGGTGCAAAATTGACACCGCTACCTGGTAGTAGTTGCAGCCACTCAGCTACAGTAGGGGGACGAAAGCGCGATTCTACAGCCATTCCCCGCATGACGGCTTGATTGACGGCTGCACTGAGATGGGGTTGGAGTTCGCGGGGGGTTGGCATTTGTTCGCGATCGCGCAACAATGCAGGTAATGGAACTTGCCCTGTTAAAAGAGCATACAAAGTTGCCGCTAAACCATAAACATCTGTAGCGGGTGTGCGTGTCGCTTGAGTTAAATACTGCTCAATGGGAGAATACCCTTCTGATACCAAGCCTGTGTGAGTTTGTTTCACACCACTATTAAATTCACGGGCAATGCCAAAGTCAATCAGAACTACTTCCTGAGTTCCTTGACGGAGAATAATATTATCTGGCTTCACATCTCGGTGCAGCAAACCGTTGCTGTGAACTACCTGCAACGCTGCACCAATTTGTCGGATGTAATGAATAGCTGTTTCTTCTGGTAAGGGGATTCCTGGTAAAATAAACGCTTCTCCCAAGGTTTCCCCAGGAATGTATTCCATCACCATGTAAGGTAAGTCATCTTCCACAAAAAAGTCGCTGACACGGACAATATTGGGATGGATACAGGTAGCTAATCTTCTAGCTTCGTCTAGGAATTGTTGCTCAAACTTCGCAAAATCTGGGTGTTTTCGCAGTTTTTCGTTAATTGTTTTCATCACCACTTCCTGTTCTAAGTAGTGATGAGTGGCTTTAAAGGTGATACCAAAGCCACCGCGTCCAATTTCTTGGATGAGGGTATATTTTCCCCCCTGCAAAATTTTGCCTGCTAACATAGAGAGTTTTGCGTCCTGAGTCCTAATTCCTGAATAAGAATACGGTACTGGTTTCTAATTGTTGGGGGACTACCAACGTATATAAATCTGCCTGTATTGATTGTATGGAGTGAGCCTAGCTAACACCGACGATACAATTACGGACAATTTATTTTTGGTATTTCCCACCATAGTCAATCAATTTTAGATTTTGGATTTTAGATTGACTGCACCCATAAAGGTATGCAGATTGGGGATTTTAGATTGACGATAGCGTAACGTTATCGACGTAGGAGCGTCTTTCAGATTTTTTTCACCCACTAGGGGTGGAGTTTGTACCAAAAGCAATCCAAAATCCAAAATTTAAAATCCAAAATTCAGAGGGTCAAACCCTCTGGTGGCTGACTGTAGGTTTTTCTTTCTGATCATACAGTAGGAGCAAAACAATGCCTATTTAAAAGAAGATATGCCAGATTATATAAAGATTGAGTAAATCAAGTATCAGGGCAGAAATTACTTTAATGCGTCGGTTTGGACTTATACGACGACGGGAAACTAATAAGCGAATCAGTAACCACAGTGAATAAAGTTGGATGGGTAGAAAGATGAGGATTAATCCAATAATAGCTGTGCGAAAGGCTCTATCGGCAGTTTCATCTGCCCAGGATATTTTTTCAAAATCATCATCATCTACGTCATCTGGAATTGTCTCATCTTCGGCAATGGCTGTCTCAAAATCAGAAGAGACTAAAACTGTTTTAGCTGGTTCTATATCAGCTGGGGATACTTGTAATTGAATCCAGCCAACAGCTACTGTCAGATGCCATGCCATGTTCACGGTAGACTCATTTGCTAAATAGCAGTGAATGCCTTGTGATTCTAATAGTTGCTTTGCTAAGTTAGCGTCAACATAATTACTAAATGTAGCTATGGTGACAAGACTGTTAACCATGAATTTTGCATATTTATCTCAATTTATGTAGTATCGTGCCAAGGATGTGTTTGCGAGATACTACGTCTGTGGATTATACAGTCAATAGCTAACAGTTAACTAAAAACAATAGAATTCTTATTTAATTTAAAAAAAGATGACATACATATGAGGATTTTTACTTAAAGCTATGGAAAAACTCATGGTATAAAAAAGACCAACTTGACTAAGAACAAAGTGTTGGTAAATCAGGAGTAAAACACCAAGCTAAATTGTTTCTGACCATAGCATTTAGGGACTTCCAATTAAAAAAATATACTATCACTTTGAAGGCAAGGGGGCAGGGGGCCTGACAGATGTAGGTTTTTTACGTTGTGTACCAAAAACCTTGGTTTTGGGGTGTAGGGGTGTAAGGGTTTAGGGGTGTAGGGGTGAGTGAAACAATGATTCTGTCGTTAGTCTGAGAGTCATCACTCACTGCTGGGTAAAAAACCTACACTTGTGAGGGGCAGGGGGCAGGGAGCAGGGGGAAAGATTGTTGTTTTGAAACAGAGAAATTGGATAATTTATTTTCTGGAAGTCCCTTAACATGACTAACATTTTATAAAACCAATTAGTCAGAGCCAACTTCTTAGATTTACCGCGCTCAACAAGGGGAGTGTAAAAAGCCTGAATAATGAGATTGTGACGAATAGCAACCACTATTCCACCCGATTAATTTTGACAGCTTGCGGGTGTTCAGAACCCCGACTTTTTTAAAAAGCCGGGGTTCTATCACCTGTCACAATTTGTGTGGCGGACTACTGATGAAGAAAGTTGTTGAAGTTAATAAAAGCTTTTTCAAGATTTTGATTTACCGTCACCTATCACTTGTATTTCGTGGGAGTTAGAAAACTGCGAGTCATTAACCCAAATTGCTTGTTGGGGGACGGGAATATGAACCCCGGCTTGGTCAAAGGCGATTTTGAGCCGACGGCGATATTCTCGTGCGACATCCCATTGTTTGAGGGGTTGGGTTTTAATCCATACTCTAATCATTAAACCGCGATCGCCGAAATTATCGATACCCAAAACTTGCGGTGTTTCCAGAATTTGACGTTTCCACAGGATGTCTTGATTCATCTCTAAAGCTACATTTTTAATGAGTTGCAAGGCTTGGTCAATATCTGTTTGATAACCTACAGGGATCACTAAATCGGCTCTTGACCAACGGCTAGAAAGATTCGCCACTACTTTAATTTCACTGTTGGGAATTGTAATCAAGCGTCCTTCTGCATCTCTGACTTGCGTCATCCGCAAATTGAGATTTTCCACTAAACCACCAACATCACCAACAGCAATCACATCTCCTAAAGCATATTGGTCTTCGATGATGATTAAAAAACCATTAATTGCATCTTTAATCAGGTTTTGAGAAGCCAAAGATACCGCCACACCCACTAAACTCGCACCAGCTAGCAAGGGTATGACATCGATACCAAACAAAATGAGTGCGGTTAAAATGCCAAATCCTACCCAAATAATGGTGACAATACTTTTAGTGACCCCAGAAAATGTGGAAACTCGTAATTGTAGACGTTCAGTTGTTTCTGAGTTGAGTAAGGCACCACTACTTACCAAAACAGTAGTCAAACGATCAATCAGAGCATAACTCAAACGGGTAACTACATAAGTTCCCAATAACACCATACCGATTTTCAAAGGAATTTGAGCAGCTGTGACAATCCCTACTTGCAGTATGCGTGTATAGGGAAATAAACCCAACATTACAAAACCGCCGCCACTCCAAATTCCAGCTTGAGCAATTTGAAACAACCGTTTTTTAACTTCTTGTAAATGTTGGTGCTGCTGCTGATTGAGTTGAGTAGTAATGTTTTGCGTATCTGGTGAAGTGCGTGGAACTGAAATCACGCGATATTTTTTAGTTCGTTGCTGCCAACTATACACACCCCAACTAGCTACAAGCATCGCTAGTCCAAGACCCGCAGCAATTTTACCTTGGTTGATGAGAAATTGGGGTTGTCGTTCTTGTTTAGCTTGTTCTAAACCTGCTTTTAAATCTTGTGCAATTTGATTTGCCAATGTTGACGGATCTACCTGTTGTAGTGCAGCATCGGCGGTAGTAACCGTCATTAGATATTGACCATTTACTTCAATTACTGGTAGCCCATTGATAGTTCGGGTATCTACCTTAACTTGTTGATCCTGAGACTGAAAGAAAGTACGACTAATTCCCGCTAAATTCTGCTGAATATTCTGTGAACGAGCCGAAAAGTCACTTTTGGATGCTGATATTTGAAACAATCGGCGACCGTCTAAATATACCCAGTCGGCAACAGTTCTGTCACTATTCTCATTACTCACACTACCAGAAACTGACAGTTGAGGTAAAAGAGGAATCTGGGCTGTAGCTTTTGGTACACATGCAACAGAAACAACCATTGCACCTGCGATCGCCAAAAATTGAACGCGCACTCAAACACCTCCTAATTCTGATGAATTCCCTAGTATCCTCTACGATTAAATTCGGTAATTGTACCTATCAAAAGTTGAGTTTTCGGTTTTCAGTGTAGTTGGGAATGTTGAAATGTCTATGAGTTGACGGTTTCAAGATAGATAACAATTAACCTCATCTAGCGCGAGTCATATGTTAGAGAAAACTTTGTAATACTCTTACCAAAAATAAAGATAAAAGAAAAAAGCTAAAGATGCAGTTGACAGGGAGCTTATCAACCGTCAGTCTAGTTCAGGGAAGCTAAAACTAGGTATTTGGTAATTACAGCCAAATTTCCTGAGTCGTGGCATACTCAAGAAGGGCGCGTGTAAAAATACGTAGCTCTCGTTACTTTTTTTGAGGAAACTAGTTTAATGACCGCAACATCTCCCCGATTAAAGCACGAGGTTAAAGACCTCGGCCTCGCTCCCTTGGGAAGACAGCGTATTGAATGGGCTGGACGCGAAATGCCTGTATTACGGCAAATCCGCGATCGCTTTGCCAAAGAAAAACCCTTTGCTGGTTTACGTTTGGTAGCTTGCGCCCACGTTACCACTGAAACAGCACATTTGGCGATCGCGCTCAAGGCTGGTGGTGCAGACGCGCTGTTAATTGCGAGTAACCCTTTATCTACTCAAGATGACGTAGCAGCTTGCTTAGTCACAGATTACGAAATTCCTGTATTTGCGATTAAAGGCGAAGATGCGGAAACCTATAACCGTCACGTCCAAATCGCTTTAGATCACCGTCCCAATATCATTATTGATGATGGTAGTGACGTAGTAGCCACTCTAGTACAAGAACGCCAACATCAAATCGCTGATTTGATTGGTACTACTGAAGAAACAACCACCGGGATTGTGCGCCTCAAAGCCATGTTTAATGATGGCGTTCTCACTTTCCCCGCAGTCAACGTTAACGACGCTGACACCAAGCATTTCTTTGATAACCGCTACGGTACTGGTCAATCTACCCTAGACGGTATCATCCGCGCTACAAATATTCTTTTAGCTGGTAAGACTGTAGTTGTCGTTGGCTACGGTTGGTGTGGTAAAGGTACAGCACTCCGCGCCCGTGGTTTGGGTGCTAACGTGATTGTTACCGAAATTGATCCCATCAAAGCCATCGAAGCAGTCATGGATGGTTTCCGCGTATTACCAATGGCGGAAGCTGCATCCCAAGGCGATTTGTTCATTACTGTGACTGGTAACAAGCACGTCATTCGTGGTGAACATTTCGAGGTCATGAAAGACGGTGCGATCGTTTGTAACTCTGGTCACTTTGATATTGAACTTGACCTGAAATACTTAGCTAGCAAAGCCACCGAAGTCAAACAAGTCCGCCCCTTCACAGAACAATATCAACTCCCCAGTGGTAAATCAGTGATTGTTTTGGGTGAAGGTCGCTTAATCAACCTCGCTGCGGCTGAAGGACATCCTAGCGCAGTTATGGATATGAGTTTTGCGAATCAGGCGTTAGCTTGCGAATACCTAGTGAAAAACAAAGGTACATTACAACCTGGCTTACATTCAGTTCCCACTGAAGTAGACCAAGAAATTGCTCGTTTGAAGTTGCAAGCTTTGGGTATTTACATTGATAGCTTGACCCCTGAGCAAATTGAGTACATCAACTCTTGGCAATCTGGAACTTAATTTATTGATTAGTTGATTTTTTAGGGATAGGCTTTCGGGCTTATCCCTTTTTTGTTGCTCATACAAAGACGCAGAAATTATTATTTCATCAGTTAGGTATAATTAAGTTGCAAAATATTAATCGAACTTTTTAACTAGAACAGCTTGAAAAAACGACCTACGTTAAATCATGTAATACCAGTATGAAGTTCGTAGTAAGGACTTTAGTCCTGTTTGATTCGCGGAGCGTCTGTCTACGACACGCTACGCGAACGTAGAGAGAACCAAATCTATCACTACAAACATTCAATTGTTTATCCTGTTCTACTTATGTCAGCAAAAGATGCTTTTCATAATTCAGTGCGTTCAGCTTTAGAAAAAGATAATTGGTTAATTACTCATGACCCTCTATCATTTACAGTAGATGGGCTGGAATTTCGTATTGATTTAGGCGCAGAAAGGCTTTTAGGGGCAGAAAAAGAAGGACACAAAATAGCAGTTGAAATAAAGTCTTTTTTGGGTCACTCTGAAATTAGTGAATTTCATACAGCTTTGCTTTAGGACAAACACTAAATTACCGTTCTGTTTTAAGAAAAAAAGAACCAGATAGAATTTTATATTTAACAATAGGTAATGAAATCTATAAAGAGTTTTTTCTCATACCTTTTATTCAAGAAATAATTGCTGAACACAAATTAAAGTTATTGATATTTGAAACGATTAAACAAGAGATTGTTTTATGGAAAGAATAAATTATCCTGAATTAGTCAAAACTGTATTAGGAAGACATACCGATAATCATTGTTCAGAGGGAACAGAAAAGGAATTAATATTTGATTGTGAAAGAAATCGCTATTTAGTAGTTCATGTAGGATGGGAAAATAATGAAAGAACTTATGCTACAGTTATCCATATAGATATTAAAGATGGAAAAATTTGGATTCAAAGAGATTTGACCGAAGAAGATGTAGCTAGTGAGTTAGTAGAATTAGGAGTACCAAAAACCGATATAGTTTTAGGCTTCAAATCGCCTTATGTGAGACAGTTTACTGATTTTGCAGTAGGTTAATGCTTCACTCAACTGGTTATTTTCCAGTATCCATCGATTCCCCAAACAAAGATTCTAAATCTCGATAACCACTAACTACGCGTACAATTTCAATACCACTATCGATAACTCGATAAAGAATAACATAACCGTCCAAGGGAAGACCCCGCAAATCAACTCTGATATTGCTGTAGCTACGCCCCATGTTGGGAAAGTTAGCTAAATATTTGCATTTTTTCTCAAATTCATCAATAAATCTTTCTCCTGCATCTATATTCCTATATGCAAAATAATCAATAATGTCTGATAAATCTCGACTCGCTTCAGGAGAAATAATATGTCTTTTCATCCTTGCACATCTCTTGCTTGACGTAATTTATCACGCAACTGTTCAATTACAATATCCCCTTCAATACCTTCTCCTCTATCCAATTGCTCAATAGCAATATTAACCTTATCTCTTGTTTCATCTACCCAGTCTTGATAACCTTTTTCCCACTCTAAAAGTAATTTTAAAGCCTTGCTAATTACATCTTCTGCATTAGCATATCTACCTGTGGCAATTTGGTCTTGGATAATCTTTTCTAATTCCGGCTGAATTTGGATATTCATAACTATTATGCGATTAAGCCTTTGTATATTCTATGATAATTCTCTTGCTTAGAATCGTTGCGTCTTAGTTTTAAATAAGCAATGTTCATATATATAAAGTTATTTCCTATGCTTTCTAGGGTGTGGAGATTTATTTACAAAATAGCAGTTGTGACTTAAACTTCGTCAAGAAACCTACTACGAAGTATTTCAAGAAGCAATTGTATGTCTATCCCTGAAATTACACAGACGCTACTCGCAGCTAAGAAAGAAAAAGGAATCAGCTTTGCAGATTTAGAAAAAATTCTAGGTCGTGATGAAGTCTGGATTGCGGCTGTATTTTACCGTCAAGCTAGTGTGTCTGAGGAAGAGGCTAAGTTAATTTTAGATGCACTCGGCTTAGGTTATGTCTACCTGCCAGAGTTAACTGCATACCCAGTCAAGGGATTGGGGCCTGTTGTTCCGACTGATCCTTTGATTTATCGCTTTTATGAGATTATGCAGGTCTATGGCTTTCCACTCAAGGACGTAATTCAGGAAAAGTTTGGTGATGGGATTATGAGTGCTATAGACTTTACTATGGATGTGGAGAAAGAAGCAGATCCGAAAGGCGATCGCGTTAAAATTACTATGTCTGGTAAATTCTTACCCTACAAAAAGTGGTAATCTATAAAGACTCTCAACACATCATTTAAATTCACAACAAACAACAACCAGAACAATTATCGACTTTTCGCCCTATTACAAACAACAACACGGACAAGCCTATTTAGGGGATAGTCTGGAAATGATTACCACTATCCCAGACAGCAGCATTAACTTAATTCTCACTTCACCACCATTTGCTTTAACACGCCAGAAAGAATACGGTAATACCAGTGCAGATAAATATATTGAATGGTTTTTACCTTTCGCGCATCAATTTAAACGTGTTTTAGCTGAAAATGGTTCTTTTGTTCTGGATTTAGGCGGTGCGTATCTTCCTGGTAATCCTGTACGCAGTATTTACCAATATGAACTTTTAGTTAGATTATGTCAGGAAGTCGGTTTTTTTCTCGCCCAGGAATTCTATCATTACAACCCAGCACGATTACCCACACCAGCCGAATGGGTGACAATTAGAAGGATACGTGTCAAAGATGCGGTAAACGTTGTTTGGTGGTTATCTAAAACACCCCACCCCAAAGCCGATAACAGAAAAGTATTGAAACCCTATAGCCACAGTATGAAGCGGTTACTCAAAAACGGCTATAAAGCGAAAATTCGTCCTAGTGGACATGAGATTTCTGAAAAGTTCCAGAAAGATAACCAAGGCGCGATTCCGCCAAATTTATTAGAAATTGCTAACACTGAATCTAATAGTGTTTATTTACGACGTTGTAAAGCAGCCGGAGTCAAACCCCACCCAGCCAGATTTCCCCAAGGGTTTGCGGAATTCTTCATCAAGTTTTTAACTGATGAGGGTGATTTAGTGTTAGATCCGTTTGCGGGTTCTAATACTACTGGGTTTGTTGCTGAAACTTTACAGCGTCGATGGATTTCATGCGAGATAAATCAGGATTATGTTGTAGGAAGTCGTTATCGATTTGGTGATTAGTTAATAGTCGGTTAGTTAATGGCAATTATTTTAAATAACAGCAAGAATTTATAATTCAGCAGTTAACCGATTCTAGATTTTAGATTTGTAGGGGCGGGTGATGAGAGACATTCACGTTAGAAAAATAGATATTTTCTCAAACACGTCCTTACTGGGGATTCAATTCCATCATCTGAAATTTAAAATCTAAAATTCGCAGGAGCCAAAGGAGACACAAGTTAGTAGACAAGAATTTAGGAAACTCTTGCTTGATTCAAGGTGTGAAAATCGTATACCAAATCATGCTCGATTTAACTGCTGTTTTCTCGATGATAAATTTTTGCTGCTATATGGGCTGTGTAATAGGGACTATTAACTTTAGTCAGCAGATATTAGATTTCACCATTTACTTGCATTTGATGGACTTTATCTGCTAATTCTTGACGACTTTGATCATCAAGCTTATCTATCGCTAACATTCCCATGAGGATGACCTCTTTGAGAGTTAAACGGGTGGAATGTGCTTGTTTCTGCACTATTTCTTTAATAATTGGACTGACACCAATTGCTGTACTAGCTCTAGCCACAAAATTACAGGGAAAAACGATTACTTCGCCTAAATCTTAGCACTTATTACCAGCTTATTCATCAATTGAATTGAATTTAAATATGTCAGAACAGATAAATAAATGTTTCAATGCAGGAATTCACGTATATTGTAATAGTTTATACTGTAAATTTAATAACAAAAATAAGAAATATTATCTAGGAGTATTGATATCCACAAATATGCTACTTCATCAACTGGATATGAGGTTTTCAGGGTATCTCGTCTATATACTAGAAAATATACGCTTTAAAGAATTTGTAAATTGTCAGAGATAATATCGTTAACCTGGTTTACAGAAATATACATTATACATAAGAATGATATTTTAACCACCGTAAAATTTCCTGAATACGGACAACTAAGACTGTCAAAAGGAAAAGCACTAATAAGAGGAGAGAAACAGCGATGAGGGATTCTTATCTGTTGGCAGTAGGTTTGTTAACAGGATTGGCAATACCGGCATCAGCTTTTCCACAATTGTCAATTAAATCGCCGGATAAACATAATTCCCAGTGGGTGACAAAACAAGACTCACAGACAATCACAGATGCCAAGCATCACCTCAAACCGAATGTATCACCTCCAGAATTTAGCCGCAAATTATTACAAACACAAGCAAATTTAAAACTACAAACAAATCAAAAATTGTTGTCTCAACTGCTGAATTTTTCCTTACCGGAATTAAGCAGTCAAATTTTACTGGCTTCCGAAGCTTCTGAGCCAAGGGCTAGTGAGAAGAAACTTTTAACTGAACAAGATTTATCAATATCAATAGACTTATTATTTAACCCCAGTCATCAAACAGTAAATTTACTGTTAACTTCTGGCAATCAACTTTACTATCAAAGGCTGGCGGCACTGAAAACTGGTCAAATTTACACCCGTGCCGACATTGAGCCAGAATTTGCAGAATCAAAAGGAAAACAGCAATTAACTTATGAAGATTGGAAAAGTTTACTAGCTTTAGAGGCGAAAGCGATCGCCCAAGGTCAAGGTAAAAATCGTCTCAGTATCTTAGTGGGTGATTCCTTGAGTCTGTGGTTTCCCAGGAAGAAACTGCCCACAGGTAAATTATGGCTAAATCAGGGTATATCTGGCGATACTTCTGGCGGCATAGTGAAACGATTAGGCGCATTTTCTCAAACTCGCCCAGAAGCAATTTATATCATGGCTGGGATTAACGACCTCAGAAAAGGTGTCAGCGATGAAACCATATTGCAAAATCACCGCCGGATGATGCGTAGCTTAAGGCAAAATCACCCCAAGGCGCAGATATTTGTGCAATCTATTCTACCGACTAATGTATCCACAATCTCTAATAGTCGTATTCGTCAGCTTAACGTCAAAATTGCTCAAATTGCTAAACAAGAAGGAGTGAACTACTTAAACATTCATAACTGGTTTACCGATGCAGACGGCAACTTGCGCTTAGATTTAACTACAGATGGCATACATTTGTCTCCTGACGGTTATGATGTGTGGCGATTTGCCCTCCAACAAGTAGAATTCAAACTTTCTCAAACAAGAAACTGAGCATTTTAGGCGATTTAATAGCAGATTTATGGAAGCTACCGATAACGATTTTATTGCTATACGCTCCGTTATAGAAAGACAACTAGCAGCATTTCAAAAAGATGATGCTCAAACTGCTTTCGCCCTTGCTAGCCCTGGAATTAGAGAGCAGTTCCAAAATGCAGATAACTTTATGCGGATGGTAAGCATAAGTTACCCAGCCGTCTACCGCCCCCGTTCAGTATTTTTTGAGAAAATCACCACCATTCAAGACAACATCACTCAGCCGGTTTTATTACTAGCACCAGATGGTAAGCCCTTAAGAGCCTTATATTTCATGGAAAAGCAACAGGATGAATCTTGGAAGATTAACGGCTGTATTTTAGTTTCTGTGGAGGCGGAGACTATTTAGGCAATAGTCAATAGTCATTAGTCATTAGTCATTAGTCATTAGTCATTAGTCATTAGTCATTAGTCATTAGTCATTAGTCATTAGTCATTAGTCATTAGTCATTAGTCATTAGTCATTAGTCATTAGTTAGCATCGGCTAAACACTGCACTACAGCTAACAGCACTTATTACTCATTACTCATTACTCATTACTCATTACTCAGCACTCAGCACTAACTCCCCACTCGATTAAGGACTTGGTTTAATTTGCCACTCCGGTAGCCTTCTAAGTCTAGGGTGACGTAGATAAAGCCGAATTCTTGGAAGGCGGTGACTATAGATTGTAAGTCTGTTATCAGGACGAAATCTTTGATTTTTTCTGGTGGTAGTTCGATGCGTGCTGTGTCGCCTTCGGAACGGACACGCAAATTTTGCCAGCCTAGTTTGCGTAGGTAAATTTCGGCTCTACCGACGCGTTGTAATTTAGCTACGGTAATTTCCTCACCATAGGGAAAACGGGAACTCAGACAAGGTTGGGCTGGTTTATCCCACCAGGGTAAACCTAGCTGTTGGGAAAGTTGTCGGACTTCTAATTTGGTGACACCAACTTCTGCTAGAGGCGATCGCGCGCCTCTTTCTTTGGCGGCTTGAATTCCTGGGCGGTAATCATGTAAATCATCAGCATTTACCCCGTCTACCACATAGGGATAACCCAACTCTAAAGCTAGGGGTTTGAGGTGATCGTGCAGTTCACTTTTGCAAAAATAACAACGATTTACAGGGTTAGCGGTGTAATTGGGATTTTCCATTTCATTGGTTTGAATAATCTGATGCCGAATCCCAATTGTTGCGGCTTGAATTTTCGCGTCTTCCAATTCTTCTGGTAACAGCGAAGGTGAAACAGCCGTCACAGCCAAAGCGCGATCGCCCAAGACATCATAGGCAATTTTAGCTACCAAAGTGCTATCAACACCACCAGAATAGGCAATTAAAGCCTGCCCCATCTCTGTAAATAAAAGTTTTAGTTTCTCTAGTTTTTCTGTCGGCATAGTCAATAGTCAATAGTCATTAGTCATTAGTCATTAGTCATTAGTCATTAGTCATTAGTCAACACTCAACACTCAACACTCAGCACTCATTAGTTTTTCTTCCTCTGCCCAATGCCCCATGCCCCATGCCCAATGCCCCATGCCCAATGCCCAATGCCCAATGCCCAATGCCCAACGCCCCATGCCCAATGCCCAATGCCCAATGCCCAATGCCCTAATCTACCTGAATGTATTTTGCTACTAAATCAGCTAAGAGTGATAAGTCAATGGGTTTGGAGATATATTCGTTGAATCCGGCTGAAAGACAGATTTCGCGATCGCCTTTCATGGACATGGCTGTTTGGGCTATAATGGGGATTTGCTGATATTCTCGGTTAGCCCGTAACTGTTGGATTAACTCCAGTCCGTTGCTATCGGGTAGGCGTATATCCATTAAGATAACAGCTGGCTGCTTGTGGTTGAGTGCATCCCACATTTCTTGTTCGTTTTTTACCCAAGTTACCTGATAGTCTAATTTCGTCAGGTGAATTTGTATCATTTCACCGTTAGGTAAATCATTTTCCACTAGTAAAATGTCTCTACAACGGCTGGGGATGATGGGTAAGGGCTGTAAAGATGCTGGGAATTCTTCCTGTTGGATTTCTGGAGGGAGAACTGATCCTTGTGGCTTCAGTGGTAAAGTAATTGTGAAACGAGAACCGCTATTAATTTCTGACTCTACTTCAATATAACCTTGATGAATTGCTGCTAGTTTTTGAGTTACCGCTAAACCTAAACCAGTACCTTCATATTGCCCTGGTGAAGAATTAGGAATTTGAAAGTAGGGTTGAAAAAGTAGAGATATATGTTCTTGGGATATCCCTGTGCCTGTATCCCAAACTGTGAAATGCACAAATGAATTTTGCTGTATCACTTTTAAACCTACAGTGCCTTTGCTGGTAAATTTCACAGCATTAAATAGCAGATTCAAAAGCATCTGTTTGAGTCGTAAAGGATCAGCAACTAGGGTTGTGACGTGAGGATCGATTTCCAAAGTTAATTTCAAACCCTTGTTACCAGCTTTTTCTTTCACTAGTGTGAGTAGATTCCGACATAATTCTGGCACATCGACTTTTTCCCACTGCACTTCTAGCTGATTAGCTTCGATTTTGGACAAATCCAAAATATCGTTGATTAAGGCTAAAAGATGCTTCCCACTAGATTGAATGATGTTTAGATATTCACGGTGGCGTTCTCTGGTGGGATCGTAGCCTTGGGCTAAAAGTAAGTGGGTAAAGCCGATAATCGAACTTAATGGGGTGCGAATTTCGTGGCTAGTGTTAGCTAAAAACTGATTTTTGAGTTGATTTGTCCGTTGTAATTCTTGATTTAAGTCGTGGAAATGCTGCGATCGCTCTTGTAAAGTTTGTAGATGTTGACAGTGAACCCATGCTTGTACACACTGATGAACGGCTTTTTCGATAAACCGTAAGGTGGGCGCATCGGTGAGAACTTTCGCTTGGGCGTTGGGTTTGCTTGTACCTATAACTAACCATCCGATCAACCCGACTGATTCGTCAGACAATTTCCAAGCTTGGGGGAGTTGTTGAGTTGTTAAATCTTGTAAATCGCCGAGTTGAATTGCTGCTTTCAATTCTAGGTTCAGTTGTTTCCCATTTTTCAGTGTTAACTTCGCCACCGACGGACGAGATTTAACAGATGGGGGACAAAAAATATAGTAAACTTTACCAACTGTATCTTGCGGTTGGCACACAGCAACAGTTACGCCGCCATTGTTTAAAGCCGCGCCAATTTCATCCACCATAATTTGCCAAATTTCTGCTGCGGGATTGTTGCTGGTGGAGACACCCTTAACTACCGCTAGCAAGCAATCATTCAGGCGAATTTGTAGCTGGTTCAAGCGGCTTTCCAGCCATAACTCAGCCCGAAGTTGTGGGATTGTGGCATCTACCTGTGAGTTGTGTTCTGGTAAGCTTGAATACTGCTGCATGGTCAGCCAGACCGTGGGACAAGTTTAGTTACGCAAAAATTGCGAATAGGATGCTATGTATATTAGCTCACAATTCTTTAATGTCGATAAATCATAACTGATTAGTGTCGATAATCACCGTATAGCTAAAAACATTATTTTCAAATTAACCATTACACATGAATCTTAACTGACTTTTTTAGATAAAAACTGATGGATACACAAATTATTCAACTTATTGTCAACGGCATTGCTGTAGGAAGCATTATTGCTTTAGGTTCGGTTGGATTAACGCTCACTTACGGGATATTACGGTTGTCAAATTTTGCTCATGGTGACTTTTTAACTTTGGGTGCTTATTTGACATTATTCGCCAATACTTTGGGCATAAATATTTGGCTGTCTATGGTGTTAGCAACTGTAGGTACAGTCTTGGCAATGCTGTTATCAGAAAAATTATTGTGGTCAAAAATGCGCTCTATTCGTGCTAATTCCACCACACTCATCATTATCTCCATTGGACTGGCTTTATTTTTGCGTAATGGCGTAATTTTAATTTGGGGTGGCAAAAATCAAAATTACGATTTACCTATTGCTCCAGCGTTAGATATTTTGGGCTTGAAAGTTACACAAAATCAAATTTTGGTTTTGGCTTTGGCAGTGGTGGTAATTTTAGCCTTACATTATCTGCTGCAAAATACCAAAATCGGCAAGGCGATGCGGGCTGTGGCGGATGATTTAGATTTAGCTAAGGTGTCAGGAATTGATGTTGATCGCGTTGTGTTATGGACTTGGGTAATTGCAGGTACACTAACATCCTTGGGTGGTAGTATGTATGGCTTACTGACAGCCGTACGCCCGAATATGGGATGGTTTTTAATTCTGCCTTTATTCGCCTCGGTAATTTTAGGAGGGATTGGGAATCCCTATGGTGCGATCGCCGCAGCTTTTATTATTGGCATCGTACAGGAGGCTAGTACCCCTTGGTTGGGTTCACAGTATAAGCAAGGTATTGCGCTTTTTATCATGATTGTGGTGCTGCTCATTCGTCCCAAAGGTTTATTTAAAGGAACGATGTGAGCAACACCATTGGGCAAACAGGGCAAACAGGGCATTGGTTATTCTTCTTCATACCCTATTGTCTAAGCCCCATGCCCAACCCCACTACTCGATGATGTGGAAGTAGTAAGCCGCTACCAACAAGTTAACAGCTAGTAACAATAATGCCCAACCTGTACGGAAAGTATAGGGTGGTTTAGCACCAGTTTGAGCAACGGCGGGGTTTTTGATTTTAGCCATTGTGGGATACTCCAAAAATGTCATGACTGTTTCAGAAATACCAAATAGAGAGACAATTTATCAAAATTCTTTAAAAATATTTGTGTGAGCTGGCGATAACTGCAAAGATTCCTAAGAAATACGGGGATTAGGGATTGGGGACTGGGGACTGGGGATTGGGGATTGGGAAAAAACTTCTGATAACATCCTTACCCAAACCCTTACACCCCTACACCCCCATACCCCTACACCCCTACCCTCTTACACCCTATCTTCACCCTCATGAATCAATTCATCTCGCGAATGCAGGCGGTGCAGTCGCCAATTATTCCCGTCGTTGGGGAGTTAATTCAAAGTTCTCCAGGGACAATCTCTTTGGGACAAGGTGTGGTTTCTTACAATCCTCCACCAGAAGCTATAGAACTTTTACCCCAATTTCTCAGCGAACCCACAAATAATTTATATAAAGCTGTTGAGGGGATTCCGCCTTTATTGGCTGCATTGACGAAAAAATTAGTTGAATTTAATCACATTGAGCTCAACACAGATAATTGCATTGTGGTGACGGCGGGAAGCAATATGGCATTTATGAATGCGATTCTGGCTATTACTTCCCCTGGGGATGAAATTATTTTAAATACGCCTTATTACTTCAACCACGAAATGGCAATTACTATGGCTGGTTGTCGTGTGGTGTTGGTAGAAACTGATGAAAATTATCAACTGCAACCAGCAGCGATCGCACAAGCCATTACACCCAAAACTAAGGCAGTTGTGACTATTTCCCCTAATAACCCTACAGGGGTAGTCTACTCAGAAAATTTACTGCGTCAAGTCAATGAAATTTGCCGCAGTCACCAAATTTATCATATTAGCGATGAAGCCTATGAATATTTTACTTACGACGGTGTAAAACACGTTTCCCCCGCATCATTTGTTGGTAGTAGTGAATATACAATTTCCTTATTTAGTCTTTCCAAAGCTTATGGGTTTGCCAGTTGGCGAATTGGCTATATGGTAATACCCAAACATCTGCTTGTAGCGATAAAGAAAGTCCAAGATACGATTTTGATTTGTCCACCAGTGGTGTCTCAATATGCAGCCTTGGGAGCATTGCAAGCAAAAGACGAGTATTTACAGGAAAATATTGGTGCGATCGCCCAAGTCCGGCAGATAGTTTTAGAATATCTACAACAGCTACAAGGCTTATGTACCATCACTCCCGCTAACGGGGCATTTTATTTCTTCCTCAAAGTTCATACACAAATAGATGCTTTTGAATTAGTTAAACGACTTATTAAAGAACATCAAATTGCAGTCATTCCAGGGACAACATTTAGCATGGAAAATGGCTGTTATCTGCGAGTCGCCTATGGCGCATTACAAAAAGATACTGTGCAAGTAGGAATGGCAAGATTAGTTAAAGGGCTAAAAACAATAATTGGCGACTAAAAAGTGAGAAAATACAAATTACAATGTCAAGTAGTAAGTTGCTTATTATGCCTATTTTTAATAAAATCATTGAAGTCGAAACCACATCAGGAATCAATATTTATAATATCACTCCCCAAGTTAAGGATTTTATTGCAGAAACTGGCATTAAAAACGGTCAAGTATTAGTATTTTCTCGACATACAACCACTGCTTTAGCTATTAATGAAGATGAAGAAAGACTACTAGAAGATATCAAAGTATTTTTAAATAAACTTGCACCAGCATCAGACCGTTACCTCCACAACGACCTACATTTAAGAATTGTGCCAGAAGATGAGCCGATAAATGCTCATTCTCACCTCATGGCAATGATGCTAAATAATAGTGAAATTATCCCTATTGCTGATGGTAATTTAGCTTTAGGAACTTGGCAATCAGTCCTATTCTTTGAATTAGATGGGGCAAGAAAAAGAACTATCTTTCTACAAATATCAGGAGAGTAGTAAAGGCAAAAGGTAAAAGGTAAAAGGCAAAAGGTAAAAGGTAATTTTGTTTTTTACTTATTATTCCCGATGCCCCATTCCCGATGCCCTATTCCCAATGCCCCATTCCCAATGCCCCATTCCCAATTCCCAATTAACCTAAGCTAAATTCAACAAATTCTGTTTGTGTGAACAACATATTTTTATCTATCGCTGATAAAACTTTATTATTCGCATTCTCAGAAGTTAAACAACGACAAACCAATTCTGCTACATCAGCACGGTGAATACTTCCTACAATACGGATATCTTCGGTTAACACCGCATTACCTGTTGGCGGTTCTGATTTCAACCCACCAGGACGAACAATAGTATAAGTGAGTCCGCTAGCAATTAAATGCTGTTCGGCTTTGTCTTTTTCTATTAAAACGGATTGTAATGCGTTTAAAGCTTGGGGAGGCACAGCACCGACACTGTTACCCGTACCGATAGAAGTTACTAAAATAAATTTTTGGACATTCGCTTTTACTGCGATGTCAATCAGATTTTTGTTACCTATATAATCGGGTTTTTCGGTGTCTGAGGGCAACCCGCCTAATGTACTGATAACAGCGTTTACGGCTTTATCCGTAATCATTGCCTTTTCTACATCATCTAAATTTAAGGCATCCCCTAAAACTACTTCCACGCCTATAGCTTCTAACTCGGTACGGGATGTTTCATTTCTCAATAGTGCTGTGACAGCAATATCTTGTTGACGCAGGTAATTGGCAATTTCTCTACCAACACCGCGACTCGCGCCTACTAGGAAAATGTGAGATGTACTTGCCATATCAATTCAAAATTCAAAATTCAAAAAGTCAATAGTCATTAGTCATTAGTCATTAGTTAGTAGAGGTGGGTAGTTTCTGCCTGACAAGTTTGGGTTGGTTAGCTAATAAGCTATTCGTCATTCATTTTTCCAGGCAGGTTTGCTCGTAGTAAGGATTTTAGCCCTGGCTTTATGCAACTTAAATGCTGATTAGCTTAGTCTTGAACAGCGTCACTGATTGAAAATGACAATTAATCACGCCCCCAGGATTGTATCAGAGGTTGGGGAGTATTTATACTTAACCCAAATGCGGGAGGTATTTTGATCAGCGATCGTGCGAATCTAGTTAATACCAAATTGGGATAGGTAGTATGGTTTCGAGATTCTGGAATCAGCTACGAATCCAGGCTTTTCATCCAAAATTTCAAATCTCAAATCTAAAATTGGTACAAGTAAATCCTCTGGGCAAAATTTATGACGCAACAATCACAGGAAGATGTCAGGGTTGCCGCTACTTCTAAAATTTGGGGAATGACGGTTGGAATTATCGCAATTTGTATTCCACTTTCGGCGGTGACTCGCAGTGGCCCTATTTTACCTTTAGCTGCGATCGCAGGTGCAGCTTTTAGTACGGCAACTGTTTGGCACAGTGATGATAAAAAATCACCATCTCAATCTTTTCCTGCTCAACGCATAGAGATATTAGAACAAAGAATTGCCAATTTAGAAACTATCGTTAGTAGTGATGAGTTGGATCTGCACACAAAAATTCAAAAATTAGAAGCGAACAATATTTATCGTGTGCCGATTCAGTCTTCTACCCCAGAAACTAAAACTTAAGATTTACTAATATGTATACTGAAACACAAAATAGTCCCGGTCGCTATTAGTTTCTGTAACACAAAGTTACTTTTAAATTCAGCTAATCGTCATTTAAATTACATCATTATTCATGTTGGCAAAAGTTGTAAACCCTCTCCCTTGCCCCCTGCCCCCTGCCCCTCTGCGGCCTCAATGTGTAAATTAAATGCTTAACAACTGATCTTTGGGAGTCGGGACTGTCTAACCCTCTCCCATAATACTCTCCTTGAGAAATTTAACTGTTTCTAGGGCAACAGTATCTCATTGTTAAGATTAGTTAGAATTGTCGGACATCATTTAAATTCTCAATACTTCAGTCCCATTCTCAATCAAGGGTTTCCATCCTGTTGTATTGGATACTCTCTGCGAACTATACCTTTGATTGTGTTCTATTAGACTGCGAGGATTACGGAATTTTTAATTAACTAGAAGTTATAAACTTGAGTCATTGCATTGGTATAGCTTACCCTAAGTATGCAACATTGTGCCGCAGGAATGCAGATGGATTGGATTAGCTTACTCAAAGCTCAACAGGCTGACTTCCTTCAACGTGTGAAAAAACCCAAAACCTACGATTTATCTTTATTAGAAAGTCAGGTGAAAGGTTGTCACAGCGAAGTGATGGCATTTTGTGGGGAGGCTTTGGCGAAAATTATCGAATTTTCTCGCCAGCAAGCCGAAGTCCTAGCAAAAAATCCGCCTCCCATACCGCCTGAGTATCCCGAACCTCCAGACTGGACGATCCCTTTTCCCACATATTTCCAGCAACAAGCCCAAGATTATATCTTGCGGGAGCAAATTGTTGAGCGCATTATCAGCACACGTCTAGGAAAGTTACTGAAGAAAATTCCCCAAGACACTGTGCAGAATATGCTACTAGATGATGAAGGCAACTTGCGCGGTGAAAGTAAGTTTACTTACTTGTTGACAGATAACCCAAAAGTCAGCGTGCAGGTTTATGTTGCTGATGGTGAAAGTTTTAATGGCATTAAAAAAGATAGAATTCGCTGGACAGTTACCCAAGATGATTTAATCAATCATCAAGTATTAATTTTCCTGTGTTTGTTTTATCCATCCACTGGAAAATTAGGTTATGAAAAACAAGCTGTAATTGCAGGTTTTTTACCTAGTCATCAAGTCGGATTAACAGAACCAAAATTGTATGTTACTCCCAGCAATTTGTTATATGCAGGGGGTTTAAGCTGGTATTTAGAATCACTTTCTTGTAAAAAAGATGTGCAGCAAGATACCTTACCTATAGTGATTGAGAGAACTATCCCTGAAACAATTCAGACTGTATCTTCAGACCATCCAAAAAAGGAAATTGTTGGTGATTGGGAATGCTGGCAAACATTAAGAGGACATACTAAAGGGATTAATTGTTTAGCTTTTAATTCTAAACATGAAAACGGTGTGGTTGTACCAATGTTAGCGAGTGGTAGCCGTGGCGAAACTAAGTTATGGGATTTAAGTAAAGGCGATTTAATTGATACTTTGTCAGAATATCCTTGGGTGATGTCTGGACTCATTGATGAGGTGAGTTCCCTAGCTTTTAGTGCCGACGGACAAATGTTAATTAGTGGTGGTGCAGATTCCACAATTAAAATGTGGCATACCGGCGCACTAGATTTAATTGATATTCTGCACAAACATCACGGTGTAGTGCGGTGCGTCGCCTTCACGCCCGATGGACGAATGTTAGCAACTGGTGGCGATGACAGAAAAATCTTGTTTTGGGATTTGATGAGTCGTCAGGTGAAAGCTATTTTATCTTTAGATGATACAGCTGCCCATTCGTTAGCTTTAAGTCGGGATGGAAAAACCTTAGTTACCGGTAGCTATCGTAAAATCAAAGTTTGGCATACCTCGGAACCTTGGAATAGTAAAAATGTCAAAGACAAAGAGCCTTTACATACTCTCATGGGTCATGCTCACATTGTCCGGGCTTTAGCAATTAGTAAAGATGCTCAATGGCTGGTGAGTGGTAGTTGGGATCAGACGATTAAAATTTGGCATTTGGAGAGTGGGAAATTAATTCGCACCCTCAAGGGACATACAGATAAAGTGTATGCGATCGCTCTTAGTCCTGATGAACAAATTATTGCTAGTAGCAGCGCAGATCAAACTATCAAATTATGGCATTTTGACTCTGGTGAGTTATTAGCTACCTTTACAGGCCACACCGATATTGTCACATCCCTGACTTTTACCAGTTCCGGCGATATGTTGGTAAGCGGTAGTTTGGATAAAACCATCAAAATTTGGCAAAGGAGTTAGATTAATCTAGTTCTGAACTGCGTTGACGAGTCTTTGATACTCGTTTATCTACCTCAAAACTCCGTTGCTCTCAATTTTGTCTTGAAGGTAGACGATGAAACAACCTATTTTTCGTGTTGCTGCTCAATTAGGCGACTGTATGGGGACACAAAATCTTGTGTCCCCATTGTGTATTGTGGGTGGATGGGAATTGCTGTATATTTTGATCTAGTTAATTAGGCTGGGTAATTAGGGACTTCCAACTTAAAAAATATACTATCACTGTGTAGGCAGAGGGGCAGGGGGCAGGGAGCAGGGGGAAAAATAGCAATGTCTTCTCTCGGAAAGTGGATAATTTATTTTCTGGAAGTCCCTTAACCGAGAAGAGAAAATTGAAACTCCCCCAACTTTTTGTTTAAATTTCGCTATGCTCGTTTAAACAAAAAGTCGGGGGATTATCTAAGAAGCACTTAGAAGTATGTACAAGTATTCCTAACAATAAATTCTCAATAAATAGCGGCTATACTTGCCAAAACAGCCTGGGCGGTTTTACATAAACCCATCTGAGTATAGCGTTGCGAAATGAACAATTATTATGAGTAGAACTTTCTGGAAAGTGCTGGGAGTCCTATCATTATTGGCTGGGATTTCCTTGTTGATGCAATCTCCTGGTGTATTTGCGACTCGATCCCCAGATAAACAACTGGAATTTATCATAGGTACAGCAGCCTTAGTAGGATTATGCGGCTTATTTGCGATCGCTTGTTGGTTTCCCCAAAGCCATAAATTTACATTACGGGTGATTGGCTTATTTGGTGTGGTTGCTTGCCTTTTTTCTATATACGATATTTTCCGCGATCGTCATCTCAACTGGGTAGCCATGTTTTCCCGCTTGGCGTTAATTGTCGGGTTGTGGCTACCGGGTTCACTTTACCTCGTCAAAAAAGGGAACATGACAGACTTGTGATATTGCCTTGAACTCAAGCTCAAATTTTTAAACGCAAAGTATCGCTGAGGTTCACGCAGAAGAACACTAATACCAATTCACAATTCGCAATTTGCAATTCGCAATTAAAAAACTTAGATGCAGCAAAACTTTCAGGGTTTACATCTGTATCAGGTTTTTCGTGAAATGGTATAAGAGGTGATTGGGTATATTTGCTTGGTATATTAAACTTGAATCTTTAGATTTTAATCCTTAACAATTACCAAACATTCTTTCTTTACTTTGGTGAGCATATCTTGAAAAGCCGGAGTGTAATTTCCTTGTTCATCTACAATTCTCCGTAGTGTGTAATTGGCGAAATTAGGAATAATGCTCAACCAAATATTTTTACGTTGCCAAATATCACCATTTTGAGAGTTTTCGTCTTGCTCCATAGTGGCGTTAATCAACCATATGGGAATTTTTATTCCGAAAACAAAGGGTATGGCTTGCGCCTTTTGTAGAGTTGCGTCTGTAAACTGAAGTTTGTAAGTTAATTTAGTTAGTTGCACTAACCACAATAATATCCATCCCCAAATTGAGTCGTCAAAAGTCCATTGCAAAGGTGCGTAAACAGACAGTAGCAAAGAGTATTTTTCCTCATCCCATTCTAAGTTATACATATTAATGCAATCATCTGGTGCAGGATTCCCATCCATGAAAAATACGCCCCTTAATACACTGGGTAATTTTGTTGCTTGGGTGGGAATCATCCAGCTAGCAATATCATCGAATTTTCTTTTTTCAACTGAATTAGTCATTATGAGTAATTTTGTTGATTGTTGATTGTTGATTGTTGATTAACTAGGGTTTTTGAGTGAATTCTTGCAGAACTAAATCATTAGGAGTAACGGCTGTAACGTTATCAAAATCCCATTTAGCTTCTGTTGATGATTGCCATTGATATTTTTGTAAAAGATGTAGACAGAATGTTTTAATGATGCCAATTGATAAGGATCTGCCGGGACAAATTCGCTCATGTCCGTGGCTATTCCACGATAAATTATCAGAAAAATCTCGCGTGATATCAAAACTATCAGGATTTTCGTATCTATTGGTATCGCGGTTAGCTGTGAAGACAGAACCAATTAACCGTGTTCCTTTTTGAAATGGGCATTTTGTTTCCTTAACGGTAATTTCTCCAGCTTGAGTGGCGAGTTGACTGACAAATCGCACGGGGGGATACAGACGGGCTGTTTCTAAAATTACTTTTTCGGTGAGTGTGGCATTTTCTAGGGAATATTTGTTGAATGTTTCTTGATTATTCCAGATAGTATTGACCTCAGAGATAACATGATTTCTAATATCTTCTTTGAGGGTAAGCACACCAATTACTGAACCTAATAACGCACTTGTCCCGGCTGTACCGGCAATATGAATCATGTCAAATAAGGTGTTACCAATTTGGTGTTCATTTAATTGATATTTAGAACCTGTCTCTAACAAAGCTGCCCATCTAGGAGATTGTTTATATCGCTCAATTAAATGCTGACGATGTTTAATAGTTGGGGCGGTTCTAAATGCGAGTAAATACTTGACGACGAAATTGGGCAAAGATGCGATCGCTATATCATTAACAAAACCTTTGGAAGCTTTAACCTCTTCTTCCGTTAATGTGATCTCAAACACCAGTCGGTGCAGAATCCTGATCAGCATTTCTGGCAAATCATTACCAATATGTAGTTCACCTTTTTTGGCTGCATCTGCCAAATTTTGATTGACTAGTTCTCCCAATAACTCTGATACTTCTAAAGGATCAGGCAAGGCTTCGGAGAATAACGCCCGCGCCCCTTGATGTTCTTGACCATTCATCCCTAAACTCAGGGGATTATTGAGCAGATAGCTAGGCGCAAGGATTCTAATGATGCCTAAATCATTACCCCTAAGTTGCGGTTGAGTCTGCATCAACTTTTTGACTTCCGAGAAAGAAGTATGAATAACAGCTTGATCTACGGCAAAAAATTTCTCTCCGATATTGTCTTTGCGGATATAGAGAAAATTCCGCCAGTTTCTTAGCATAACTGCGGCTTCTAGGTAATAGACAATTAACCGTAAAAATCTACCGATGGGGCTAGTATTACCGACTTTAGCCAGAATAGATGCAAGTCGGACTTGGCGATCGTGGGCTTTGAGGACTTTTTCTTGGAGTTGCATAATTTTTAGGGATTGGGGATTGGGGACTGGGGACTGGGGACTGGGTGGGCAGGAGGGGGCAGGGAGGGAGAAATGGGAGATTTTTCTCCCCCTTGCCCCCCGCACCCTGCACCAATTCCTCTTGTATGCCCCATGCCCAAATTTAGATATTGATGCTTTGAGGAATTTTTGAGGGTAGGAGATATTCGTAGGGTGGGCGATCGCTGTTACGCTTTTGGATGATGGTTTCGATCTCTTGTAAGTTCTTTTGGAACGATCGCAATAAGGGTTCGACTTTAGGATCAGCAAAATGTTGGGGCGGGTATTCCCCTAGTCTGTTGTAATAAACAGAACCTAGTAAGGCGAGTAGATTATATTGCTGTTGGGCTTGGTCTAATGGTGGTAAAAAGTTGAGATAGTCTTTTTCTGTAACTTCCCCTTGAAGAATGGAGGCGGGTAAATAACCTGCTAAGGGTACGGCTGGAGTATAACCCATGACATCTTTTTGGGGAAAGTTGACGGCGGCGTGTTGGACGCTGGCGGTAAAAATAATTAAGGTGACGGCATCAATTAAATATTCCCTGGTCTGAATTTTGCCATCTTCACCAAACTCTGTGAGGCGACCACCATCATAAGCCTGTACCTCTTTTGCCCAAGCTTGAATATATGCGTCGGCTTGAATTTCTTGGTCTGTGTGGTAGTAAATTTGAATGTAATCGGCAACCCATTGATGAATTGCATCCCACAGTAATAAACCATCATCCCGATAAGGATATACAGGTAAAAGATTGGCATCATCTACACCCCGTTGCTGGAATTGTTTCGGCAACATGGCATGATTAAAGCCATAGCTTTGCAGACCTAGCACAGTTAAGACACGAGAGTTATCAATAGTAGATGAAAGCAAAATATCTACCCCACCCAAAGGTGCAATTAGGGCGCGTTGGGCGGCATCATTAATGGCTAAAGTGCCTTCAAAATGGGGCGTGAGAAGCACGTAGAGGGGATGAGAATTGGGGAGTTGACGATGGGTAGCGATCGCAAAAATCCCCGCTAATAAATGTGTTCTGGCAAGGTGGGTAATTGGTTCGTGAAAGTTAGCATCAGCAATCTGGACGATGGCTTTAGCAATTAACCAAGCATATTCACTAGATTTTGGCGTGATGATGGGATTTTCCTTGGGGTTTTGACCGCATTGAATCGCCACTGGCTGTAATAGACGATTGGGGTTTGAGCCTGGAGGAACTGCAAACAGTGCTAAAGGTGCATAGAGATACTTTTGATAGCTGGGACATGAACCATTGAGTCCACCGTTGAAAATGCCATAGTCAGCTAGATAAAGTCTACCTTCTTGACCAGCCAGGGCAAGGGAATCATCACTACCCATGACGGCTTGATATTGTGCATCGGTAACGGGGAAGCGTTCATCTAACTCACTAACTCGCTGAATCATCACCGGATTGTAGCCAGCAACCCGCATATAGGCAAATTCAGCATCATTTTGGAAAGTTTTAGCAATCTTTGGCGGGGGAATTACGGGAAACAACTTTTGATAGTCCGCCAAACTACTCACATGGCCTGTGGGTTTTCCTTTGTCGAGGAGTTTAGTAATTCGTTGGAAGGAATCACTCAGAATTAAAAGCCCACTTTCTTTAATTAGCGAAAATAACAGATCGTCCAGTTCGTGAAAATCCGTAGAAAACCCCCGAATTAACAATTGGGGGACAATTTGCATAAATCGAGCAATTACACTGATGTTAGCTGGTATAGCACCTTTGAGAATAACTTCTAGAATAAAATTTCTGACATCATCACGAATCTTTTGCGAACCTCGATTACCTCTATTGGTAATCAAAATATTCACAAAAATTACTTTTAACTCTTTAGCCAGCAACAGCAACCATTGACGGGAGAAATCTTCCCCATCTGGTAGTTCATCCACCATTGCGATCGGCGGAATGTAGCTGTAGTTATACTTATATTGCTCTCTAGCTGATTCTAGATTGGAATTAGTTGTGGCACTAGTTAGACTATTTGTCATGAAAACTCCGCACAGCAAATTATTTCAACAGATTTTAAGATGGAATTACAAAGGATTTGTAAATTTACTTATGTAAGTAATCAGGTGATTTACCAAGTTTTACGGTTTTAAAGCAGGTTAATTTTATTAACGGGTAACAGGGAACAGAGAAATAGCTGGCAAAACCTCTCTACCTGATTTCCTCCCCTTTAACCCGAAAATTTCTTTCTACCACTGGAAATTGACCAAGTTAAAAGCAACTACAGGTATTATCTCAACGAGACTTGCCGCCGCAGCTTTTTTAAGGAAATTTTATGTATTGAGTTCTGAGCGAGAAATACTGTTAAGGTTAGTTAAAAGTTGAGTAGCTTCCTGACTCAGAAGTGCTGAATCCTCAAAAAACAAAGCAAAAGAACCATTGACTATTGACCATTGACCATTGACTAATAAAATCTTGGTGTGTAAAAAATACCAAGAGGTTATGCGAATTTCTACACAATATCGTCAATGGCTACTGATTTTCCTGTGTGTGATTGCACTCATAGCGGCTTGTACACCATTTTTGCTGGAAAAACGCAACCAGCCAGCCAGCCCACATAATGCAATTATCTTTGTTGCTGATGGTCTGCGTCCTGGGACTGTTAATAGTACAGATATGCCAACTTTGTCTGCAATCCAACAACAGGGAGTAAATTTTACTAACACACACTCATTATTTCCCACATTTACCACAGCTAATGCTTCAGCGATCGCTACCGGTCACTATCTCGGCGACACTGGCGATTTTAGTAATGTGATTAAAGTCAAAGCACCTGTAAAAAGTGCCAAAAATAGCCTAGTTCCTTTTTTGGAAAATAACGCTGTTCTGAAGGAGGTTAACCAACAGTTTGGGGCTAATTATCTGAATGAAACCTCTTTACTGGCGACGGCGAAAGCCGCAGATTTCAGTACCGCAGCCGTGGGAAAAGTCGGCCCTGTGTTAATTCAAGATGTCACCCAAGCCACCAGCACACCCACAATTATTATTGATGATGCAACTGGAACATCAACAGGAATTCCCCTCAGCCCAGAAATCACTACACTATTAACAAAAAATTCTCTCCCCCTCGCCACTCCAAAACGGGGTGAAAATGGTAAATCTGGAGATAAAGAAACCCCAGGGACAAAGGTAGCTAACACTATTCAACAGCAATATTTTGCAGATGTGACCACTAAAGTTATTTTGCCTTTATTTCAACAACGTCAAAAACCTTTTGTCTTAGTCTACTGGTCGCGTGACCCCGACGGCACACAACACAATCAAGGTGATAGCCTCAATCAACTGATCCCTGGTATTAATGGTGCAACTGTACAAGCCGCCAGGCAAAATGTAGACAAGAACTTGGCGCAAATTCAGACTGCACTCCAGGATTTAGGTTTAGCTGCTACTACTAATATATTCGTCACGGCTGACCACGGTTTTTCAACTATTAGCAAGGAGAGTAAAACCAGTTATGCGGCGAGTCTCTCTTATCCAGATGTCCCCTCTGGGTTTCTCCCCCCTGGTTTTTTAGCTATAGATTTAGCCCACGGCTTAAAGTTATCTTTATTTGACCCAGATCATCAAAATCATCCCATTAACCCCACCCAGGGACAACATCCGCAAAATGCAATTATCGGTCAACAACCCAACCAACCAGAAGTCATAGTGGCTGCAAATGGTGGTTCAGATTTAATCTACTTACCGACAGGAAATAAAGCCTTGGCAAACAAGATTGTCGAAGTGCTGCTACAACAAGATTATGTCAGTGGTTTATTTGTTGATGATGCTTTGGGTAAAATTTCTGGGACTTTACCTTTAAGTGCTGTGATGTTGAAAGGAACAGCACTTACCCCTGTACCTTCAATTGTGGTAAATTTCCGTTCTTTTGATACTGGTTGTGCAGAACCAACAGCCTGCGGTGCGGAAGTGGCGGATACTACTTTACAGCAGGGTCAGGGAATGCACGGAAGCTTTAGCCGTGCTGATACTTACAATATTATGGCGGCGATCGGCCCTGATTTTAAGTCAGGATATCAAGATTTAGCTCCCGTCAGTAATGCTGATGTGGCACCAACTTTAGCGCAAGTGCTACGTCTGAAGTTAATTAACAAAGGTAAATTAGTAGGTCGGGTGTTAAGTGAAGCTTTAATTGGTGGCGAGACAAATTTAAAATTTAGTACCAAAGTTTTAGAATCTCAAACGGCTGCTAATGGCTTAAAAACAATTCTCAAGTATCAAATTTTAGATGGTTTACGGTATTTTGATACCGCAGGATTTCCTGGTCAAACTTTAGGGGTAGAAAAAAGTTGATTGTTTTACGGGTGGGTTTAACTAAAATATCTGTTTGAGGGCGTGAATATCTGCCAAAACCCGCCACTAAGCTGTTGTGCTTTTGATTTGAATATTAATATTCGCAGGGCGCAAGGGAGAAAGTTTACAGCTTTTATCGACTAATGAAATTATGCAATTTATAGGTGTAACAGCTTACTGATTTTTGGTCTTTGATTTGACAAATTTTAGATTGTAAATTTGGGATTTTAGATTTAATTCAAAATCCCAAATCTCAAATTGGTTTCGCTTAAGATTTTTTGGGGGCTTTTACTTGTGCTTCTATTGTCACACTCTTCACGCCTGTAACTTCTTTAACTAATTTTTCAGCCTTTACCAGTTCTGCTTTAGAACTAGCTGTACCTTTAATGACAACTTCACCATTATTATTTTCGATGACTAATTTATTACCTGGTAAACCAGTCTCTAGCTTTTTGCCGATCGCGGTTTTCAACTCTGTGTCAGCTTTGCTAATTGCAGTTTTATCGGTGGTAGTTTTAGCTTTAGTATCTGCACCACTGATGGGCAGAATTGTTGATTTATCAGTAGATTTTGTAGTTGTGCTTGTTGTAGTTTTTTTAACATTTGCGCTGGGAGTATTAGTAGTATCCGCAGCATTTTTAGCACCCTCTTCACAACCAAAAGTCCCAATCAATAAGCAACCACTAATTATCAATGTAACTAGCTTTTTCATGTTTATCTCCTAATTAAACAACTGAGGCGGTTAATTAATGTGTGTTCGCTTGATGAGCAAAGGTTTGCAGCCGAGGAAAGTTGAAATTGGGAATATTTGCAGCAATCCCATATAGCTGTATCTAGCAACTTATTCGTCTGTTAATTATCAAAATCCGCAAGTTTATCAGGAAAGGTTAAAATTATCGGCAATCTCGTAATAATTAAAATATGAATGCGTAATTTAAGGTTTTTCTTGATATCTAAAAAGTCTGTTAAACCAAATAATTGTAAAAATAAAACCAATAAATTTACTGAGACATTTGTGTATAACAATCCTAATGTGATATCAATTAAACTATAAAAGCTAGAGGCAAGGCAAAATTCTTCTCCTCTAGCTTCTAATAATTTGATTATACTGAATTGGAATAGGTAGTATTGTTGCGAGATTCGGGAATAGGCTAAGAATCTAGGCTTTCAATCCAGAATCCAAAATCCAAAATCCAAAATTGGTATTACTCGTCTATTGATTGATTTTGACTATCTTTCCATCGTCCAGCTTTCTTTACTGCTTCAGTCAACAGATACTCAATTTGTGAATTTACACTTCTTAATTCATCGGCTGACCATTTCTCCAGTAGTTCATACAGCTTTTCATCTACACGTAACAAAAATCGTTTTTTTTGTCCCATTGATTAGTTATAAAGTGTGCCAGTATTAATAACAGGTTGGGCGGTTTGCTCAGAAGTTAACACCACCAATAAATTATTAATCATTGAGGCTTTGCGTTCATCATCTAAATCAATCATTTGTTCTTGACTCAGACGGTTCAAGGCTTCATTCACCATACCCACAGCACCTTCTACAATTTGCCGTCGTGCATCAATTAAGGCTTTGGCTTGTTGTCGTCTCAGCATCATTTGCGCGATTTCTGGCGCGTAGGCTAAATGGGAGAGTCTCGCTTCAATTACTTCTACGCCTGTGACTTCCAAACGGGCTTGGAGTTCTTTTTGCAGGGCTTGAGCAATTTCATCGGGAATTCCCCGCAAAGATGGTGTAGCTGTGTCATCGGTACTATCGTAAGGATAACGTATAGCTAACGCACGGATAGCAGTTTCACTTTGGATAGCCACAAATTCTTCATAGTCATCGACAGCAAACTTTGATTTAGCTGAGTCGAAAACCTGCCAAACCACAACTGCTGCTATTTCGATAGGACTACCTTCAGCATCGTTGACTTTGATGATTTTACTGTTGAAGTTACGCACCCGCAACGAAATCTTTTGTTTACTAGCAAAGGGATTTGTCCACCAAAAGCCCGATTCTCGGACTGTCCCCATATACTGCCCAAAAAATACCAACACTACGGCTTGATTCGGTTCAACGGTAAAAAATCCCGATAAGGACGGAATAACCACAATCAAAAGTGTAGCGGTCAACCAAGCAACTAACTCGGCAATGGTATCGTCACCACCGATGAAATCAGTAACTTTCAGTCCTCTGGCTAATAAAGCTTCTAATCCCGTAATTCTAGACCAAATATACCACCCTCCTACAAGGGCGATCGCTCCCACCACCGCCAACATGATAAAGCCGTTGACCTTGAACGCTGGAAATTCCTTGATTTTCTGTTCCATAGTTCTTCTCAACCCAGTTTTATATCAAAGTGATATCACGATAGTATCATAAGTCTAAAATTGCTAAATTTTCTGAAAAGGGGAACGGGCAAAAGTCAAATTCAGGAAATCTGGCTTGAGCTTGTGAAGTAAACGTATGATGTAAGCACTCTGCAACTAGAGGTCACGATTATGTAATGCCTTGGTTCAATCAAATTCTCAATCATTGCGAATGAACATAACTCATTCGTCAAACCTCTCTACGTCAGGATTTTGATTGCTTTTACCAAGGTATAAAGGTCATGGAACAAATCTATAAATATCCGCGTACCCATCACATCGAGGGTTCGCGGTTGCAACCTGGGGATGAAGACCTCGACAGTATCCCCTTTGCAACTATCAAAGAAAAGTATGTAGTAGTTGAGGAAAAAGTGGATGGTGCAAACGCCGCTATCAGTTTTACGGCTGATGGACAACTCCGACTGCAAAGCCGGGGACACTATTTAACAGGTGGTGCAAGAGAAAAGCATTTTAATCTGTTTAAGCAGTGGGCGTATACTCACACAGGCGCGTTTTGGGAAGTTTTGGGGAGTCGTTTTATTTTGTTTGGGGAATGGCTGTATGCGAAGCACACAGTGTTTTATGACGCTTTACCCCACTACTTTTTAGAATACGATGTGCTGGATTTAGAAAATCAAGTATTTCTTAGCACCAAACGCCGCCAGCAGCTACTAGCAGGACTACCACTAGTTTCTGTACCCATTTTGTTTACTGGTGAACTGCAATCCTATAAGCAATTGCTGGGTTTATTAGGTGAGTCTCACTATCAAACATCTGCATATCTAGAAAATTTCCGCCAGATTTGTCAACAACAGGGACTAGATGTCGAACGTTCTCTCAATCAAACTGACCAAAGTGCAGTGATGGAAGGTTTATACATCAAAGTCGAGCCAGGGGATACAGTAACAGCACGTTATAAATATGTGCGTTCCAGCTTTTTAACTACCATTCAACAATCTGATGGTCATTGGTTGAATCGTCCGATCATTCCCAATTTGCTGCGTTCTGATGTGAATTTATTTTGATTGGTTTGTAGTAAGGACTTTAGTCCTGAGAGATTTGAGGACTAAAGTCCTCACTAAGAACAAATGTTACTAGAATTTGAGGGAGAGAATATGAATTGGACTTTTCCCTATTGTCCAGATGCGGATGACTGGAAAATAGATTGGACAGGATTAGAAAGAGAATTTGATTGGTTGCGATCGCTCGCTGATTGTCCCCAAGATCCCCGTTATCATGCTGAGGGTAATGTTTTAGTTCATACAAAATTAGTGGGTGAAGCATTAGTAAATTTACCACAATGGCGAACTTTAGCACCCATAGCACGTTCAGTGTTATTTGCTGCGGCTTTACTACATGATGTTGCTAAACCCACAGCCACCCAAATAGAAACTGATGGTGCTATCTCCTCTAAAGGTCATGTCCTCCAAGGTGCGAAGATGACACAGTCAATTCTTTGGGATATGGAAGTTCCATTCCATGAACGGGAAGCAATTGTGGCTTTAGTGAAATACGGTAGCTTACCTTTATGGTTTTGGGACAAACCCAACCCCGAAAAAGCAGTGATTAAAACTAGTCAAATCATCCGTTGTGATTGGCTGAGTTTATTAGCTGAAGCCGATGTGCGGGGGCGATATTGTGATGATCAAGCCCAGTTATTAGAAAGGATTGCCTTTTTTCGAGAATATACCCAAGAAAACCACTGTTTTAACCAACCTCGCCCCTTTCTCTCAAATCACAGTCGGTTTATTTATTTTCAAAAAGAAAATATTCATCCAGACTATGCAGCCTATGATGATACTCGCTTAGAAGTGGTGATGATGTCAGGATTACCGGCGGCGGGGAAAGACACTTGGATTCAAGAAAATCTTCCTGACTGGCCAGTAATTTCTTTAGATGAACTCAGACAGACAATGAAAATTGCACCAGACGCAGAACAAGGCGCGGTGGTGAATGCAGCCAAAGCCGTAGCCAAAGACTATCTGCGGAATGGACAATCTTTCGTCTGGAACGCTACTAATATTAGCTGCCAGTTAAGAAGTTCACTAATTCGCCAGTTTGCCAATTATCAAGCAAAAATTCGCATTGTTTACCTAGAAGCACCTTGGAAGGAATTACTGACAAGAAATCGCGATCGCCCTGCTCAAGTCCCAGAAAAGGTACTCTATAAAATGAAAAGCCGTTTAGAAGTCCCAAACATCACCGAAGCACAGGTGGTAGATTGGATAGTTGAATCAAGGGGTGTAAGGGTGTAGGGGTGTAGGGGTGTAGAGTAGACAAGGTTGAATTTCTTGTGCAATGCCCAATGCCCAATGCCCAATGCCCCATGCCCCATTCCCAATTCCCAACTTTCAAATGATGATCATTGCTCACTTTCTGGCTATTTGTATAGGTGTGAGTTTGGGCTTAATTGGCGGTGGAGGGTCGATTTTAGCTGTACCCATCCTAGTTTATGTGCTGGGAGTGCCAATTAAGTCCGCGATCGCCATGAGTTTAGTAACTATCGGTGCTGTCAGTTTAATTGGCATCATTCCCCACTGGCAACAAAAAAATGTCAATTTTCAAACAGCCCTTTTATTTTCTCCTGGGGCAATGGTAGGTGCTTACATGGGGGCGCGTCTAGCTACTCTCCCCATAGTCACACCCACTTTACAGCATCTTTTATTTGTGGCGGTGATGTTTGTCGCTGCCTATGTGATGTTGCGTAATAGCCAGAATAAATCATCAGCAAATCTAGAGTTAGATGTCATTTCCAATGGTGTTGATGCACAACTGCTAACTGCTGAAGTCAATTCCTCACCTAGTATTTATGAACGTATTCCCCGATGGTTAGCAATTCCCACGGAAGGTTTTGGGGTGGGAATTCTCACGGGGCTAGTGGGAATTGGCGGTGGGTTTATGATTATCCCGACTTTAGTAATTTTGGGGAACACACCCATTAAAGAAGCCATTGGGACTTCTTTAGTGATTATGACCTTTAAGTCCATCACAGGCTTTGTGGGATATTGGGGTCATGTTCCCATAGATATTGACTTAATGCTGACCTTTACCTTAGCCGCATCTGTGGGAATGTTAATTGGTGCTTACTTAAGCAAATTTATCGCAGCACAGAAATTAGAAACAGGTTTTGCCTATTTTGTCATAGCGATCGCCATTTTCATGTTATTCAAATGGTGAAACTGTTGAGATTAGCACCCAACAGAGAAATTCCCATGCCCCATTCCCGCCTTTACCTCCGCACTACTACCAAAGTTCCTGGAGAAGCCCAATTAAAAAGCTTGCGGGCTTGTTTGACAGGTAAATTGACACAACCATGACTAACTGGAGTCCCAAAGCGGTTATGCCAATAAGCCCCGTGAATGGCATAGCCTTGGTAAAAGTACATGGCGTAAGGGACATCGGGAATATCGTAACCTTGTCCGCGCATCCGGTTAATACGGTATTTGGAATTAATTCTAAATTGACCTGTAGGTGTAGGTGTAGAACTTTTTCCCGTAGAAACGCGGAAAGAATATACTAATTTATCTCCTTCCCAAGCAAATAGACGCTGTGCTGATAAATCAATGACAATTCGTCTAGTTTGAGATGCTTCCTGAATATTAGAAGTGGCGATACTACTGCCATTAGCTAAAGCTGCTATGGCTTTGGGTGCATGAGGATCAGCTATGGTTGGTGCTAACCCAGATAGCAAAGCTGCCATCATAATCACTACACCAGTGAAGAGTTTTCCTGCGCCAAATCTTCCGTTATTGTGAATCCCATTTTGCATACTGCACCACCTTATTATCCTGCTAAAGTCATCAATTCCTAAGCTTTTGATTACGAAAAATTGAGGCTTCAAAACATGAAACTTGATGTTTCGGACTGTAGAGTGTTTTGAATGATTATCCAGAGAAAGCTAGGATTTACGCAGATTGCTGAGGCAGACAAACAAATTCTTTGTTCTATATTTCCCTTCATTTTCATTGATGCTCATTCCGGAAAAACATAGTGATTATCCTGCTTTGGATATATTCACAAAGATTTAAACAGTATGCAGGCAATTTGAAATTTTGGATTTGTAGAGACGACTTATGTAAGATATTCAAGTTGGAAAACAGATTTTTAAAACCCGCTTTTACTGTTTTGCTTAAAAAGCATATAAATAAATGAATAAAAATCATTAAACTGTGATTTTTTTCCCAATGTGGGGAATTCTAAATATAGGGAAACGCATCAACCACAGATGACTTTGACATGAGCAATTTATAAATTGCCGGAAATTGTAAGTAATCAGTAAATTAAGGTGGCTTAATGATGCAATGGCAACTGCTAAACTTGGTAGCAAGTTACACTCTCATTGTATTGAGCAGTATTTTGTGCTTTTCCGAAGTGAGTCTGGCTCATGTGCTAACCAATAATTCATTGAAAATTGCCCAGGCAGTGGAGAAAACAACCACAGCACAACAAGTTTATCAACAAGCAAAGCAACTATATGATCAGAAAACCGTAGCGGCTAGACAGCAAGCACTACAAAAATTTGAGCAGGCTTTAGACTTATATCGTAGAGATGGCGATCGCTCTTCACAGGCGGCAGTTTTGACATACATTGGCAAAATCCACTCAGACTTCGGAGAAAAGCAAACAGCACAAGATTATTACCAAAAAGCCCTGTCTATCTATCAACAAATAGGAAATAAATCAGGGGAAGGAACAGCTTTAAATAACATCGGTAAAATTTACTCAGAGTTGGGAGAAAGACAAAAAGCCTTAGATTACTATCACCAAGCCTTGCCCCTCAGACGACTAGTCAAAGATACAAGAGGTGAGGCAATTACCTTGAATAATATTGGGGTGATTTACGGCTATTTGGGAGAACATCAAAAAGCTTTAGAATACTACAATCAATCCCTACCCCTGAAAATGCAAGTAGGCGATCAAGCCAGTGCAGCTAATACTATCAATAGTATCGGCAAAGTCTACTCAGATTTAGGTGATGAGCAAACAGCCCTCGATTATTATCAAAAGTCTATACCTTTATACCAGCAAGGCAACGATAAAAGTGGCGAAGCAGTTGCCCTAAATAATATAGCTCTTGTCTACTCTAATCGAGGAGACCAAAAAGCAGCCCTCGACTATCACCAAAAATCATTAGCTCTATTTGCCATTGTAGGAGACAAATTAGGAAGTGCGATCGCCCTCAGCAATCTAGGCAGACTCCACCAAAAATTAGCACAACCGCAAAAAGCCCGTGATTATTTTCAGCAGTCACTCAACTTATTCAGACAACTAGGTAGTAAACACAGAGAAGCCCATAATCTCTATTACATCGCCTCTCTAGAACAGGAGCAAGGCAACCTCAAAACAGCCCAAACTCAAATTGCAACAGCCATCAAAATTGTTGAAAAACTCCGTAGCCAAATAGTTTCGCAAGAACTCCGCACCTCTTATTTTGCTACAGTCCAAGACTATTATCAGCTACAGATTGACTTGCTGATGCAATTACACAAACAACAACCAAATCAAGGTTACGATGCTCAAGGATTGCAAGCTAGTGAAAACGCCCGCGCCCGCAGTCTCTTAGAATTACTCAGTGAAGCGAACGCAGATATTCGTCAAGGAGTCAAGCCAGAGTTACTGGCTCAAGAACAGCAATTAAAGCAAAAACTTGATGTTTTAGAAGCCCAAAAAATCGAATTACTCAACCAAAACAACCCAGAAGCACAAGCCATAGAAACACAAATCACTGCACTCGTCGAACAATATCAACAAATTCAAGCCCAAATTCGCTCCACTAGCCCGCGTTATGCTGCTTTGACTCAACCCCAACCCCTATCATTGCCACAAATTCAACAGCAAGTTCTAGACGACAACACCTTATTACTACAATATTCTTTGGGAGAAAAACGGAGTTACCTTTGGGCTGTCACTAATAAAAATATATTTAGTTACGAATTACCAAAACGCCAAGACATTGAAACAGCCATCCAAAAATTTCGCCAAGACATTACTAGCCCATACCGCACAAATAGCCCCGCAATCAATAACTTATCTCAAATCATCCTTGCTCCCGTAGCCCAGCATTTAGGACAAAAACGATTAGTGGTAGTCAGTGATGGTGCTTTGCAGTACGTCCCCTTTGCTGCTTTGATGTCGCCAAATCACCCCAATAGTCAATATGAACCACTATTACTAAAGCACGAAATTGTTACCCTACCCTCAGCGTCAACATTAGCCATTTTGCGAAAAGAACAAACAGGACGGAAGCCCGCACCCAAAACTGTAGCTGTGTTAGCAGATCCAATTTTTAGAAATGATGATGAGCGTCTTGTAACTAAATCATCTCATTCGCCAACAAAAATGAATGACTTAGACAGTCTAGCCTTAAATAAATCTGTCAGTGATTCGTCTGTTAACTTTGAACGTCTTCGCTTTACCCGCCAAGAAGCCGAGGCGATTTTGGCACTTGTACCTAATCAGAAAGTTAAATCAGCTTTGGATTTTAGTGCTAGTCGAGAAACCGCTACCAATCAAGAACTGAGTCAGTATCGCATCATCCATTTTGCCACGCATGGCATTCTTAACAGCAAAAACCCCGAATTATCTGGAATCGTGCTGTCACTATTTGACCGTCAGGGAACACCACAGAACGGCTTTTTGCGCTTACATGACATTTTTAACCTCAACCTCAAAGCTGATCTGGTAGTTCTCAGTGCTTGTCAAACCGGATTAGGAAAAGAGATTAAAGGCGAAGGAGTAGTGGGTTTAACTAGGGGGTTTATGTATGCAGGTAGTCCGCGAGTTGTAGTCAGTTTATGGAGTGTAGAGGATCAAGCCACATCAGAACTGATGCAGACATTCTATCAACAAATGCTACAAGCCAAACTCAAGCCAGCCGCCGCCTTGCGAAATGCACAGATAGCAATTTGGCGTAAGCAAAAATATGCTGCTCCCTATTATTGGGCAGCTTTTACTTTACAGGGGGAGTGGAATTAAATCAATCCCAAAAAAAACCTGTGGTGCGAATACCGACACCACAGAAAGATTTTAAGACAAAATTTTAGTCATATCAAGCCAACAAACCAGGTCATGGCAATTCAATTTATCGGAAAAAGTTAGGTTTAAAGCTTTAGCGTAGCGGGACGTTAGTCCATTGCGAATTGCGAATTGCGAATTGCGAATTGCGAATTGATTTTATCGTTTCTTTTCTAGTGCTTGCAGTAGTTTGATCACATAAGATTCTAATTCTGCATTACGTTTTTGCGTAGATTCAATAATTGGTAAGCTATCTGGGAAATTAATTACAGAGTTACCTACTTGTAAACCCAGAGGTTTTAAATGTCCTCCTGGTGCAAGATATTGAAAATCAACTGGTGGTTTGTGAAAGGTGTTAAGAAACCAATCAACTGTTGATTTAGCGAGTTTATCTGTTTTAAATTGGATTAGTCCTAATAAATTAAATAGATTAGTTTCTTGAATGAGAGCAAAAGTTTCTTTAGGGTTAGGATTAACACCTAAGCCTAATTTATCAATAATTTTTGCTAGAGGTTTGGGAATTGCGCTGTCAGTACCACTATTGACAGGAGCTAACAACACGGATGTTTGACCTTTAATAAATAAGCTAGAAAAGATATTTTTTTCCTCTCCCACATAGTAACTACTTAAGTTATTTGACTTTTCCTTTTCCTGGCGTAATTCATAGATTAGGTTTTCAATATCTGAGAGGATGCGCTGAATTTTACGCTCGATTGCAGCTTTATCTGATGTATCGCTGCTTTTGACAACAATTTGACGAATAACTTTTTCTAGTTCTTTATGGTCTTCAGGTAAGGCGGTAAAACCTTCTAAAAGAGCAATATATTTACAGCCGATACTATGACCAATCCAAGAAAAATTTGTATCTTTTAGATAGACCTGATAGTCATAGTTAGCTAATTGAGCCATTCTGACTAACTCAGGGATAATTTCGTATTGTTCTTTAATCAAAAATCCCGCTTCTACATAATGGTTAAACGTAAAATTAAATGGAAGGAGAATTATAGTGTAGCCATTTTTAAATAGAGATTCCAGCAAATAACGGTAGAAAAACATGGGGAAAAAAGTTCCAAAGAAAGCCCCACCAATAAACTGAATTACCCCTTTAGGTTGTGGATGTAATGCAACCCAACTATGGGAAACAGGCTGAAATCTCATTTTTGCAGTCATAATTTTTTATACCGATATCTGAACAAGGGATGATACAGCACCCAGCTTGACAGTTCCGGAAATTTCCACCTGAAGAGAGAGGTTATTTTAACGTTAGTTTACATACGGATGTTCGCATAGGGCATGGGGCATAGGGCATAGGGTAAGAATTTCTACCTTGTCTACCTTATCTACCTTGTCTACCTTGTCTACCTTGTCTACTACCGACTTACTTCCAAAGGTAAGAAAATAGTCATCACTTCACCGTACTCTGGACGTTGACGGACGATTAACTTACCACCGATCGCCTGAAATAAATGTTTGGTAGCTGCTAAATTCAAGCTAATTGTACCTGTTTCTGGTTGGAACATTAACAACTGTCCCAAGGCTTTGCGGATGGGGGGTGTGGTGGCTTGATTGGTTTCTGGGCAGAGGCTTTGGGGTGATAGTTGTAACTTGAGTTGATCACCTGCGGGGATAACATGAACTTGGATATGACTCCCAGGGGGTAAACTGCGGGTAAAATTCTCCATTAAGCCGGTGAGTACCCGATCTAGCATGGCGGGATTACTTACCACCGTGGGTAATTGCTGCGGTAAGACTACATCTAAAGTTAAATTACGGCGGTGTGCTGCTTGTTGCCAACGGGGAATGCTTTGATGCAGCACTTGATCAAGAGACATGGGAGTTAAATGTGTAATTCCAGATTTCGCAGTTGCACTTGTTTCTAGTTCTGCGGCTTTAAATAACAACTCCATGCGATCAATTTGCTCGGTACACTCATGATCGATAATTTCTAAGCGATTGATCACAGTTGTGGGTAAATCCCGCCGTTTTAACAGCAGGCGTGTCATCGTCCGAATGGTGGTGAGTGGAGTACGGACTTCATGAGCGAAAGCTTGGAGTAATTCTACGTCGGGATTTGTATTTGGAGTGCTTGCGGATTGGGTATGGGAAATTGGACATTGGGGAAACTCTTCTCGGATTCCTTGTCCCCATTCCTTGGGTTCTTCTTCTGGTAATTCTTGCAGAAGGAATTGACTAAATTGAAACGCAGTACGGTAATCAGGCGGTACTGGAGGATAGTTAGCGATTAATGAGTCTAATTCCGCAAAATAATCGGGATTAGTTAGCATCACTCGCGCACCCAAGGCGCGCCATGCTTGCTGCACTACTTCCGGTTCAAAGGCGAAAGCAAAGGATGAAGAGCCGTTTTTGTGGGTAGCTAAAACGAGAACTAAGCTAAATTTCTCGGTAAATACTAAACAAAACTGTTCTGCTGCTAGGGGATCGGCGGGTAGTAGGGGGAGAACCGACTCACCAGGAGGGGTGGTTTCTGGACAAATTGCGATCGCTCCTGGCATATTAAATGGCATTAACGCCAAGGGATTAAACGGCTTGGCGGTAAAAGTTACCGTCTGCAATCTTTGGGTAAGGGTTGGCTGACTAAATAACGGTGCGGGTGCAGCTAAAACCAGTCCCAGGGTTGCATCGGACGTGGTTTTGGCTAAAGTTTCGATGAGCAAATGTTCTATCGCTGCTAGACTCATACGCCATTGCTGCTCTGCTTTGGTCGGTGAGCCTTTTGCTACAATAGATCCACTTTCGGCTAACACTTCACTCAGACTTGGCAAGATCCATTCGTACACAGACTTTCACCTCTTGGTTCAAGAGCGACTAGCAGCTTTGACGTTTCAAGTTTCACTACTATTTAGAGGTTATAGTTATTTAGACTCTAGCAACAGTCGTATAACCGAACAAGTTAGGCGCGATTTCCCCTATCATACGTCACTGTTATGGTTGCGAGATTTAAGAACAGTCCAGAACTTATACACAGAGGGGTTATCTGTTAAGAAGGGGTGTAAGGGGGGTGAGCGAAAAAAGGTGTGGGGAGTGTGGGGAGTGTGGGGAGTGTGGGGAGTGTGGAGAGTAATTTTCTGGATACGTAGCTAGAAATCCCACACAAAATTTCGTTCACCCCCTACACCCTTACACCCCTAAACCCCTAAACCCCTATACTAATCACGAGCATCATCAACTAAGCAGGATTTAGTTGGTTTTTCAGGTTTGGCATTTGGGCTATTAACAAGCAATTGAGAAACTGGAGTGTCTGGGGTAATATCTCCATTGAGATTTACCCAAAGTTCACCTATGCGGAATGATTGATCACATTTTACTTCTACTTTATCTCCTGTTTTAGAGCCGAAAGATGATAAGGATTGATCAATTTCTTTGACGGCAATTTTCCGACCAATATTATTAGCAAATAGCTGCTGCACTGGTGATTGATTAAAGGCTTGCAGAAGTACAATTGACTCGGAAAAATATTCTTCTGGTGTACCTTGGTAACAAGTACCATGCTTAATCCATTCGTGGCGGTGCAAATTTGATAATGTTCCAGGCATTACAGCTTGTAATTTTTGCCAAGTTTCAGGGGACAACTCTTTTTCTACTGCTGGTAACTTTGACCAGTCTCTATCATTGCCGTTATTGATCTTTTTATCACCATCCAAAGCCCTGTCAGTTCTACTAACACCACAATAAATATTATCGTCAGGTTGAGGCCAAAGACCATGCAAAGTGAAATTAGTAGCTTCAGGACGACTGGGATCTTTAGCTAATCGTTTACATTCTTCTTTGTCTGGTTTGCTTTCACAAAATGCAGGTTGCCAACTGATAGCTAATAAGTAATCTTCACCAACGGGAATTGGAATTATAGGTGTGTCGGGAGTGGGATTAGGAGTTGTATCAACTGGTAAACTCGCAATATTCAGACAACTAGCCTCAACCCAACGTTGAGGAGGATTAGCTTGAGAAATTTGTAATAAGTAGTGGGAAGGGATATCTTTATTCTTGCCCACAATTTGGTAAGTTTCTCCCAGCTTTAATCTCACATTGCCGGGGTTAGTTCCTTTTTTAATAGAAACTACTGCTTCACAAGCATTTGTAGCCGTGAATTGACCATCAAAGGAGATGAAAGCGAGAGCCGTGTTAGGCTGTAGTAAGAAAGAGAACACTAGTAAGACTGCTAATACAAGTGTTTTCCTAAGCGATCGCAGCATTAGTATACTCCGTAAAATTCGCTAAAAAGGGTGATTTTGGCTCTTATGTAAAGATACAAGAGCAAGTCACGACTTCCGGAGAATGTTTTTCTACAGTCTGCCTTACTTCTATAGTGAGTGAGTTAATATACACTTAGTTATAAGTAAAATTTTGGTTAGTAGAGCAATAATAGTACAAAAATTGCAATAAATTTTAAAAATGTTACTAGAACTTATTTAAGTAATCATCAAAAAAAATAATTTTAACAAATTCTCAGCTTAAATTAATTTAATTAGACAAGAAAAGTATTAAATTAATTCTGGATGAAAGTTTGAGGATTTTTGAAAAATGCAGTGGAAATATTTAATAGTTCTAGCAATTATTACTAATCTAGTTGTTGGATGCACAGGGGAGTCTAGGAGTAATCAAGTTGATAATCCAACACCAAATAATACTACAACTAGTGCTAGTGCGCCTGTTGGAGTTGGTAATTTTCAAGCAGCAGAACACCCGACTAAGGGGAAAGTTGCAGTTGTCACAGAAGCAGGTAAACAATATCTAGAATTTGATGAAAATTTCAAAACAGATAATGGCCCAGACTTATTTGTGATTCTTTATCGTACTGATGCACCACCAGTATCGGGTATTAAAGAAAAAGATTATACCCAGATTGCCCCTTTGCAAAAAACTAGTGGTAAACAACGTTATGCTGTGCCACAAAATATTAAGCTAGCAAACTATAAATCTGTAGCTATTTGGTGTCGTAAATTTAACGCTACATTTGGTTATGCTGCTTTATAAAGCTACATAAATATTAAATTTGTGTAGCAAATTAATAGACATGAAAATAAAAATTGAATATCTATTATTAATATGGAATTAGTAGATTTCTTAGGACTTGTACATCCAGCGATCGCAGTTACCATTGTTTTCCCCTGCATTGGTATCGTTAGTTACTTTGCGTGGCAGACACGGGAACGCCGACTACAAAGCGCAGACGGTGGTAAAAGCAAGATTCCGCCAATTGTAGGCGGAGAACATAAGCGAATTGGGGAATGGCTATGTATTGCTGTTGTGGGTTTATGCTTATTAGGTTTAGCCTACCCCATCGGTAAAAATATCATCAAAAAACAACTGTGGAATCAAAACTTATTCCAGCTAACATTTATTGTATTGATGTTTATTTTAGCTATAGTTTGTTTAGCCCTGCTGTTAAGAGCTAGGGAGCGTTTATGGCGTGGTATATTCGCCACATTAACTGGTACAGCTTTAGTCATTTTAGGCTGTCAAGATGGCGTATTTCGTCGCACGAATGAATGGTACTGGTCACACTACTATATAGGTATTACCGCATCATTACTCATGATTTTTTCTGTGGCGATCGTACAAGATATTTATCAAGATAGATCACATCGCTGGCGGTTGATACATACAATTTTAAATTGTGTGGCTTTATTACTATTTCTTGGTCAAGGATTTACAGGTTCACGAGACTTATTAGAAATTCCCTTAAATTGGCAAGAGTCATACATTTATCAATGTAATTACGCCCAGAAAACTTGTCTAACCCCAAATAATCAAGCTCCCAAGTGAAACAACTTCACAAATTGCAACCCCAAATAGATCCATTTTCCTTACGCTTACGTTTAACAGTTGGTATTGCTGTACTTTCTACTTTAGGTCTAGGCAACTTAGCATTCTGGACAGGGTGGAAAATACAGCAAATTTTAATCAATAACCATAAAAATAATATTGAAACAATTGCTCAAAGGCTACCTCGTGATGTGCAGATTTATAGTGAAATGATGCCACCAGAAGCTGCACTACAAAAATCAATTGATAGCCTCACAGCAACCAATACATATTTATGGGTAAAAAATTCTGAAAATCAGATTATAGGTAAATCTAATAACTGGAACCAGTTACCTAATAAAACCACAACTGAATTAATGTCCCTGGGTGAAATGATCCTACAAGCACGCATAGAAAAAGTAGGGGGACGTTATTTTGTGTTGTGTGGCGGTGCTGTTCCCGTCAAGGGAAAAATTCTAGGTAACTTATTTGTGATTCAGGATGTCACCCGTGAACAACAGATGTTTTTAGTGATGGTGCGGAGTTTGGGTGTTGGCAGTATTGTAACAATTATAGTCATGTCCATTGCGATCGCCATCTATGTCAAGCGTTCTTTGCAACCATTAATGCAGCTGAGTCAAATGACATCTGTAATTTCCATCGCTGATTTAGGACAAGCCAAATTATATCTAGATAAAGCACCAAGTGAAGTCAAAGAACTAGCCCAAACCTTCAATATGATGTTAGCGCGACTTTCCCAATCTTGGGAACAAGAGCGTCAATTTGTCAGTAATGTTTCCCATGAATTACGCACACCCCTAACAATAGTACACGGCTATTTACAAAGTGTTTTGCGCCGACAAACAAACCTGAATGAAATGCAGCGAGAAGCCTTAGAAACTGCTGCATCAGAAGCAGAAAGAACAATTAGACTCTTGCAAGATTTATTAGATTTAGCTAGAGCTGATAGCGGTTATTTGCAGTTTTGTTTAGAAGAATGCGTATTAAATGATTTAATTGTAGAAGTGGCAGGGATGGCGGAAAAATATAGCGATCGCCAGATAATCATCGAAAATCAAAATAAACCAATTATCGCCAAAGCCGACTACAATCGCCTCAAACAAATATTACTTAATTTAATTGATAACGCCGTAAAATATTCTGAAGCAAATACACCCATAACTTTGAAGTTAGATCAACAAGAACAAGCAGCCATCATCCAAGTTGCAGATCAAGGTTATGGCATACCTTTACAACAACAATCACGGATTTTTGAAAGATTCTACCGTGCCGACGAAGCCCGTACAAGTTCCATAGGTGGCTCCGGTTTAGGATTATCTATCGTCAAAACCCTTGTAGAAAGCATGGATGGTAATGTCACAGTGCGTTCTAGGTTAAATGAAGGAAGTACGTTTACCATTACCCTACCCAGGAGTTAGGGATTGGGGACTGGGGAACAGGTAACAAAGGTCACAGTCTCTTAAGATAGACTAAGAACTAATGACTAATGACTAATGACTATTGACTAAAATCCTATGCCAACCATTTCCATTACTGATTCACTAATTCCTAACCCAGTACCGCAATCAGCAATTATTCGGCTAGAAAATATCTTTAAAATCTACGGTAGTGGAGAAACTGAAATTCAGGCTTTAAATAATGTCAACTTAGCAATCAACGAAGGTGAATATTGTTCCATTATGGGGCCTTCCGGTTCAGGTAAGTCCACTGCTATGAATATTATCGGCTGTCTCGACCGCCCAACCACTGGACAATATTATCTAGATAACGTTGATGTGGCACAAATGAATGATGCAGATTTAGCACACATTCGCAACAAAAAACTGGGGTTTGTCTTTCAACAATTCCACCTACTACCCCAACTCACAGCTTTAGAAAACGTGATGCTACCAATGGTGTATGCGAGTGTTAATCCTAACGAAAGACGCGATCGCGCTACAGAAGCACTAATTAAAGTAGGCTTAGAAAAGCGACTAAGTAACAAACCGACTCAACTTTCTGGTGGACAACAACAAAGAGTAGCGATCGCCCGTGCCATTGTCAACCGTCCCGTCGTTCTCCTGGCTGATGAACCAACCGGCGCACTCGATTCTCGCACCACTCAAGAAGTTCTAGATATCTTCACTGAACTTAATCAGAGTGGAATTACCGTTGTTATGGTGACACACGAACCAGAAGTGGCGCGTCAAACTCGGCGCATTGTCTGGTTTCGAGATGGACAAGTAGTACATTCTCACCTCACACCAGAAAATTTACAGGAATCGCAATTTGCGGAGTGAATATTTTCATTTTCCATCTGTGACCACCTCACGTATTTTCGTGATTCTCCTCTAGAAAAGCAATGCTCAAGCTGTGAACACATCTAGCGGCAAACGCTAAAGGATATCAAACAAATATAGTTTTGACATCGTTAATTACCGTGGTAAGATATATTTGCCCAAAATATATACGGTCGTAAATCTCAAATCTGCTGTCAGCAACAGCCCTGACATCAAAGTGATAAACTCACCCCAAAATCACCCCATAACTTTGTGAAGCTAGCATCATCTTTAAGTACCAGATCAGCAATAATGACGGCGTTGAAACAATAAAAACAATCGCAGTTATTCACGTTGCTCACTTCGCTAAAAGTATGCTATCGGCAGTATTACCGTAAATCTATTCCCTGTAAATGTAGTATCTCTATCGGAAAATACAGCCAAGTTTCATAGTTTTAGTTCTATTAGTCTACATAGCTCTACTAGTCCTGATTATTAGTAGTCAAATCTTGCTATTTAATATTTTAGACATTCACTATTTACCCACACTCATAGCGAGCAAAACCCAATCACTACAAGACTCATCAGTCAATACTTCTGCAAATCAACTTTGACACAGCCATATCGAAAACAGAAAAATTTTTGTGATTTTCAACCAAAAATATAGTCAGTCAGTTTATATTATAATTTTGCAACCACTATCAATTAGACATTCAGCAAACACTACAGATACCCTCAACATACTTGTTGGTAGAAGTCTATGTTTTCTGAATGCTACGGCAATCCTCAATTATTCCCAAGAGCTGAGAACCTGTGTTTCTCGAAAAAATAAAATTTATGCTCGGAATTATTCCCAATCCCATAGGATTGTTAACTCTGTTCAAGATTAATTTATTCTTGAATTCAGACATACAATGGGTAGAGGCAGCAACCACAAGAAAGTGCGGTTTTTTCTTATCACCCCAGGTTTAACTAATGAGACTAGTTTACAGAATTGGTGTCAGTCCATCTATGGAACGGTTCTTACAACAAGGAAGGGAATATGAGCAACTGATAATTATGTTGAGAGATATTTAAACTCATTATCAAAGCTTAAAGAAAACTCACAGATGTTTTTTTTGGTCTATTTCCGTTAAACCTACTAAATATCTAGTGCTAATATCGCCATGAATGCACATCGAGGATCTGCTGTACTCAGTTCTACCGCTTTTAGAATGCAGCCAGCCGCAACAGGGCTGACTGAAAATCATCGTTTGCGGCTTTTTTCTGGTTCTGCCAATGTATCACTTTCCCAAGAAGTAGCCCGTTACCTGGGTATGGATTTAGGCCCCATGATTCGCAAAAGATTTGCAGATGGGGAATTATATGTCCAAATTCAAGAATCAATTCGCGGTTGTGATGTCTACCTTATTCAACCGAGTTGTCAGCCCGTTAATGACCATTTAATGGAACTGCTGATTATGATTGATGCTTGTCGGCGTGCTTCTGCTAGACAAGTAACAGCAGTCTTACCTTACTATGGTTACGCTCGTGCCGATCGCAAAACCGCCGGCAGAGAATCCATCACCGCCAAGCTAGTTGCTAACCTGATTACCCAAGCAGGTGCTAACCGCGTTCTGGCGATGGATTTACACGCAGCGCAAATTCAGGGCTATTTCGATATTCCCTTTGATCATGTCTACGGTTCACCAGTCATATTAGACTATTTAACCAGCAAACAACTGCATGATATTGTAGTTGTCTCCCCCGATGTCGGTGGTGTAGCCAGAGCGAGGGCTTTTGCCAAAAAACTGAATGATGCGCCCCTAGCCATTATTGACAAGCGTCGTCAAGCACACAATGTGGCGGAAGTCTTAAATGTGATTGGTGATGTCAAAGGTAAAACCGCCGTTTTAGTTGACGACATGATTGATACAGGCGGAACCATCGCTGAAGGCGCGCGGTTGTTGCGAGAAGAAGGCGCACGCCAAGTATATGCTTGTGCTACCCATGCAGTTTTCTCCCCACCTGCAATTGAGAGATTGTCTAGTGGCTTGTTTGAGGAAGTAATTGTCACTAATACTATTCCTATTCCCGAAGAAAAGCGATTCCCCCAACTGGTGACACTATCAGTAGCCAACTTGTTAGGGGAAACCATCTGGCGCATTCATGAAGATACTTCTGTAAGTAGTATGTTCCGGTAATTTGGGCATGGGGCATTGGGCATGGGATTTGCGTTCCTAGCCCCCCTGCCCCCTGCACCCTGCCCCCCTGCCTTCTACTAATGCCTCCAATTCTGTAAAAACTCTTGTTAACTCTTCCACAATGGCAGTCAGTTGAATTTTTCTGAGTGCATCTATGAGTGTTCGGTAATACCACAAAGTACCGTCTTTACCGCCTTGGAAGCGTTGCCATAGAGATTCACCCACTAAACGATAATCTTGCAGGAGTGAGCGCAGGTTGTGGAGTTTATCGGCAGACGATACCAGTAGCACCGATGGCGAAGCTGTGGGTAGATGGGCAATATACGCTTCCTTACGTTGTCGCCAAGGCGGTTTAGGGGTGGTATCAGCATCCGTGCAACCATCTACGATGTTTGTGACATTTTCACCAAAGCGGCGGAGAATTTCGGCGCGTGTAGCTGCACCCCCTTGGTCTTCTATGGCATCATGTAATAAAGCTGCGATCGCTTCATCTTCATTCGCACCATATTCTAAAGCAATACTAGTTACACCCAATAAATGGGCAATATAGGGAACACCAGAACCTTTTCGCACTTGGTTGGCGTGTAGTTCTGTGGCATAGATTAAAGCCTGGCGGAAGCGTTCAGAAAGTATGATCATAAAAATTGCCATTGGCTCTACGGACATTAACTTCCAGATAAATCCTCAGCCGTAATCAAAGTTAGCTCAAAATCATCTAACTTGTGAAGATTATGGACAATGCGATTTGCTTGTTGCTCAATACTGCGCTCAAATAAAGCACGGGCAAAACGTCCATTGCCAAAATTTCTGTCTCGTTTGACATGAGCCAGTTCAAAGGTCGCCTGTAAGATGATATGGGCTGAAGCATCTAGAGTGTAGCCGTTATCGTGACAGAATTTTTTGAAAATTAATAATAACTCTTGGGGATTGTAGTGATCTAAGTAAAATAAGCGGTGTAAGCGGGATCTAAAACCAGGGTTAGAAGCGAGTAACCGATCCATTTCTTCAGTGTAACCAGCAATGACCACCGCCAAGCGATTGCGACAATCTTCCATCCGTTTAATTAATATCTGCAATGCTTCCTTACCGTAGTCATTGGGGCTATCTTCGGGGACTAGGGCGTGGGCTTCATCAATGAACAAGACACCATCTAAAGCTTGCTGGACAGCATTTTCCACCCTCAGCGCAGTTTGGCCAATATAGCCACTGACAATTCCTGCCCGGTCAGTTTCTACAACGTGTCCCCGTTCCAGAAATCCCAACTGTTTATACAACCTCCCCACCAAACGCGCAATTGTAGTTTTACCCGTCCCTGGAGGCCCGTACAGCATCAGGTGGAGGGAAGTGTCTACAGTTTTTAAACCCCGATGTTGTCGTTCAGTTTGGACTTTGAGGTAATTTGCTAAAGAGAAAAGTTGCTGTTTGGTGCGCTCATGTCCAACTAACGCCTTTAAATCTGCAAATACTTGCTCTAGACTATCGTCTAAAGGTGGCTCATGCTCCACAAAGTTAGCTTTGGTTTCGTATCTTGAATCATAAACCTCTAAACTGCCATCGCTGATGTCTTTTTCCGTATCAGGCGCGCTAACCATGAGGCTGTGAACTTTCATTTTAATTTTGTCGTGGATGACAAAACCAAAATTCCGGCCGGGAACATCCATTAACTTGTCTGCGGGAAACTTATCTACTAGGGTACTGTTAATGTAAAACTCGACAAAATTGCCCACCCGGCAAATCTCTAGTAAATTAACAGCATTACCACGCTGAATGCGATCGCAACGTTTCCAATCTGTATAATTGACGAAACTACCATTTCTCACCTCAGCAATGCGATAACAAGCATTACCAGAAATCACAAACTCAAAAAAATTGCGATCGTCCAATAGTCCCCAGACGAAGCCATAACCATGATCCTCTACACCAGCAGCTTTTTCTAAGACCATGTGAATATGAAAATCGGTTCTGTCGTAAAAGAACTCCGTCGAGTTCCACGATAGCCAATAAGCATCCCCTGCCCGTTTGTGGTCAAATACATAGTGACCCACTTCCATGTAAAGGCTGCACTCTGAGCTATCCCGTGTCACCCAACTACAGCGATTATCTTGAAAGTGTTCCTCAAAAATTAGCATTGCGTTCCTCTGTAGCTCTGTGTGTAGAATCAGCTGCTAACTATTTCATTCTAAACACGCCTCAACAGACTTACTTGTTGACTAAACTCTTCTAATCTTTTCCCCACAAGCACTTCAGCCTCTGGAGCAGATTTTCTTTATTGGGCAGAAATTCCCCTGCTTTCCTCTCTTCCCCTCACGCACGACTAATGGTAAAAAACAATTAGCAATGAGCATATACCACTATGGCAAATTTTCTGCACACTCCCAGGTTACGTATTGGCGAAGATAACGAGGAAGAAAGACGCGCAACTTGGCTGGAGTTGTTTTATGATTTGGTGTTTGTGGTTGCAGTCTCTCAGCTAGCACACAATTTAAAAAGTGATATCTCCCCGTCAGGATTATGGGGATTTGTAGTTTTATTTATACCTGTTTGGTGGTCTTGGATTGGTACAACATTTTACGCCAACCGCTTTGATAGTGATGATATTGGACATCGCCTGCTAGTTGGAGTACAAATGCTAACCGCCGCAGCGATGGCGGTGAATATACATCATGGTTTGAGTGAGAGTGCAGCCGGATTTGCCTTAGCTTACGCTTTGGGGAGAGCGATTTTAGTAGTTCAGTATGTTTTGGCGGGAATACATATACCAGCAGCCAAGGCTTTAACTACTCATTATGCCATCGGTTTTGCGATCGCTGCTGTATTGTGGTTGCTATCCGCCTTTTTACCTGCTCCTTGGCGATTTGTACTTTGGGGTTTAGGAATCATCATTGACTTTGCTACACCCTTAACAGCACACAAAGTCCAAATGGGACTTCTCCCCCATGCTTCCCACCTGCCTGAAAGGTTTGGGCTGTTTACTATTATTGTTTTAGGTGAAGCCATCATTGCTGTTGTCAATGGAGTTTCTGAACACCATTGGAATATTCTTACCGCCATTTCTGGTTTATTTGGGTTAGGTATTGCTTTTGGGTTGTGGTGGATTTATTTCGATAATTTAGGTGGAACACCCATTGAAGCCGCAAAAGTCAGTGGCAAAGTCAGTATTATGAATATTTGGCTTTATACTCACTTACCTCTAGTAATCGGGATAGCTGCTGCTGGTGTAGGTGTAGAAGAAGTCATCCTTAATCAGTCAAAGGTAGCACTTCCTGATTCACAAAGGTGGTTAATATGCAGTGCTGTAGCTTTATGTTTAACAGCTATCAGTATTTTGCATAATTTTGGTGTGATTCGCTATTGCAAAATTCGCTCCCGATATCGCATCATAGGGGCAATTTTATTAGTGGCGATCGCTGTTTTTGGCGAAGGTTTATTACCCATTGCTGTCATCACCCTGGTGGCTGTAGTTGTCGCTGTACAAGTTATCCAAGACTTATATCAAAGTCGCCCCAGCAACCGATTAATTGACCCGGAATTTTAACATAGATACAGGGGCAGAAGATAAAAGAAAGATTCTATTTTGAATTTATCTATGCCCAATTTTAATCTGCGATCGCCCAACGCACATAAGGACGAAAAGCCGCAACAGTTTTATACACAATCAGCTTTCCTGGTGGGTTAATCTTCCGCAAATCCACCCGAAAGTATGCTTTTTCATTTTTAAATTCTATATTATAAAATACATATTCTTCTGAGATGGTTTTGCCTACACAATTGGCATACTGACTATTTAAATTTGACACAAATTCGACAAAATGCTGATTATTTGATGGTACTAATTTCGTTGTATCTGCAAACAATCTCGTATCTGCTACTACTGTATGTTCTGCCCCACCTTCATAGGGAAGAATGATCCACCATAAACCGACTGTTTCGGGGCAATTTCCACTAGTGCGTTGTACATTTAACTGTACATTGGCAGTAGATAAAGGTTGTTGTGCTGGCTGTGACTGTGCAGATGTCGTCATAGCAATTGTTCCCATTACAACCAATGCGCCGACAATTCCACTAAGAATTCCGATTTCATACAACTTTTTCATAAACTTAATTTTTAAATTTTCAGTTACAAGAAATTTCAGCTAAATCAGATACAAAATTGTAGAATAAATTCGCTAATAAACTGTTCCCTATTCTCTATTGACTAATGTGACTGGATAGCAGAAATAAAAGTGTCGTGTTGTGACAAATTATCGTGTTTTCAGTTACAGTTATTCGCTCCGGAAGTAAGCAACAATGTTGATTAATCAATAGCAATGCAGCCCTTAACGTAAATTACGCTGCTGTTACATGAAACCTAGAATTATTGTTTGCGGCTTAGGACGAACAGGATATAAAATCTTTCGTCTGCTGAGACAACAGGGAGCGTTTGTCGTTGGTATTCATCACAAACCCATTCCTGGTGAAGCAGCAGGCGATGTCATTATCGGTAATTTATGTGCGGCTGCTACTCTCACAGCAGCAGGAATTAAGGAGGCGCACACCTTAGTCATAGCAGGTTCAGAAGATGAACTAAATTTGTCAGTGATGATGCAAGCACGGGTATTAAACCCTGGTATTCGCATCATTAATCGCCTATACAATCTCAATTTGGGTGAACGTCTGGATCAAACATTATCAGACCACTTGAGTATGAGTGTAGTGAGTTTAGCTGCACCATTATTCACCTTTGCGGCTTTAGGAAATCAAGCGATTGGACAAATTAAGTTATACGAACAAACTTGGCCAATTCAAGAAGAATATATTGATGAACATCATCCTTGGTTGGGTCGTCAATTGAGTGATTTGTGGGAAGATCCCACACGGATGCCAATTTATTACTTACCCCTGGAAGGGGAAATGAATTTAGTTTCGGCAGTACTATCGGGACAAAAGTTAAATATTGGCGATCGCTTAATTGTGGGCATCCAACCGCGCGTTCGTCAAATCCGCCGTTCTTTAATTAAAAAACTCCTGAAAGTTTTCACGAGTCTGCGCCAGTTTCAACAACATGGACAATCGGTTGTCGCCGGTGCGATCGTGCTTTTGGCGGTAATTTTGACAGCCACTTTCACCTATATGTCCACAGAATTGAGTTTATCTGTAGTGGATGCGCTTTATTTCTCTGTCGGCATGATTACAGGCGCAGGCGGTAATGACCAGGTTGTGGAAAATGCCCCCAATAGTGTGAAAGTTTTTACTGTCGTGATGATGTTAGTAGGAGCGATCGTCATTGGTATCTGGTACGCCATGTTGACCGATTTTGTCTTGGGTAATCGCTTCAAGCAATTTTGGGATGTGGCGCGTGTTCCCCTACGACATCACTATATTGTCTGCGGTTTAAGTGGCATTGGCAATCGCATTGTGCAGCAACTCCACAACAGTGGTCATGAAGTTGTAGTAATTGAAACTGACTCCAATAACAGATATATTAACTCCGTCCGGGGCTTAGGTATCCCTGTAATTCAAGGTGATGCGAGTTTCCGCACCATCTTGCAAACTAGCAATGTCCACTCTGCGGCGGCGGTGTTAACTGTCACCAATAACGACGCTACAAATCTGGAAATTGCCCTGAAAGCCAAAGGTTTAGCACCAAAAATCCCCGTGATTGTCCATTATGCTGACCCAGATTTTGCGGGGATGGCAAAACAGGTGTTTGACTTTGAAGCTGTACTCAGTTCCGCAGAATTAGCAGCACCCGCATTTGCAGCTGCGGCTTTAGGTGGTCGTATCTTAGGTAATGGCATCACTGCCGATAAACTTTGGGTAGCCTTTGCAACTTTAATTACACCCTCACACCCTTTTTGTAGCAACTTAGTCAAAGAAGCCGCCATGTCTGCAAATTTTGTACCTTTGTATATAGAAAGCAATGGTCACATAATTCAAGGTTGGGATTTGTTGACTACTTACCTCAAAGAAGGTGACATTTTATATTTGACCATGCCAGCTAATCGTTTATATCTGTTGTGGCGCAATGAGCGAGTCTGTGGTAATCAAGTTTGACTATAAGAGCTTACTTGTAAAATAAATATTAAGTAGTGGCGCGGCAAGCCTTAAATGTTGCAAAAAAATTGTAGTGGACTGACACGACTAAAATGATGCAATAAAAAATCGGTTTCATCAGCGTTTATCTGCGTCCATCTGCGTTTTAGCCCACTACATTCGCCAGAAGGATTTTTTACCAAACCCTATCCCTGTTTTGTCACTCTAGGCAGAGGAAAAGTAGAAATCAGGGTGAGTCAGGAAAATAAATATTGAACTGGTGAGGTGATAAATAATAGATTGAAGTTTAGAAAAACCCAAGGACAATTGGGGAATAGGAAAAACTGTTAACCAGGGATATATTAGGTTAAATAAAGTAAAAGGTTGAATTATTAAACGGAGATTGTTAAGAATGTTCTTCCAACCCTTTCCATCATCCCACCAAGGATGAACAGCAAATTTTGATGGAGATTCAGGCACAGAAAACTGCATTTGTTCAGAGTGAAGGCTAACCATTAAATAGCTACTACAAACAATCTCCCACCAGCGTTCAATATCCGCATAGTGAGTCAGACGATAATCTGCCCAACCTAATTCATTCTTACTTTGCTTCAAGCCATATTCAACCCATGTTCTTAACCCATAGAAATTCCCAACTTCCCTGGGTGTAATATCGGGATATTTAGTCATGACATACCAAGTAGAGTTTCCTGGCAACTTTTCAACGTCTGTGGTGATCTGCCAATATCTATGTTCGCTACGTTTTCCGTAAATTATTTCTCTAATATATCGATTTTCACTGTCGAGGTCAGAAAATACACGTTTAAATCTCTGCCACTCTAGATATTGAGTATGCTGTCGTGGAAGTAGCTTTACATCGTGGTTTGAGCGAATTGCCACTATATAGTTTAGATTCATTTCATCTAACACTGATACAAAATTAGTTCCGCTTTCTCCATACAAACTATCTGCCAATACTAAATTAAATTTAAAGCCTAGTGACTTGAGCTTTCTGATTAAATTAGCGGCTATTTGTGGCTTGGTTAGATACTTATCTTCTGGTTTTAATCTTTCACGCGGCTTGTATACTTCAAACAGCAGAGGAAAGGTCATTCCGCAGAATACACCGTATGCTGTAACCACTACAATTCCATTGTCAACCTTTCCTAAGTTTCCTATATATTGTCTTTTGACATAATCTGTTGATGAGCCTTTCTTTCTATCTCCAGTTTCGTCAATAATTAAAACGATTGGTCTACCTTTTATGATTTCTAAAATTAGTTCTAAACGTAAAGCTCTTAGCTTCTCTATTTCCCAAGGTGATTTAGTTAAGAAATGATGTAAGCCTTGCTGATTATCTAATCCTACAATTTTGGCTATTTCTGGTAATGTTTTCCGTTTTAGTTCGGAAATGCAACCTATATGCAGGTATTTAAATGCTTCAAAGCTTCTAACATCTGAAAACAGACTTTTATACCACTGGCAATATTCGTCCACGAATTTGATCGTTTTCACGGGTGAACGAGGCTCTACCATTCTCTGTGCTTACGTTCTAGAGTTTTTACGTTCTTATACTACCGCGAAAGTGACAAATCAGGGCTATTTATTCACATTGAGTATCTGCGAAGTTTTTAACCTCTCCATCCATTTTTCTAAATAGACTCGGTTGGCTTCTTGTTCAGATGGTTCTGAACTATCAGCCGGATAAGGCATTAAACCTAAAATTGCTGCTGTGGTGACGCAAAACATCGACTTTTGGAAAGTCATACAAATCTGCACCCGCAAATCATCTTCACCTCGGAGACTTTGCCGATAAATCTTATGTAAATATTCTGGTAAATAATGACGCATATCTTGCATTAACAATGTGGGAGGAATACCTGCGCCACCAATAGGCAAAGGATCAGCGTATAATGCCCCATATTGAAATCTGGCTTGATCAGGCGGAATCTGATATGCTTGAGCGTTTAAAGAAACTGTTCCCAAGAAGGGAGTACCTCTAAAGAAAACCGCTTCTACATAGGGGACTGCTGTATCTGCTAAAAAGGTCAACCCTAAGCTTTTAGGAATAATATCATAGACCTTGTTGTTAATTGTCACTGCGTAGGTAATGGGCTTTAAAGCATCTGCCACTAACCCGGCTTTAATATGGTCTACAACTTGCGGAATTGTTTTAATTTCACCTCTGTCATAACGGTCTGATAAGTTGAGGAAAATATCAGCCATGACACGCCAAAATTGACCCAAGCCACTATAGTAAGCTGACACCCGCAGTTGTTCAATTAAAAAGTCGGGAAACAGTTGATTTATTCCCATAACCAAGGGATTTGTTGCAAATTTTGCCTTAATTACTGCTTGCGCCCTTTGTTGAAATTCTTTGGTATCTAAATAGGCATCTAAACCACCGCCACCATGCCACATCATGGCTTTCATACAGTATTCGGCATACTCAAAATTAATTCTGTCATGCCACCAATGGCGGAATAATTTTTGCGGAGTGATTTCGCCATTGAAATATTTAAAGAATGGGAAAAATACTAAAAATTGATGGTCAGCAATATAAATTAGATTTTTAGAATAAGCATCTAAAACTACACCATAGCTTTTGAGAATCCCCACAACTTCTAAAACATTTTGGGGACTATCTACAAGTAGAGCTTGACCTGTAAGTAGCCGTTCGACAAACTCAGATAAAGGTTTATTCGGCTTATTTTTAACAGTTACCATTGCCAATTCTCCTAATAAAATTTTTAAAATTATGCTTGTTAGGGACTTCCAGAGAATAAACTATCCAATTTACCTACTTTAAAATAACTGTCTCTCCCCCTGCTCCCTGCTCCCTGCCCCCTTGCTATTCAGGTGATTGTATATTTTTTAATTGGAAGTCCCTTATTTCTGGGATGTTTAGTAATGGCAATGGCTAACTGTCTTGCTAGAACCCATCAGCCATTACTAACTGGCAGTTCGATGTTTAACTTTTGTCTGGTGTGTGATGCAATGAAACCGTGGCTACTGTATGTTCTACACTCACCATAGCCGTAACAGTGGGTTCGCTCCAGTGTACTAACCAAGTAGGTTGGATACCAAAAATGATAATTAAGGTTGCTAATAACATTGCTGGGGCGCGATCGCTCCAGTAAACTCTAGGTAAGCTAATTACTTGCTCAGACAAACGCCCGAAAAAAGCACGGTTAACCAGAATTAAGAAATAAACTGCCGTTAAACCAGTGCCAATCATTGATAACAACGTTTGGATGGGAAATATCGCAAAACTCCCTCTAAACACGATAAATTCGGAAATAAACCCTACCATTCCAGGAGTTCCAGCACTAGCCATTACACCTAAAATCATCAAGCTACCAATGACAGGTAAACCCCGTTCTGGGTTCAGCAGTCCTCGAATCACGCTTAAATCTCGGCTTCCAGCTTTTTGGTAGACAACACCGACTAACAAAAACAGCATTGCCGAAATTAACCCGTGGCTAATCATCTGCATCACAGCACCCAATGTGCTTAAGGGTGTAGCAGCAGCCGCCGCTAGTAAAATATAGCCCATGTGACCAATTGAACTATAGGCTACCATCTTCTTCATATCAGTTTGCGCGATCGCACAGGATGAACCATACAACACGCTGACCACAGCCCAAACTGCTAACCAAGGTGCTAAATATCCCCAAGCTGTCGGTAACAAGTTCATCCCAAACCGCAACAAGCCATAGGTTCCCAATTTCAATAACACACCAGCCAGCAGTACGGAAATTGGTGTAGAAGCTTCAACGTGAGCATCTGGCAACCAAGTGTGAAAGGGAACTAATGGCATTTTAATCCCAAAACCGATGAGAATTCCCGCCAAAAGTATCAATTGGGTAGCTAAGGGTAGGGCTTTTGTATTTAATGCTGTAAGAGCAAAGCTATTAGCACCACTCAACCACACCAAACCCAGGAAACTAGCTAGAATTAGAATCCCAGAAACAGCAGTGTAGATGAGGAATTTTGTTGCTGCGTAACCGCGTTTTGCCCCTCCCCAAATGGCAATGAGTAGGTATAGGGGAATTAGTTCTAACTCATAAAACAGGAAAAACAGCAGTAAATCTTGGGCGAGGAATGCACCTGCGACTCCAGCACTCAATATTAGGATTAGGGCGTAATAAAACCGAGGACGTTGTAGAGATTCATCGCTGCTGTAGATGGCGATCGCAGTTAATAGCGCATTTAACAACAGCAAAGGTAAAGATAAGCCATCTACCCCCAGATTATAGTTCAAGCCCAAGGCATTGATCCAGGGTAAAAACTCACTGAACTGCTGGTTAACTTCTCCTGGACTAAATTGGCTAGCTAAAAACACCGTCCACAAGAAAATTAACCCAGAGGAAATTAAAGCCACACTCCGGGAGATTTTCCCATCCTCGCCAGCAGGTAATAAACCAACTAACAACGCACCCAACAAAGGGGCAAAAATTAAAGCACTCAGCATAAGAAAGGGATATAAAAGTCGGAAGTCGGTATTTTCGGAACTCAGAAGTTAATTACTCCCTCACTCCTCTAAACTAATTACTCAACAAGGGCTAACGCCCCACTAACAGCACTCACTCACCACTCACCACTCATTACTCACCACTCAGCACTCATTACTCATTACTTATTACTTATTACTCATTACCCACTACTCAGCACGGGCTAAACGCCCCGCTTCCGCTAACAGCACTCAGCACTAAAAAGGCAACTTATCCAATAAGCCCAATGACCAACTAATAAAAAATCCCAGAATGCTAACTACCGCTAGGATGGTCAACATATAACCTTGAGATTGACCGGAAATACTGTACTTTAAGCCTTGTCCGCTTAAAATCGCGGCAAATCCCACTAGGTTTACTAAACCATCCACTAAATAGCGATCGCTCCAAGCGGAAATTTTCGATAGGATGGCGACAGCACTAACTATTGTGAGGCGATAAATCCGGTCAATGTAAAAGTCATAACCCAATAAATCCTGTACCATCCGCCAAGCCATGACTCTTGATCTCGACCAAGCTTTATGCAGATAAATGGTTGACCCAATTACTACACCCGCTACCGTAGAAGACACCAATACTAAAACCACATACCAATCAATACTTTCCCAAGCAGGTAGCAAGTACCATTGCTGTAGCATCAGAGGTAATAGTAAAGTCACAATTGTCAGTGACACCATTGGGAAAGCCATCGGCCAGCCCACTTCCGGGGCGCGACGGGTTTTTTGTTGCGGTTTACCCCAAAAAACTAATCTAAATACCCGCGTCAGGTTGAGAGCTGTTAAGCCGTTAACTAAAATGAGAATGGCAATTACCCAAGGACTCACTCTCACTAAACCATCAGCCCAAGACAACATTGCCCAAAAACTACCTAGTGGTAGCAGTGTTACCATTCCGGCTGCACCCACTACGTAAGCAGTAGTAGTGGCTGGCATTTTTGACCATAAACCACCCATTTCTGTTAAATCTTGACTTTGGGTGGTGAAAATCACAGAACCAGAACTCATAAATAATAATGCTTTAGCGATCGCATGAGTTAACAGCAGCATCAAAGCCACACCACCCTGCTGTAAACCTACCGCTAAAAATACCAGTCCCATATAAGCACTAGTAGAGTGGGATAAAGCCCGCTTAATATCAGTCTGCGCCAGAGAAACTAAACTCGCTCCTACTGCTGTCACACCACCAATAATTAGCAAAGCATTCAAAGCTACAGGTGAGAGAGCCAAAATTGGCTGCAACTTGTACAAAACATAAGCACCACCCGCTACTACCAAGGAGTTCCGCATCACTGAAGCTGGGTTAGGGCCTTCCATTGCTTCATCTAACCACAAATGCAAAGGAAACTGGGCGCATTTCCCTGCTGGCCCCGCAATTAACGCTAAACCCAACAAAGTAGCAGTTAATGGGTTTAAATTCGCCGTCTGCACCCACTCATATAAATCAGAAAAATTCAAACTGCCCGCTAAGGTAGACAGGGTGACAACTGCCATCAGCAGCATTAAGTCGCCAACTCGCTTTGTCCAAAAAGCATCTCTAGCTGCTGTCACTACTAAAGGCTGTGCGTACCAAAATCCCACTAGCAAGTAAGTAGAAAGTGTCAGTACCTCCAAAAGCCCATAGGTGAGAAACAAAGAATCACTAATTGCTAAACCACTCAATGCGGCTTCAAAAAATCCGAGCAACCCAAAAAACCGTGCTAACGCCCAGTCCTTTTCCATGTAGCCCAAAGCGTAGATTTGCGCCAGTATACTCAGCCCAGTAATTAATACTGTTGCCCCAATACTCACTACTGAAAATTCCAACGCAAAAGATAAATTGAAATCAGCCGCTTGAAACCAAGTAATAATCGAGGTTTCTTGTTCTCTGTTCCAAATATCCTTAAAAACCAAGAGGCTATGAGCAAAAGCCAAAAGGGTAGTCAACAAGTTCAAATATGCTGCCGGTCTAGGCCCCGTCCTGCGGATGATTCCTAATGTCCACGGCAAGGTAAAAAGTGCGCCTAATAGACTATAAAAAGGCACACACCAACTTGTTGCAAATAGAAACTCATTCATTTAGATTTCCCTTGAAGACTCAGCCTTAAATTTTCCTAAAACCCTTAGAATAATCATTTACTAAAAAAAAATAAATTGTGCTAAAAACTAGGTTTTTTTAACTTTTTTCCTGAATCTGGATATCCAGTAGGTTTTACTTACTATCCCTTTATAAAACTGCAATTAAACTCAAATTAATTGCCAAGAAAGCATTTTTATTGTGCATATTTTGGCTCTTTTAATGTCTTCATTTCTACTTTTAGAACATAATTTTATAAAAGTTATTTAAAAAACTTATGTATTTTTTGTTCAGTCTTGATCCATACTACAAAACGAGGGAAAATCAGAGACTACACAATTCATAGACTCCTATTGTTCCCCTCTAGACAGGATTAACCTAGACTTATTGAATATCTTTTCCCAAATGTAATAAAAAAATTATAAAGCACAAGTGGTTGCTCTAGTAATCCGTCAACTTTGATTGAACAGATCACAGGTACGAAATTTTGTTAAGTTTTTTAAAACTTTTTTATTATAAACTATTATACTAATTTATGTTGCCAGGGGAGCCAAGCTTTTCTATGCTTAATTTGGAAGTGTTTTTTAGCTCAAGATGAGCTTCCCCGTCAAAATTTTCTTTTCCTCGGTACTGATTGGATTAATTTTTTAGGAGACATGGGATGCCAATTGCAGTTGGAATGATTGAGACCAAGGGATTTCCCGCAGTAGTAGAAGCAGCAGACGCAATGGTGAAAGCTGCCCGCGTAACTTTGGTAGGATATGAAAAAATCGGTAGTGCTAGAGTCACCGTCATTGTGCGCGGAGATGTATCTGAGGTACAAGCCTCAGTAGCAGCAGGTATTGAAGCAGCTAGAAGAGTCAATGGTGGCGAAGTTGTCTCAACTCACATCATTGCCCGCCCCCACGAAAACTTAGAATACGTCTTACCGATTCGTTACACGGAAGCTGTGGAACAGTTCCGTACCTAAAAGGCAGAGTTAAAAAAACTCATTAACGGGGTTGCCTTCTTGAGCATTACATACAAGTCCAGAAGCTAAAAAACTTAATTTCAGGAATCAAAGCAAATGTCGATCGCAGTGGGAATGGTAGAAACGCTAGGCTTTCCAGCAGTAGTAGAGGCAGCAGATGCGATGGTGAAAGCTGCCCGTGTAACTTTGGTAGGCTATGAAAAAATCGGTAGTGGACGAGTAACTGTGATTGTCAGAGGCGACGTATCGGAAGTACAAGCCTCAGTAGCAGCAGGTATTGAATCAGTTAAGCGTGTCAACGGCGGACAAGTCCTGTCTACTCACATCATTGCCCGTCCTCATGAGAACTTAGAATACGTCCTCCCAATTCGTTATACCGAAGATGTAGAACAATTCCGGGAAAATGTGAACGCAATTCGTCCCTTCGGTAGAAGACCATAATTAGTAATGCAAATTGCCAAAGTACGTGGCACAGTAGTTAGCACACAGAAAGAGCCTAGTCTTAGAGGTGTGAAGCTACTGTTGTTGCAATTAGTAGATGAAGCAGGCAACCTCCTGCCCAAATACGAGGTAGCAGCAGATAGCGTAGGCGCAGGAGTTGATGAGTGGGTACTCGTAAGTCGTGGTAGTGCGGCGCGTCAAGTACCTGGGAACGAGCAGCGTCCTTTGGATGCAGCAGTCGTGGCGATAATTGATACTATTCACGTAGAAGATCGTCTTATTTACAGCAAGAAAGACCAATACAGGTAGTCAACAGTCAACAGCCAACGGTCAGCTTCCAGTCTTATTGACTATGGACTATGGACTAGAGACTATTACCTAAATTTTAATCAGGAGGAATCTCGCGATGGCAGTCCGCAGCACGGCGGCTCCCCCAACCCCGTGGTCAAGGAGTTTAGCGGAACCCAAAATCCATGAAACCGCATTTGTACACTCTTTTTCCAACATTATTGGGGATGTCTACATAGGTGCAAATGTAATCGTTGCCCCAGGTACTTCAATCAGAGCCGATGAAGGTACACCTTTTTACATTGGTGAAAACACCAATCTTCAAGATGGTGTAGTGATTCATGGTTTGGAGCAAGGCCGAGTCATTGGTGATGATGACCAAGAATATTCAGTGTGGGTGGGCAAAAATGCTTCTATTACCCACATGGCCTTGATTCACGGGCCAGCCTATGTTGGTGATAACTCGTTTATTGGTTTTCGCTCAACGGTATTTAATGCCAGGGTAGGCGCAGGCTGCATTGTGATGATGCACGCTTTAATTCAAGATGTGGAAATTCCCCCTGGAAAATACGTACCCTCTGGTGCGATTATCACCACCCAACAGCAGGCCGATCGCCTCCCCGATGTTCAAGACCAAGACCAAGAATTCGCTCATCACGTCATTGGCATCAACCAGGCTTTGCGGGCAGGATACCTTTGTGCTGCGGATAGTAAGTGTATTGCACCCATTCGCGCGGAAACAGCTAAATCTTATACAAGCAATAAAATTAATGTCATAGAAATAGGAAGGAGTAGTGAAGTGGCAAGCAATAGCCTGGGTGCAGAAACCATCGATCAAGTACGTTACTTATTAGAGCAAGGTTATAAGATTGGCTCAGAACACGTAGATCAAAGAAGATTCCGTACAGGTTCTTGGACAAGTTGCAAACCAATCGAAGCCAGAACAGTACGTGACGCAGTAGCAGCCTTAGAAGCTTGTTTAGCTGACCACAGTGGTGAGTACGTACGTTTATTTGGCATTGACCCCAAGGGCAAACGCCGTGTATTAGAAACCATCATTCAGCGTCCTGATGGTGCAACTGGCTCAACAGCCTTCAAAGCCCCTGCTAGCCGCTCAAATGGTAGCTACAGCAGCAATGGTAATGGTTATAGCAACGGTGCTGCCAGTGGTAAATTACCCGCAGAAACCGTACAGCAAATTAGCCAACTCCTAGCAGGTGGTTACAAAATCGGCACAGAACACGTAGATGAACGCCGCTTCCGTACAGGCTCTTGGAATAGCTGTAAACCCATTGAAGCCAAAACCACAAATGAAGTAGTTTCCGCTTTAGAAGAGTGTATTGATAGCCATCAAGGCGAGTATGTCAGACTGATTGGTATCGATCCTAAAGCGAAACGGCGGATATTAGAAACTATTATTCAACGTCCCAATGGACAGGTAGCACCTGCTAGCACCCAAAAATCAGTAGCAAGTGCGCCATCCGCCACAGCCACAGCCACAGCTACCAGCACAAGATTGAGTGCAGAAGTAGTAGATCAAATCCGGCAAGTTCTCGGTGGTGGTTACAAACTGAGCATTGAACACGTAGACCAAAGAAGATTCCGCACAGGTTCTTGGAGTAGCACCGGCCCCATTGCAGCTACCTCCGAAAGAGAGGCGATCGCAGCCGTAGAAGCTTCCCTAGCTGAATTCGCAGGAGAATACGTGCGCTTAATTGGTATTGACCCCAAAGCCAAGCGGCGGGTGTTAGAAGCAATTATTCAGCGTCCATAATAGTGTTGAGTTGAAAGTGCTGAGTGATGAGTGCTGAGTGGAAAGTGCTGTTAGTGGTAGCGCGGCGTTTAGCCGAGAGTGAGTTAAAAGTGCTTTCAGCAGTAGTGTAGCGTTTAGTGGATGCTGGGCGGTTAGTGCAACTTCAAAGTTATACTAGCCAAGCAACTTGCATATACACTCATTACTTATTGCTCTTAACTCATCACTCAGCACGGGCTAAACGCCCCGCTTCCGCTAACAGCACTTCCTAATGATATTCGGCTTCCGAGGTTAAAATTTCCATGTCTGTGCCGCCACTGCGCCTCCACAACAATTTTGATTCCTACATTAGTGGCGAGGTGACGATTCATCCTAGTGCAGTTATTGCCCCTGGGGTGATACTCCAAGCGGCCGCAAACAGTAAGATTATCATCGGGGCAGGAGTATGTATTGGCATGGGGTCGATTCTCCAAGTTGATGAAGGTACTATCGAAATCGAACCAAGTGTCAGCTTGGGGGCAGGTTTTTTGATGGTTGGTGCAGGCAAAATTGGGATGAATGCCTGTATCGGTGCAGCGACAACGGTGTTTAGTTGTTCTATAGAAGCAGGCACAGTAGTACCACCAGGTTCGATTTTGGGTGATGTTGGTCGGCAAATTAAGGTGCAGGAGCAAGAACCGATACAGCAACCCACAGATAACCCGGAGGCTGCAACTACTCAAAAGCCCAAGGAGCCGGAGAGCAAAGTAATTAGCTCCACTAGCATCTCAGCAGCTTTTGTGGAATTCCACCACCAGTCTACATCTGTACCAGAATCATCAACATTGCCAGAAACTCAATCTGCTACTGTAGAGGAAGAGCAACCTGACTCTACCCAAACACAACTCAGCCCAGAAGATTCAGTATTGGATGAAGCCGCTAGTGCATCTTCTAATAGTTTCGGAACTCAAATCTACGGACAAGGGAGTATTCAAAGACTACTGGTGACATTGTTTCCCCATAGACAGTCCTTAAACAACCCCGTCTCTGACGATAGCTCTGAGTAAGTGTTAATTTGTGAGTATCCTGGAGGATTCACATGGAGACATATAATCAAAGGTCTATTAGCACAAACCAAAGTAGCCGTCGTCAAGAGAGCTTCAAGGATACCGCCCTGGGGTTAGTATCCACCCTTAGTTTCCCGGCGATCGTAGGCACTGCGGACATGATGCTCAAGTCGGCTGGAGTGCATCTAGTCGGCTACGAAAAAATTGGCAGTGGTCATTGTACTGCGATCGTCCGTGGTGGTATAGCGGATGTCCGTCTGGCTGTGGAATCTGGTGTACAAACAGCTGAACAATTTGGTCAATTAGTTTCTAGCCTAGTTATTCCTCGCCCCTTCCCCAACTTAGATGTAGTCTTGCCTATTACCAATAGGCTCAGTCAGTTTATGGAGGAAGGTCAACAAAGCCGCCTCAGCAACCAAGCTATCGGCTTGGTGGAAACTAGGGGCTTCCCCGCAATGGTGGGTGCCTGTGATGCTATGCTGAAGTCAGCAGATGTGCAGCTAGCATCCTATGAAAAAATTGGTGCAGGCTTGTGTACAGCGATTATTCGCGGCTCAGTAGCTAACGTTGCTGTAGCGGTAGAAGCAGGAATGTATGAAGCAGAACGCATCGGGGAATTGAACGCCGTCATGGTTATCCCTCGACCCTTAGATGAATTAGAACACACATTACCAATTGCTAGTTGCTGGATTGAAGAACGCCAACCATTAAAATTGCCAGTAAATATTAGAGAACAAGTTGCAGAAAGGGAAGTGTTAGTATTGCCCGATTTAGTGAAATTACCCGTCAAACTTACTGAGGAAGTATGGAACGATGAATGATGAATTATGAACAACTAAATTGCCTATGAGTATTTAGAAAAATCCTCATTAGTAAATTAGAGTCCAATATTCAGCATTCATCTTGCAGCTGGAAGGCATCTTACGCTTTGCTTGTTGTTTTGATGATAACTTTTCTACACCATAAATAAAATAATTTTCTTCTGATAGGGGGGATAGAGTCTTATCTATAATAAACTCAGAACTTTCGTATGAGTAAAGCTCTATCATTTGCAAGTATTTAGTGATACTAGTTTTAGTATTGATAAATCGCTATTAGAGGAGAATCACCCTTGAACCAAGCGACCCTACACCAGTTAAAAGTGTTCGAGGCAGCAGCTCGACATGGCAGTTTTACTCGTGCTGCGGAGGAGCTATTTCTCACCCAACCTACTGTGTCGATGCAGATTAAGCAACTGACAAAATCCGTAGGTTTGCCCCTATTTGAACAAGTAGGAAAACGTCTATATCTCACAGAAGCAGGAAGAGAATTATTTGCCACCTGTCGGCAAATTTTTGATACTATCGCCCAGTTTGAGATGAAAGTTGCCAACTTAAAAGGTCTTAAACAAGGACAGTTACGTTTGGCAGTAATCACTACAGCAAAATATTTAATTCCCCGGTTATTGGGGCCGTTTTGCCAACTTTATCCCGGCATCGAAATTTCTTTAAAAGTTACCAACCATGAGGGCATTTTAGAGCGGATGGTGAGTAACATGGATGACTTATACATCATGAGTCAAGTGCCAGAAAATTTAGATGTCAATTGTGACCCATTTTTAGACAATCCCTTAGTGGTGTTTGCGCCGCTTAATCATCCTCTAGCTAAAGAAAAAAACATCCCCATTGAACGGTTAGCTAATGAACCGTTTATTATGCGTGAACCAGGTTCAGGAACACGCCGAGCTGTGCAGAGCCTTTTAGACGAACATGATGTGAAAGTCAAAGTTAAACTAGAACTAGGCAGTAACGAAGCTATTAAACAGGCGATCGCCGGTGGTTTAGGAATTTCGGTTTTATCTCGGCATACCCTGTTAACAGATACCGAATTCAGTATTTTAGATGTACAACATTTTCCCATTAAGCGGACTTGGTACATGGTTTACCCAGCAGGTAAACAATTATCGATTATTGCTCAGACTTACTATGATTATTTGCTGGATGCAGCTAAGAAATTTGTAGAGCAAACAGAGCAACATATTGCACCAGATGTCAGTGCAGTCTAATTAGTTGTAGAAAATGATCGCTTTCAGGGGAGAGGAAACAAAATAAGCTGTTGTAGCTTTAATTTGCATCTTAATATTCGCAGGGTGCAGGGTGCAGGGTGCAAGGGAGAGAGTTTACAGCGTAGGGGTTGACGAGATATACCCCCAACCTTAAAAATTAACCAGCAGAGTCATTTAACACAGGAAAAACTGGCAGTGGTTAACCCGGAAACAGCTTCTTGGCAAAAAACAATACAAAGTCAGATTGTATCTGTGACGGTTTACAGTGACAAAGCCCTGATCACAAGACAGGGTAAGATGCTCCTCACAGGTTCAGAACGGGAATTAGTAATTCCTTCCTTGCCAGTGACTCTAGAACCTGAATCCGTCCGTGTGGGTGGTAAAGGTACAGTAGGAGTAAAATTGTTAACTGTAAGTTGCGATCGCATTTATACCACTGAACCAGTCGCCGAAAGAGTAGCCCAGTTAACCAGACAAATTCAACAACTAGAAACCGAAAAACGCCATCTCCAAGCCCAGGTAGATGCTTTAACTCTCCAATCTCAATTTATTGCAGGTTTGCGGGAAAAAACCGAAGAACCCTTTGCCCAAAGCATATCACGGAAAAATCTCAGTCTCAGCGAAACCCTAGATTTTTTGAATTTCTTGGGTAGCCAGTATAGTGAATATGCGATCGCCTCTGCTGAATGTCATAGTCAACAACAAGAACTCGACAAGCAAATTCAAGTCCTGCGTCAATCATTAAAAAACATTCAAACACCCCACTCTCAAGAAAGCTTTAACTTAGTTGTAGGCGTAGAAGTTGCCCAAGCAGGGGAATTTGAGTTAGAGCTATCTTACATGGTTAACCGCGCCAGTTGGCAGCCTTTATATGATTTGCGTTCCCACACCAGTAACAAAACAGTCAATCTCAGCTACTTAGCACAAATCACGCAAAACACTGGCGAAGATTGGCAAGATGTAAGTCTCATCTTATCTACTGCTAAACCAGGTTTAGGTACACTTCCGCCTAAATTAGATCCTTGGTATGTAGATGTAATTGCTCCTCCAGTTTTATCAATGGCAAAACGCAGATTAGCTAGTCCATCCTTGCCAGCGATCGCCCCCAAGGCTGCTATAAATGATGAAGATATGCTCACCCCAGAGGAAGCAGAAGACGAGGTGATTCCAGCAACCAATATGGGGACAGAGGTAGCCAAAGAAGGAAGTATTGTCACCTTTAAACTCCAGGCTGGTGGAAACATCCCTAGTGATGGCGCGCCCCATAAAACCACCATTTTTAATGATGACTATCCTTGTGATTTTCAGTACGTCGCCATGCCCAGATTAGTCAGCTTTGCTTATTTAGAAGCCAGCGTCAAAAATAATCCGCAAGGGGCGACTTTATTGGCAGGTACAGCCAATATTTTCCGCGACGATATGTTTGTTGGGACAACTGAATTAGAAAACGTCTCACCAGGGCAAGAATTTACCCTGAATTTAGGTATTGATGAAGGTTTAAAAATTGAGCGAAATTTAGTTGAACGTCAAGTAGACAAAAAACTAATGGGTAGTCAACGCCGCACAACTTACGCCTATCGATTAGTCATTACTAACTTGCTTAATCAAGAAGCCCATTTAAAGTTAACTGAACAACTACCAATTAGCCGCAACGAGCAAATTAAAATCCGCCTCCTGCTTAGTACCCCAAAAATCCCCGTAGGTGAAATGGGGCTTCTAGAATGGCGTTTAACTATTCCACCCCAACAGAAACAAGAGGTATATTATCAGTTCACTGTTGAGCATCCACCGGAGTTAAAGGTGACGGGATTAGAGATTTGAGTTAGTGGTGAGTGCTGAGTAATGAGTAATGAGTAATGAGTAATGAGTAATGAGTAATGAGTAATGAGTAATGAGTAATGAGTAATGAGTAATGAGTAATGAGTGCTGAGTGCGAAGAAAATTCTACCTTGTCCACTTTGTCCCATGCCCCATGCCCCATGCCCCATGCCCAATACTATAAAATTTGCATAAAATACAGGATATCAGGCTGGACTAAATTATAATATCGGTAAAAATAAACACTGTCATCGCATCAGATGCAGACAATTTATGAGTAGGCTATTAATTAAAGCTGTAGGTTTAGTTCTACTTTTAACCGGTATCTATTTCCTGGCTCAAAACGTCATATTTTTTAGCGGTTATTATTCGTTTTCTCAGAGACTACCGACAACCGCTTCAGTCTTGTCAATGATGGCGGGTGCATTGTCTTTGATATTTTTCCGTCGGGAAACTGGTAATTTGGGCTGGGTTTTGCTGGCTGTTGGTTTTCTGCTGGTGTTTTTAAGTGGGGGAATATTTTTTAAATCTATTAGCTTGTGGAATTTGTTTTTGGCATTTGCGGCTATGGCTGGGGGATGGAAATTATTTAGTGGAGGCAGAATCGACTTTTAGTTTTACTCAACGTCGGTTTTAGTAACTTGCGATCGCCTGAATAATATTCTCCGTTAATAGAATATAAACAATATCATCCCAGCATCTCTTTACAGAATTTAACTATAAAGGCGATCGCGCCACCATCATTCAAACTCTAATTTGTGATATGGTTTGGGTAAACATACCCAATAAGACGAGAAAATTATTATTTATTGGCTACAACCTCAAAATGTTTGGCTAACTTTGAGGCTACTATTACAATGGAGACTATTGAGCAATTGAGGAAAACGAATGACCCAAGTGGTTCTAGGAGAAAATGAAGGAATCGATTCCGCTTTACGTCGATTCAAACGCCAAGTATCTAAGGCTGGTATATTAGCCGATGTTAAGTATCATCGGCACTTTGAAACCCCGTTAGAAAAGCGCAAGCGCAAAGCAGTGGCAGCAAGACGCAAAAGACGTTTTAAATAAACCAAATTGCTTTGGTACGTGTGTTGCTTGAGGAAAATCACCTAGAACAGCAACATTCACTCGCCACTAACTATTTTTGAAAAGAACTAAACAGGATGTGCCGCACCCCAGATGGGGTGTGAGTATATCGCTGTTAGCTTAAATTAGAGTATTCAGGGTATTCGACCCAGATTTTCGATTTGAGATTTTGGATTCAAAGCCAACAACCAATTCAGCAGTTAAAAACTAAATTGGGTGTATCAATTTAGCCGCGCATCAAAACAATTAACTCCTGAACTGGTAGGCAAGGGGGCAGGGGGCAGGGGAGACAGAGTAGACAAGGTAGACAGGAGAGACAAGGTAGAATTTCTTACCCAATGCCCAATGCCCAATGCCCAATGCCTAGTCCCCAATAACAGCAATATTAGACGGAAAAAAGCAGTATTATCGGGAAACTATTCACATTGACGTAATATTAGCGCAACAAAACCGCCATAAACGATATCTAGATTAGTAGTAATTAAATCTACTCTTCTAGAAACCTATGCAAAACCAAGTAAATCAAAAATCTCAAACATTAGATAGTAAACATCATAATTATACACCCTGGAAACAAGCCGCCGCTTCCCTATCACTGGTGTTGCTAGGTTCGGGGATGACTTTAGCTGGTGGTTACATAGCAGGAAATCACCAGCAGTTAGCCAAGAGTGCGTCTAATTTGGCTGTGAGTCGAGTTGATGCAGCACCGCCTTTACCAGCTATCACAGACGCTAATTTCGTCACTCAAGTAGTGCAGCAAGTCGGCCCTGCTGTGGTGAGAATTGAAGCTTCTCGCACTGTCAAAACTTCTTTACCAGACGATTTTAATGATCCTTTTTTCCGTGAGTTCTTCGGTTCTCGCATACCCCAAACTCAAGAAAGAGTACAGCGCGGTACTGGTTCTGGTTTTATTCTTAGCAAAGATGGCAGTATTCTTACTAATGCTCACGTTGTAGATGGTGCTGATAAAGTCAGAGTCATCCTCAAAGATGGACGTAGCTTCCAAGGGAAAGTATTAGGTAAAGACGAATTAACTGATGTTGCAGTTATCAAAATCCAGGCGGAGAACTTACCAACGGTAAAATTGGGTAACTCCGATCAACTACAAACAGGAGAATGGGCGATCGCTATTGGTAATCCTTTAGGCTTAGATAATACAGTCACTACAGGTATCATCAGCGCAACCGGACGTTCTAGTAATCAAATTGGCGCACCAGATAAGCGCGTAGAATACATTCAAACTGATGCAGCGATTAACCCTGGTAACTCTGGCGGCCCCTTACTCAATGCGCGCGGTGAAGTCATTGGGATGAACACAGCCATCATCCAAGGCGCGCAAGGACTCGGTTTTGCTATCCCCATTAAAACAGTAGAACGTATTTCCAACCAATTAATCGCCACTGGTAAGGTAGAACACCCTTACTTGGGTATTCAGATGGTCGGTTTAACACCACAAATCAAGGAAAATATTAACTCTGATCCTGATAATAATTTGAGCGTTGATCAAGATCAAGGCGTTTTAGTAGTCAAAGTTATGCCTAATTCACCAGCAGCGCAAGCCGGAATACGTGCAGGGGATGTGATTCAAAAACTCAATGGTCAATCAGTCGCTGATGCTAACAGTATTCAACGAGCTGTAGAAAATAGTCGAGTTGGTGGACAGTTGCAATTAGAAGTAAAACGCCAAGGTCGCAATCTTAACTTAGCCGTCCGTCCTGGTGCCTTTCCCACAGAGCAATTACAATAGGAAATCTCAGGGAATAGGAATGTAACCCAATGCCCTATTCCCAATTCCCAATTTTTAACGTACTAACAAATATCGTAAACCAATCGCTAACAAAAATATCCCATAGAGTTTTTTCATGGTTTCACTGCTAATAAATGGTTGATTGGCAAACATTGCTCCGAATAGATTACCAATCACTAAACCTATAGCAATAATCACCGCATATTTAATATTAATGTTGCCGCTACGCTGGTAAACAGCTGCGCCTAGAATACCAATAGGTAGGATTTGTGCTGCTATCGACGTACCAGTAGCAAATTTTTGATCCATCCCCATCAATAACACCATTGCTGGCACCATAATTGCACCACCACCAATGCCAAACATTCCACCTGCAACGCCAGCCGCTAATCCAATTAGCAACAATTGAATGAGTAAATTAGACATGGAAAATAGTTAAGTTTTTGTTGACCATATTTATCCTAAATCATTCGTGGTTGACCAGAACTCTGACTTTTTATCATAGTGAGTGATTAGCTGATCAATGCTTGACAATCAAGGGGTGTTATATTAAGTCGATTTTAGATGAAACTATAGCTTTAGGCAGCATCCCATGTACACCTTTGTGGGGGTGATTGACTACTTGAGTAATGCGAAAATTGACGGCTAAACTACATAAAACATAAGCTTCTTCTGGTGATAAATTCAAAAAATTCTTGAGAAAATCAATCATATTGTTAAGGGCTATTTCTAAAGCTGTGTCTAATGTAGGGGCAAATCCCATTGTGATAATATCAGTCGGCGTTTCTGCAATGGGTGTTGTAATGGGTAAATCTTGACGTAATTTAATTTGAATTCGACCATTCATAGAAGTTTCAATGGCGGTGACATTCACTTCCCCATCTCCCTGTGCAGAATGTCCATCACCAATGGAAAATAAACCCCCAGGAACGAAAACAGGTAGAAATAGGCGAGAGCCTGCTTGCAGTTCACGGTTGTCGATGTTACCACCATAATAGCCAGGCGGAATAGACGATCGCTCACTTTCTGGGGTGGCGACACCCAAAATCCCAAAAAAAGGCTTGATGGGAATTTGAATGCCACTCCCAGGGGGAAATTCGGCTATCTTGTTGACTAAATCTAGGGGGATAAACCGTAAAGCAGGTTGCGTGAATTGATTTGGTAACGCTCCCCAGCCGGCACGAATGGCATTAAACCCAACTGGTAAACTAGGTGCGATCGCTTCTAATCTGATTTCTAGAACATCCCCTGGTTTGGCATCTCGGATATAAATTGGCCCTGTGAGTAAATGCGGCCCCGCAGCAATTTTGCGTTCTGAGGGTAAATGTTTGCAGATATCTAAAAATTCAGGGGTGATAAATTCCGGTGGTGCTTGCTCGTAAATGTAGTAACCCGTATAGGTTTCTAAATCAATAGTGTCGCCGGAATTAATAGTTAGTACAGGTTCTAGTAGGTGAGAGAAACCCCCTAAATGCACAGTTGATTTAGTGGCTTTTAAAAAGTGGTGGGTCATTACCGCTAAGTTTTTTGTTCAGTACCATTGGTTAGAATAGCGGGTTTGTAGTGTTTGTAGATATCTATTGATCTCTTAAGTAGTTAGCTATAGAAAATTGAAAATTTACAACTGAAAAATCTTAGGTATATTAATTCAAGACTCCTTAGTTTCATGGCTTGATCATCGCAATCAACTAAGGCAACTACAGTTGAGCCTGATAAAGATTTTTGTTACAAAAACTTCATACTGTATATTTTATTGAAGCAAAACCAAAGTTTTGTTTAAATTATTCCTGAAATAAATATTTATAGGATAAGAAAAGTGACAATCACTACTATTTAGCCCAGAGGATAAAAGTGTTTTTACTTACGTATGATTGGAGCTTAGTTTATCTTTTAGCTCAAAGCGACTCCGGTTCTGGAGAAACTGCTGGCAGCTTATTTGGTTTATTATTTGGCTTATTTGGTTACATTTTCGGTTCTTATTGCTTCTACAGAATTTATCAAAAACTGGGAGAGGCAAACGCTTGGTTTGCTTGGGTTCCTATTCTCAATACCTGGATCATGCTAAAAGCAGGCGATCAGTCTCCCTGGTGGATAATTGGACTTTTTATACCACTTGTAAATTTTGTGGCTTTAATTTTTTTAATTATCGCCTTTGTCAACATTGTCAAGAAGTTAGGGAAAAATCCTTGGCTAATTTTGTTAATGATTATTCCCATCGTTAACTTTGTGATTTTATACAACTTCGCTTTTGGTTAATTAATTAACTAAATCAATAGGATCATAAGGAATTAAAATATTTAAGTATCAAAACGCCAATAATAAATACCTAAATTTTAATTCCTTATAAATTTCCATTACTTAGTCTTAGTTAGCCAGAAGTTTTGGGAATTGCTGCTGTAATTTGACGTAGCATCATCACTTGCCAGTAAGGAACAGGAGCAAGTAAAACAGTCCCAGTCCCCTCAAAAGTATTGACTAAAAACTCTCCAGAAGTCATTGAACCTAAGAGAGATTTAGTAGCTTTTTCTACGCGATAATTGATGTTACTTGTACGAGCGATCGCAAAATTTCCATCCACTACTAATCGTTCATTTCGCAAGTTAACTATCTCTACAGGGCCTTGCGCCACCATCACAACTTTGCCTCTCCCTTTAACTTTGGTTTGAAACAAACCTTCGCCACCAATTAAACCAGATACTAACTTATTTCGCTCCACTCCCACTTCAATATTGCCATCACTCGCCCAATAAGCACCACTGTCTAATATCCATTCATTTCCATCTAATTCTAAAATGTGATATCCAGACAAGGACGGCTCTAAATATAATTCGCCTGTACCTGTATAAGTGGGGCGAAAAATGTTTTCTCCCGTAGCTAGAGATTTAAGAAATCCTCCGGCTGAGGGGGCTTTTGATTGCATGGTAATATTTCCACGCATATAGTACATTGCGCCCGATTCAGTCCGCACTGTTTCGTTTTGTAAAACCACTTTCACTAAACGTAAACTTTCCCGTTCAATAATTTCAAAACTTGCCATTGCACTTTCCTGATTTTACAAATGTTGCAAAATGCACCTATATTTCTGGCATTTATTTTTGCTAATGGCAAGTCAGATTTTCGGATTTTATAATCCTTAAGGACTTTTCAAACAACCTCTTAAGCTTTATATTGACGAATCAACTCTAAAGTTTCTCAGATAATACCCCTTGTTCCCAATCTTGTTTAAATTGCTGAAGCCTGGAATACATCTCTTGAGTGAGACTTTCTACTTTTTGGTCACTACTCAAAATAGGGTGTACGGTTTTTGTAATATTCAATAATTGTGATGCAGATTCCTTTTGTCTGAACCAATCACGAGCTAGCCTTAAAGGGGATAGAATGTCTATTTTTTGCCGGGGATGATGTAAACGGTCTATATATGATGGCTTATATTCCACATCAATGGACTGACACCAATCTTGCCATTTGGATAGCAAGATAGTAGAGTGTGAAATCACCGGAATCCAAGGTATACGAAAAGCATCGGCAATGATAGCACCGTGCATTGCTTCTGCAAGTATGACTTCGCTTTGGCTAATACAAGACAAAACCTTTTCTCTTGACCAGTGTGGGTCAATATATCCAAATCCCAATCTTTCGCAAACTAAACGCCAACCTTCCCCAGCCGTTTTATGATGTGGTATATAAGAGTATTTATAAGATTTTTTACTGTTGTCGAAATTATAGATTTTTCTGATTAAAATCGCCCCATCTGTGAGGGCAAATTTACTATCAATACCTAATGTTTTAGCTGATAGCGGCCCACGGACACAATAAATTTTATAAGAATCATCTAGCTGGAGTGTTCCCTGTCCGTAGCCTACCCCTGTACCGAATACCACACGGAACCGAGCATTATTTGTCCTCTGTGACAATCTATCATTAAGGAGAGTACCTATACCTATAAAAGCTGAACTTTCATCATTATCTAATACTCCCGGAATCAACTCATCCCACAGCCAGTTATTTAGTTGATCGCCAAAGTTATTTTCTTGATAATAAAACAGTTTCATAGGTTTTCTTGGTAATTATGTGAATAGCTGATGGCAAATAACAAATATAGCCAAAAGATGAGTTAAAGTTAACCATTTCATCTTTTGGCTATAATTTGGATATTCTAAGATAAGGAATCTAAATCTAGAGATTGCATTCCTTGTTCTTTTGCAAAAACCAGCATACTTCCCAATTGCAACCAAACTAATAAACAAGTAAGCAGACTCATCGGTAAACCAATTCCTAAAGCCAAAAGCTGAGGAAATCCGAATATTTCTAAACCTGATGAGAGAAATAAACAAACTCCTACAGTAATGCCCAGAAAAGGTACAGATAAAATTTGCTTAAATGCCGAATTATTAGGGGAGTTTTCTGTACTATTAATTTGCCATTTCTGAACAATTGCCTTCAACGTCCCAGATAAAGCTAGACCAGAAGTGACAGACATAAATAAGCCGAAGAACAGCAGAAAATAGGGTGGTTGTAATGAGTAATAGTACATGAAAACTACCAGTGGATATTAAAAAATGAATGGTCTAATTAAAACACTAAAAACCGTTAATTTTCAATTTTGATTTGCTGATTTGGGGTCAATCAAGAAGGCTAAATTGGCAGCCTTCGGTAGGATAGCTGCGACCCCTTCTCTGGAGAAATTGGTTAATAACCCGATCGCCACATTGAAAAGACGGTCGGGTTGCAGGTCATCTTTCACTAATGACCACAGGCGTTGCACTTCTTCGGTATGCAGACGATCATCCTCTGTCAAGGCTAAGACTAACTGACGACGGAGGAATTTACCTTCGTCAGATAAAAGATACTGCAAACCCATCTGTGCTGTCGGTAAGACATCAAAATTGCTATCGGTACGAGCGATCGCAATTAAGTTTTCTAGTCGTTGCCACTGGAATTTACCATCTCTAAACAACACATTCAGTAATCGCCGTCTGAGTTCTGGTGATTCTCCTGTGAGTAATCGTCTCGCCACATAAGGATGACCCACCTCCACAATTTTGAAATTGCGATTCAGACTGAGGGCGATTCCTTCCTGTGTCACTAGAGAACGGATAATCAAGGCAAATTTAGCCGGGACGCGAAACGGATATTCATACATCAGTTCCGAAAACTCATCAGTGATGGTTTTAAAGTTGAAGTCCCCGACGTTTTTCCCAATAGCGTTACCCAACACCGCCTCCAAAGCTGGGACAATGGGACAAATATTAGTCTCTGGAGTCAAAAAACCCAGTTTGACAAAATCTGTCGCTAGATCGTCGTAGTCTTGATTGACTAGATGCACTACTGCATCTACGAGGGTTTCTTTGGTGGTTTCTTCTAGCTGATCCATCATGCCAAAGTCAATGTAAGCCATGCGACCATCGGGCATAGCAAACAAATTCCCTGGGTGGGGGTCAGCGTGAAAGAATCCGTATTCTAGTAACTGTTGTAGTCCCGATGTCACCCCGATGCGGATAATAGCTTCTGGATCTAAGCCGGCTTCCCGAATTTTGGCTGTATCCGTCAATTTAAAGCCGTTAATCCACTCCAAGGTTAAAACTCGGCTGCTAGTGTATCGCCAATAAATAGTGGGGACTTTGACTTGTGGATCATTGCGGAAATTGTGGGCAAATTTTTCCGCGTTGCGTCCTTCATTGAGATAATCGATTTCTTCAAATAACTTAGTACCGAACTCGTCCACAATCAATGTGAGATCGTGACCCAGATTTAATGGTAGCCAGGGAGCTAACCAAGCAGCCAACCAGCGCATTAAGTGTAGGTCAAGGGTGAGAATGGGACGCAGGTTTGGACGCTGTACCTTGACGGCGACTTCTTCACCACTGTGTAAACGCCCTTTGTAGACTTGACCCAAACTAGCCGCAGCTACGGGAGTGGGGGAAAGTTCGCTGAATACTTCAGAAATGGGCTTACCTAATTCAGTGGTGATAATGCGATGCGCGATCGCATTATCAAACGCTGGGAGTTTATCTTGGAGTTTGATCAGTTCGTCTAAGAAATCTTTGCGAATTAAATCAGGACGGGTGGAAAGAGCTTGACCAACTTTAATAAATGTTGGGCCGAGTTTCGTGAGCAATTCTCTTAACTGAGTCGCACGTTTTTCTCGGTTTTGTTCAGCCCGATTTTGCCATTCATCCCATTTCAAACCGAAAATAAAGGTGGCAAAAGACCAACTGATTTTGAATAAACGACCCCAAACTAACCAAGGACGGTAGCGATAGTAACGAGCGATTGTGTCTGGACTGTAGCGTTTTAGCTGACCAGGTTGATACTGACCCACGCCTTTTTTTGCCTCTTCTACTACTACGGGAAAATGAAAATTTAATCTTTTCTTCAGATTTTCAGTTGTTCAATAACTGAAGTATAAGTAATTTTTGATACACATAAAAATACAATGACACAATAACAGTTAGCCAACAACTTTGACTTTGCTAAGTTATTTGTATCTTTACTCTTAATTATACTTTATAAAAGTACAGAAAATTTCTGTTCGTTGTGATTCATCCGCAATAAACGGGAATTGTATAATCAAAGACTTTGTTCCCTTGATGTAGTGATTACGGACTAGTTTTCATGAAATTAATTACAATCTTCACTAATCGCCGATGGCGGTTACGTATCTTTGCGGTTGCTACTAGTTTAATAGCTACCCTATTACTTACGCAAGTTGTCACACCCTCACAAACTCTGACGCGAGATAAATATCTGTGGCCATTTGCCCCCACCTCGATTTGGAATATGCCCATAGGCTCAGGCGCACGCTACAAACCTGCATATATTCAAAAGGCATATTGGGCAGGTGCAGACACCATTCATCTATACAAACTCAAAGCGAGTGATCCTTTGCGTTCCGTGTACGCCCCTGGGAGTTGGGAAGTGAGATGTTCAGGGACAAGGAAGACCACTATTTCCGTTTTGCCTGTTCCCGATAGCTTAATAGTCCCTGATACCGTTGACACATCCACACCTAACAACAGCTCCGCCTTTTTGATGCCGGATGGTAGAACCATACAACAACTCAATCCCTTAGCACGTTGTCAAAAGAGCGGGCCAGTATACGGTTATGCTCACAGTAAACCCGTTGATATTTATGGTGACGGTATTACTGGTTCACACGGTGGCTCTGGTCTTTCTGCCATTGGTGGCACAATTCGCAAAGGTGAATTAATTGGCAGTCAACCAATTCGGCACGCCTTGAAAGTTTTGTTGGATAGTAAAAAATACTACTATTATTCTCAGTCTATTCCCGGTTATCGATGGCCAGCAGACCGAGCAGATCAGGTAGCCCCCACAGACTATAAAGGCAGAAACCCAGCTTTAGTGATGGGGTCTTTACTAGCGATACCATCTTGGGTGACAGAAGCCAGCTTAAACTTGCAAACACCAGCCGCGAAAAAGCTATTTTATGCTCTGCAAAATTACGGTGCATATGTAGTTGATAACGCTGGATGGGATTGTCACTACATAGCGGTAGAAAAAGGGGTAAATGAAGAGTTTAAACAGATCTATGGTTACAGCATGGTAGGCAAAGATGGGCGATTTTATGAAGATTTTATGCGCCTATTTCAAGCACTGTACATTGTTGATAACAATAGTCCCATTAGTATAGGCGGCGGTGGGGTGAGACGCGTGGCTTTAGCCCCACCGATTGGGAACTAGATTGGGGATTGGGGATTGGGGACTGGGAAGATGGGGAAGTGTGGGGAGTGTGGGGAGTGTGGGGGGAAAGATTTCTTCCCTATCCTCCCACACCTCCCACCCCTCCCTCACTTCCTGCTTGCTCCCTGCCCCCCTGCCTTCTACACCCTTAATTTTGAGACTTCGCCTCTAAACTTTCCAGGCGGCTTTTGAGTTCTTGGTTTTGTTGTTTGAGTTGGTCTAGTTCTTCGCGTAGGTTCTTTAAGGCGGCTTCTGTGCCGATGTTTTGCTGGACTGTGGCTAGTTCTTCTTCTGCATAACGCCGCACCCGGCCGTCTGGCGTTTGTTCGGCCAGCGATCGCAAAACGCCGATGGCTTTGGGTGTTTCCATTTGCCCCAAGGCGGTTACGACTGCCATTTGGGTTAGGAAGAAGGTTTCTTTGGCGAGTTCTGCTAATCTATCCACCAGTCTTTCTAAATTAACTGGGTTTTGACCGACGGAAATTTTGCCTAATGCGCGAATTGCTGCCAGTCTGAGTGGTTGGGATACGCCGAGTTTGGTGTATTCCAACAGTAAATCTAGGGCAGCTTCGGAGGTTTTTAGTTCTGCTAAACCCCACACTGCACCACTGCGGACAACTTCATTCCAACCTGCTCTTTCTTCTAAAACAGATTGTAATAACTTGATGACTTTTTCTTCTTTGGGTTTGTCTTCTAAGTTATTAGCAGATATCGCACCTAAACTCCGGCAAGCTGTGGCTTCTACGTAGTAACTCTTGTCACCATGTTTCACCACTTGTTTGACGGCTTTGTAACTAGCATGAGTTTTAATCTGGGCTAAAGCTTCTAATACAGCACGCCGCACATTGGCATTCTCATCTTCTAAGCCCGTCACTAAATAATCAAAGGTTTGGTCTAATTTAATTTCTGCCAATTGTTTGGCAACTTCCACCCGTACACCCCAAAATGGTTCATTTTTCAAAGCTGCACCCAAGGCTTTCACCGCTTCTAGTCCGCCTTTTTTCGCTAAAGCTGTGGCTGCATGAATGCGGGAAATGGGGTCAGGGTCGGATGTTAACTGGGCTTTTAACTCTGGTATGGGATATTCCAACACCACAGTTTTGAGGAAATTATTACTCACATCGAAGCTGACAAAATCTGGTTTATTCGCCAGTGGGAAGTAGAAACTTTGCTCTCGTTGATTGACTCTGATGCTTACAGTTTGGACTTGTGCAGATTCCCCTTGGGTGTAACCAAAACCTACAGGAATTTTTAAATCAAACAGGTATTTACTATTGTTCCTATCGGTGGGGACTTGGGTTTGAGTTACTGTTAATTTTGCTAACTTGGCTTCCCCATCCCAACTGTAAGCGACTTTAAAATCAGGATGACCACCACGATATACATACTGGTCAAACAGAAAAGCCAGATTGCGTCCGGTGGCTTTTTCGATGGCACGTAACAAATCAATCGTTTCAACGGTTTGGTGGGCGTTATCTTGAACAAAAGTCTGGACAGCTTGCCAAAATAGTTCCTCTCCCAACTCAGCCCGAATCATGTGATAAACACAAGACCCCTTTTCATAGGTGTGGCGATCGTAAAGTTCGATCGCTTCTCGGTAAACATGAGTTACTATTGGTCGGCGGTAGCGTCCGCTATCTTCACTTAAATAACTCCGCGCTTCTGATAGGCGATAATAGGCTGCTTCCTCTTGGCCATACTCCTGTTCAGTCCACATGACTTCTGAGTAGCAAGCCATCCCTTCCTTAATCCAAGCATGAGACCAATGTTTAATAACGAGTAAATCCCCGAACCATTGGTGTGCAAGTTCGTGAACTACTAAACTTTCCGTGCTGCGGTTATCTAAAGACGCTCTTTCATCGAGTAAACAACGGTCTGTTAACAGGGTGGCAGAAGTATTTTCCATCCCCCCAAAGATAAAATCACTCACACAAACTTGGGCATATTTGGGAAAAGGATAGAGATAGCCGTATTTTTGGCTTAAAAACTCGATCATCTGGGGAGTTTTGCCCATACTGCGGCGAGCATCATCCTTGCGTCCCTTCTCTACGTAGTAGGTGACTGGTTTACCTTGCCATTCCTCTTGAATGACTGCAAAATCACCGATAGCTAGGGTCATCAAGTAAGTGGGGTGAACCTGTTGCTGTAACCAATGGTAAATTTTATACTCCCCGTCTTCTGTAGTGTTAATTAATTCCCCGTTAGAAATTGCCACTAACGGTTTAGGGACACGTACACGAATTTCCGAAGTGGAAAGTTGTCCTGGGTAGTCGAAACAGGGAAACCAAAAACGAGAGTCTTCGTCTTCTCCCTGTGTCCAGACTTGTAGGGGTTTTTTGGGGTAGTGGCTATCTGGTTGGACAAAGTAGATACCACGTTGGGGTTTTTCTACAGAATAGGCGATCGCAATCAATAAGCGTTGACCAACTTGGGTAGGTTGTGACAACTCAATAGTTAGCTGTTCACCGTCATATTCAAATTTCTGTTCTACCTCATCCACCTTGACTGCTTGAATCTGCAAATTTACCGCATCCAAAGTTAAACGGTCTATACCATTGCGAATTGGCGACAAGCGAATGCTGCAATGACCTTGGTAACTTTGGTTAGGGATATCTAAATTCAGGTCAAGAAAAATATGTTCTACCTGCCCTGGACGGTCTGGATTATAGTGTGGTCTAGCCCCTGGCAGTTCAAAAGATTTGTATCCATTATTTTCGCTATCAAAAGAATAAGAGTGTGGCATAGATTTAAAGAACCTTAGTTAAAGAGTCAATAGTCATTAGTCATTAGTCATTAGTCATTAGTCATTAGTCATTAGTTGTTCTCCTCTGCTCCCTACACTCCCCACACTCCCCTCATTCCCCAATCCCCAGTCCCCAATCCCCAATCCCCAGTACAAATACTTGTAATCATTAATCTAGATTAGGATAGCTTGCGATTTTTCACCAAGCTATTTTTTTGTGATTTACAATAGGGCGTTTGCGGATTCGTACTGTGTTCCTGTGAAGTATTTTTTGAGGGATGGGCTACTGTTAGTGCGTAAGTGACTGATTCTAACTAGTACACACCGCAAAATCACCAGTTATAAATAATAATTCCGAGAAGTTGACAGTGACGTTTCTATTCACCTCAGTAACAATTTGGGGAAAAGAGGATTACTAAAATGCCTGAAAATAAATCAAAATTTTTAATTCCTGTGGTTGGTGCGGTTGTAGTCGTGGTGGGGAGTGTCGCCGCTTATATGTATTTGCGGGGGCCGGCTGGAGATGGTGCTGGGGCTTTAAGCAGTGCTAAACTTGTACCCTCATCGGCATTGATGGCTACTTACATTACCACTGATCCCAAGTCTTGGGCAAAGTTACAGCAATTCGGCACTCCTGAAGCGCAAAAATTAGTTACTCAGGGGTTAGAGAATTTTAATAAGAATGTCTTGACTAGCAATGATATTTCTTATGAAAAAGATATTCAGCCTTGGGTGGGTGGTTTAATGATTGCTGTGTTACCACCAGCACAGAGTCAATCTAACTCTTCCGGTATTCAGCGACAACCAGAACCACAAGTGCTGATGATAGCCGGCGTTAGAGATAAACTCAGTGCTTTGAATTTTGCTAACAAATTAAAAGGGCAAAAAGGAGTTAAAAATAAAGAATCTGACTATAAAGGCGAAAAAATTACCGAAACTAGCACTGAAAGTAATAGCTCACCAACATATAGTGCAGTTTTAAATAATAGCTATGTGGTATTTTCTCCCCAACGACCAGTAGTAGAAAAAGCTATTGATACCTATAAAGGTCAGCCTTCATTTATTACTAAAGATGGTGCTAATTTAGTTTTCTCTAAAGGTGTAGATGTCCAAAATTCTTTAGCACAAATTTATATTCCTGATTATGCGGGGATGATTCAGCAAATTGCAGCTACTAGCCCCTCTGGCACAGCTTTAACCCCACAAACCATTAAACAACTACAACAAGTTAAATCGATGGTGGCGGCTGTGGGTGTAGATGATAACGGTGTCAGATTCAAAGCGATCGCCAATTTAGATCCCACCAAAAACAAGTTTCAATATCAAAATTCACCCGCCAAAATTGTCGGACAATTTCCGGCAGATACTTTTGCTTTAATTACCGGACAAGGTATCAGTCAAACTTGGAAAACCATTGTCGAACAGTCAAACGAATATCCAGAATTTAAGCAAGGTTTAGAACAAACCCGTTCCCAGCTAAAAACAGCCAATTTCGACCTAGATAAAGATATTTTTAGCTGGATGGATGGCGAATTTGCCCTGGGTGCAGTTCCCTCTGATAAAGAGATATTAGCTAGCGTTGGTTTTGGTGGTGCGATTGTCTTTGATACCAGCGATCGCCAAACCGCAGCCGCTACCCTTGCTAAGTTAGATAACCTGGCCAAAACCCAAAGCATCACCGTTGCCACCAAAAACGTCAATGGTAAAGACGTTACAGAATGGCAAATTCCCCAACAAGGTGCTTTATTTGCCCACGGTTGGCTAGACCAAGATACAGTATTTTTAGCTGTGGGAGGCCCAGTCGCGGAAGCATTGGTCAATAAAAATCAAACTCTGGAAAATAGCGAAAGTTTTAAAACCATTACTAGTTCCCTACAAAAACCCAATGGCGGCTACTTCTACTTAGATATGGATAAAACCATGTCTATAGTTAATCGTTTTGCCGCCCAATCTCAACAACCCATACCCCCTGACGCTAATGCCATCCTTAGTTCTATTCGCGGTATCGGTGTAACTGCCGTAAGTCCCGATCAAGCAACTAGTCAAATAGAGTTGTTGTTAGCACTTAAACCCAGTAAGTAGTGAGGGACTGGGGATTGGGGTATTTAATTTTGAATTTTGAATTTTGAATTTTGAATTGATTTGCCCCTGCCTCACTCAGTCACACATCTTCCAGAATGATGAGTGACGGGGTACCTAAACCTGATAGATTAAGCTATCAGCGAGTAAAAACTGGTGAAAATGAAAGTCCTAGTTATTGGTGGCGATGGGTATTGCGGTTGGGCAACCGCACTGTATCTTTCCAATCGCGGTTATGAAGTTGGAATATTAGATAGTTTGGTGAGACGGCATTGGGATAACGAACTGGGTTTGGAAACCCTCACGCCGATCGCACCGATTCAGCAACGCCTCCAACGCTGGCAAGATTTGACTGGCAAATCCATTGACTTGTTCGTTGGCGACATTACTAATTACGAATTTCTGCAAAAAACTTTGCGTAAGTTTGAACCAAATGCGATCGTGCATTTCGGTGAACAGCGTTCTGCACCATTTTCGATGATTGACCGAGAACACGCAGTTCTGACTCAGGTCAATAACGTGGTAGGAACGCTGAATCTACTATATGCAATGAAAGAAGATTTTCCTGACTGTCACTTAGTCAAGTTGGGAACAATGGGTGAATACGGTACACCCAACATTGACATTGAGGAAGGTTACATCACCATTGAACACAATGGGCGTAAAGATACCCTACCTTATCCCAAACAACCAGGCTCAATGTATCACTTAAGCAAAGTGCATGATAGCCACAATATACATTTTGCTTGCCGGATTTGGGGATTAAGAGCGACAGACTTAAACCAAGGTGTGGTTTATGGTGTCCTCACCGAAGAAACAGGAATGGATGAGTTGTTAATTAACCGTCTCGATTACGATGGTGTGTTTGGTACAGCTTTGAACCGTTTCTGTATTCAAGCGGCAATTGGCCATCCTTTGACTGTTTACGGTAAAGGTGGACAAACTCGCGGCTTTTTGGATATTCGGGACACAGTGCGCTGTATCGAAATTGCGATCGCCAATCCTGCACAACCTGGTGAATTCCGCGTCTTTAACCAATTTACCGAACTATTCAGCGTCGGTGATTTGGCGTTAATGGTGAAGAAAGCCGGGAATGCTTTGGGACTAAATGTCGAAATCAGCAACCTAGACAATCCCAGAGTTGAGAAAGAAGAACATTATTTCAATGCTAAAAACACTAAATTGCTGGATTTAGGTTTACAGCCTCATTATCTCTCTGATTCTCTGCTGGATTCTCTGCTGAACTTTGCGGTAAAATACCAACAACGCGTTGATAAAAAGCAGATTTTACCGAAAGTTTCTTGGCATAGAAATTAGGTTAACTGTGCGGCTAATTACAGAACCCTATGTAAATCAAATCAGTAAATGGCCGAAAACTGGTCGTCATATACTAGCCCAATATGACGACCAGACAGTCGTTGTTTATCAAGCTTATCGTCCAGCTATTGCAAACTTTGCTGTCACTCATGGCTACTTTGGTGGCGAGTTTCAGCTTGACCGTATGAGTTGGATTAAAACCAATTTTTTGTGGATAATGTACCGTTCTGGATGGGCTGCAAAACCTGGACAGGAGGTAGTATTAGCTATTTGGCTAAAACGTACAGCTTTTGAGGAAATACCGACCAAAGTTGTACATTCTAGCTTCATACCAGAACTGTACACCACCAGAGAAGCTTGGCAAACAGCTCTCAAGCATTCCCAGGTGCGTCTGCAATGGTACCCTGATCATCACCCATCTGGGGCTAAATTAGAAAGACGGGCGATACAGTTGGGATTAAAAGGAGAAATTTTAGCCGCCTATGCTAGAGATTGGATTGTCAACATCGAAGATATTTCCGAATTTGTTCGACAGCAGCGACAAAACATTAATTCTGACTGTACAGAATTGATTACACCACGGGAGTCGGTTTACTCTGTTGTAGATAGCAAAATTCAACAGACGCTAGAATTATCCGCCTGGACTGAATAATTTCCTATGAGAATTGCCTTATTCACCGAAACCTTTTTACCCAAGGTTGACGGCATTGTGACACGCCTACGTCATACCGTTGACCACCTACAACGTCAAGGAAATCAAGTTCTAGTAGTTGCGCCAGAGGGTGGAATTACTGAACACAAAGGAGCGAAAGTTTACGGTGTCAGTGGCTTTCCTTTACCTTTGTATCCAGAATTGAAAATGGCATTACCCCGTCCAGCCATCGGTTACACTCTAGAACAGTTCAATCCAGATATCATTCATGTTGTCAATCCGGCTGTTTTGGGTTTATCAGGGATTTTCTATAGTAAAGTGATGAAAATTCCCCTTGTTGCTTCTTATCATACCCATTTACCCCAATATCTGCAACATTACGGTTTGGGAATGTTAGAAGGATTACTTTGGGAACTGTTGAAAGGGGCGCACAATCAAGCCGTTTTAAATTTATGTACTTCTACCGCCATGATGGCAGAACTTTCATCACATGGCATCGAAAGAGTAGATTTATGGCAGAGGGGAGTAGATACCGAATTATTTCACCCTGATTTAGCCAGTTTAGAAATGCGCGATCGCCTCAGCCAAAATCACCCAGAAAGCCCCTTATTATTGTATGTAGGTCGTCTTTCTGCCGAAAAAGAAATTGAGCGCATTAAACCCATATTAGAAGCCATTCCCCAAGCCAGATTAGCCCTAGTCGGAGACGGCCCCCATCGCCAAGCTTTAGAAAAACACTTTGCAGGGACAAATACTAATTTTGTCGGCTATCTCATGGGACGAGAGTTAGGTTCAGCCTTCGCCAGTGCTGATGCTTTTATCTTCCCTTCCCGCACCGAGACACTAGGTTTAGTATTACTAGAAGCTATGGCCGCCGGTTGTCCCGTCGTCGCAGCACGTTCTGGTGGTATTCCCGACATTGTCACAGATGGTATCAACGGATATTTGTTTGATCCCAAAGCTGACATTCAAGATGCCATTGACGCAACTGTTAAGCTATTAGAAAACAAACAAGAGCGCGAAACCATCCGCAAAAACGCCCGCCGAGAAGCAGAAAAATGGGGATGGGCTGCTGCTACACAGCAACTACAAGATTATTATCAAAAAATCCTGTATGGCAAGACCACAGGGAATAGGTTACAGGTGACAGGAATTAGGGAATAGGGACTCTAAAGGCGAAAGGTCAAAGGCAAAAGGTAAAAGTAAAAAGTCAAAAGAGAATCATCTTTCAACTTTTTACTTTTCCTGGATCATGAAGGAAAAACTAATGACTAATGACTAATGACTAGTGACTAAAAACTAATGACTCTTCCTAATCCTGGTAGCGTCTTGGCTACATTAACAGAACTGACTCAAGTGAATCGCACCCACGCTTTATTGCGGCGGGTGAAAGACCTTTCTGTTAATGAATTTGTTTGTTTACTAGACTTTATTACTGCCGAATTTCAGCAATTTCTCAGAGCTATTGAACTTATTAATAATGAAGCTCTAGAAAATATGCTGGAAAAAGTTCTAGAAGCAATCACCCTGAAAATTGGTCAAATTCTTCAAGCAGAACATACAGCAATTTTTTTAGTTGACCATGATAAAAGTCAATTGTGGTCAAAAGTTCCTCAAGATAATGGACAAAAATTTTTAGAAATTCGTACTCCTATTACTTTTGGAATTCCTGGTCATGTTGCTAGTACAGGTCAATATTTAAACATAGGAGAAACTGCTACTCATCCTCTGTTTAGTCCTGACTTGGAAAAACAAATGGGCTATACAATTCACAATATTTTATGTATGCCCGTTGTCAGTAGTAAAAATCAAGTAGTTGCAGTAGTCCAACTAGCAAATAAAACTGGTGATACACCGTTTAATTATGAAGACGAAGAACATTTTCGTGATTTTGCTGCATCTATTGGCATTATTTTAGAAACCTGTCAATCTTTTTATGTTGCTGCACGTAACCAACGAGGTGCAACAGCACTTTTACGAGCGACGCAAACACTAGGGCAAAGTTTAGACTTAGAAGCTACTTTGCAAATAGTGATGGAGCAAGCGAGAATTTTAATGCAGGCTGACCGCAGTACGTTGTTTTTGTACCGCAAAGAAATGGGGGAATTGTGGACAAAAGTAGCAGCCGCCGCAGATACGAAAAATTTGATGGAAATTCGGATTCCGACTAGCCGGGGAATCGCTGGTTATGTAGCTTCCACAGGGGAAGCTCTCAATATTCCTGATGCTTATAAAGACCCAAGATTTGACCCGACTACAGATAGAAGGACTGGTTATTTAACCCGCAACATTTTATGTTTACCAGTATTTAATTCTGCGAATGAATTAATAGGTGTAACGCAGTTAATTAATAAACAACAAGGAAGTTTTACCGCCTCTGATGAAGAGTTTATGCGAGCTTTTAATATTCAGGCGGGAATAGCTTTAGAAAATGCCCGTTTATTTGAAAATGTGCTGTTAGAAAAACAATATCAAAAAGATATACTGCAAAGTTTATCAGATGCAGTAATTTCTACAGATATGGCTGGTCGCATAGTCACTATTAATGATGCAGCCTTAGAGTTATTGGGTTGTCCTTTAGGAGATGTTAACTATAAAAGTAATAAAATTTTGTGGGAGCATAATTTAATTGGTCGCCTGGTTTGGGAGGTTGTACCAGTAGACAATTTGCAAATGCGTCTAGAAGATAGTTTAAAAACTGGTGCTAGACATTATGTTCCAGAGCAAAGTTTGACTTTGGGAATTTATCAATTACAAAATACTGAAGGTATACTCACTAGTGAAGCTCAATATTCTATTTTGACAGTGCGCGATCGCACTAACCCTGACATTTTTATTCCCTGGAATTTACCCCTAACTCCCCAGTCCAAGTTTCTCACCTCCGAACAGATTAGCATTCTAGACCGTAGTATTAATTTAACTGTTAATCCCCTAACTAACCCAGAAGGCGGTGTCAGGGGTGGGTTGGTTGTATTGGAAGATATCAGCCAAGAGAAACGCCTAAAAACTGCCATGTATCGCTATCTAACTCCCCACGTTGCTGAACAAGTAATGGCGGTGGGAGAAGATGCTTTAATGGTAGGTGAAAGGAAAGAAGTAACAATTTTATTTTCTGACATCCGTGGTTACACCACATTGACCGAAAATCTGGGTGCGGCGGAAGTAGTATCACTGCTGAACCAGTATTTTGAAACAATGGTAGAAGCAGTATTTAACTACGAAGGCACCTTAGATAAATTTATTGGTGATGCGTTAATGGCTGTATTTGGCGCGCCCCTGCCATTGACCGAAAATCATGCTTGGCGCGCAGTACAATCAGCCTTAGATATGCGCCAACGCTTAGAAGAATTTAACCAACGGCGCATTATTCAGGCTCAACCGAAAATTAATATTGGTATTGGTATTAGTTCTGGGGAAGTAGTCTCAGGAAATATCGGTTCCCAAAAACGGATGGACTATACAGTTATTGGTGATGGTGTAAATTTAAGTTCCCGTTTGGAGACAGTCACAAAAGAATATGGTTGTGACATTATTTTAAGTGAATTTACTTATCAACTATGCAGCGATCGCATTTGGGTACGTCAATTAGATAAAATCCGAGTCAAAGGTAAACACCAAGCCGTAAACATTTACGAACTCATTAGCGATCGCACGACTCCCTTAGACGATAATACCCAGGAGTTTTTGTTTCACTACCATGCTGGCCGTGAAGCTTGCTTATCTCGTAATTTTACAGGAGCGATCGCCCATTTTGAGGCAGCCAAACACATCAAACCCACAGACCAAGCAGTCATTTTGCAACTAGAACGCGCCCATAACTACCAACGTACACCGCCTCCAGATGATTGGGATGGTGTTTGGACAATCACGGTAAAGTAGTCATTAGTCATTAGTTATTGGTTGTTTCCAATGCCCAATGCCCAATTCTCGTTTCATGACTCTTCAGGGTTTTCGCCTTCATCTTGAAACGGGTTCTCACCAATTTGTAACTGTTTTTTTGTCCGCTTTAAGTTTTTCCACAAGGCTTTAATTTGTTCGTAAGCATCCTCTGGTTTTAATTTTCCAGATGTTTCTAGGTTGCAGATGTAACTGATTTTTTGGGCAAATTCTTGGAGATTAGCATTAAAAACCAAGTTTTCTGGCTTGACTTGACCATAGTAACGACCACGAGGGTAGAGAAAATTGTCTTTACTCACTATTTTTTTCTCCATTTATTCAACTCCCGTTTGACTTCCATCATTAACACTAAATTTCTAGTAGCATTTTTATCCTAACTTTTATTTTTTTAAGTATAACTACTATGAAATTAGGTAATATTTAGGGTTTTATTTAGCAATAAAATCTGCGTAATAGTTTGAAAATGCTTTTTGGTCTTGTCTGTATTAAACTCGATACTTTTTGGGTTGTAGATACTATTCACCTAATAAAGTTTGTTTCATCATATTTTATCTGTTACATAATTGTCATGTAACTTTTCTTTATGATACAAAAATTAAAGTATCAATATATACAAATATTTGGCATTTCCGAAACAACCGAACTCTACAAATATCATAGTTAAAAATAATTCTCTTCTATTGCAGGTTACATATCCCTACTCTCTTAACCAGTTGTCTGTCTGGGGAGTGGTGAGTAGTGAGTGGTGAGTGCTGAGTTTCATAGTCACTCGTTATCGGTTTTCCTTCCCAGTCCCCAATCCCCAGACTTGAATAGCTAATAGGGAATAACTAAAGATAAAATGGTGAAGCCCGAAAGCACAAAAGCTGTCCATCGCCTAAAATCTTACCCTCCATCATGTCTGTTAATTCCAAGCTATACGAAGGCAAAGCAAAAATTCTCTATGCAACTGATGATCCTGAAGTTTTACTAGCAGACTTCAAGGATGATGCAACTGCATTTAATGCCCAAAAGCGAGGAAGTATCCTTGGCAAAGGCAATATCAACTGTAGTATTTCTAGCCAACTGTTTCAGCAGTTGGAAAAGTCTGGTATTAAAACACACTATATAGATAGCCCTGCGCCTCATCAAATGCGCGTTAAGGCAGTAAAAATCCTACCTTTAGAAGTAGTTATCCGTAATATTGCGGCTGGAAGTCTGTGTCAACAAACAGGGTTAGAACTGGGTACAGTATTAAAGCAACCCCTAGTAGAGTTTTATTATAAAAACGATCAATTAGGTGATCCACTACTAACACGCGATCGCCTTTTACTACTAGAACTAGCGACACCGGAACAAGTAGATGCAATTACTCATCTAGCATTGCAAATTAATGAATTTCTCCAGAAATTCTGGTTGGACTGCGGTATCACTCTCGTTGACTTCAAACTAGAATTTGGCGTTGACTCACAAGGCAATTTACTCTTGGCAGATGAAATTAGTCCTGATACCTGTCGTTTGTGGAATGTCACGGAAACAGATCCTAATCGCCGTGTTATGGATAAAGACCGTTTCCGTAAAGACCTGGGGAATGTAGAAGATGCTTATCAGGAGGTTTTACAAAGGGTGTTGCAAGCGGTAGAAACTAAGTGATGAGTGCTGAGTAATGAGTAATGAGTAATGAGTAATGAGTTTACGCGATGTGCGACTTATTTTGGAAACCCCTCTCCATAGAGCGAAGCTCTTCTCGTAGAGTACCTCTCCCCCCTACAAGGAGAGAGGCTTTAAATCTTGCTCCCCTTCCCTACCAGGGAAGGGGTTGGGGGTTAGGTTTAAATAAAAGTTGCACACAGTGTGAATTTTGAGTTTTGAGTGTTTTGAGAAAAGTGGGGCGTTAGCCTGTGCTGAGTGAGGAATTAGGGAAAGAATATTGTGTAATAGTCACCAGTCCCAAATCCCTAGTCCCCAATCCCTAATTATCGTGATGGTGTGTGGATGTGAAGAGGAATATAAGTAAAATGCGTTTATCTCCCGTATTAGTGACAGCTGTAGCGATTACAGCACCTTTAACCGGCTCTTTGAGTGCTAATGCCCAAACTCCTAACAGTTTAGAGGTAACAGCAGAAGTTGCCCCAAGTGCCAATAATCAACAATTAGAACAGGTTGAAACTGCACCAGAACAGCAGCCCCAAGTTACTGAAGTGAAAAACTTGGCAGAAACTCCGACTGCGGAAACTTCTGCTAAGGTTGCTTTATCATCTAATGAGAAATCGACAAAATCCGCAGTAACGGTAACAAAAGAAGTAACTGTACCGACTATAGAAATTGCTACAACCCCAAGTTCTACTGCTCAAAAATCTAATTCTCTTCCCACTATTTCAGTCTCATCTGCTACTACTAAAGATTTAACTGCTCAAAAGTCAGTTTTTAAATCCCCTGTAGTTATTTCTTCGTCTCCATTAAAAATAACAACTACAAAAACAGCATTAAGTAACCAGGGAACAGCTAGTCAACTAGTACAAGCACCAGTTACAAATCCTGTTACGCCAACGCCAGAGACAACACCCACTGACACAACAACAGAACCAGAAACCCCGACATTAGAAATAACACCTACAACCCCAACAACAGAACCCGCAAACACACCAACATTAGAAACAACACCCACAACCCCAACACCAGATTCTCCTAATCCCCCCGCAACACAGGATAATTTCAACACTCCCAGCAACACCCAAGAAACTACAGAACCCCGTGTGTTGGTATCAGAAGTGTTGGTGCGATCGCAAACAGGACAACTTGCCCCAGAATTAGAAACTCAAGTTTATAATGTGATCCGCACCCAACCAGGACGGACAACCACGCGTACACAATTGCAAGAAGACATTAACGCTATTTTCGCTACTGGCTTCTTCTCTAATGTCCAAGCTGCGCCAGAGGACACTCCCTTGGGTGTCAGGGTAAATTTTGTTGTCCAGCCCAACCCCGTGTTAACTAAAGTAGAAATACAAGCTAACCCTGGTACTGGAGTTGCTTCTGTGCTGCCATCTGGAACGGCGGATGAAATTTTCCGTGAACAATACGGCAAAATTCTCAACTTGCGTGACTTACAAGAAGGCATCAAGCAACTAACTAAGCGATATCAAGACCGAGGTTATGTTTTAGCTAACGTCGTTGGTGCGCCACAAGTAACCGAAAGTGGAGTTGTCACCCTGCAAGTGGCGGAAGGCGTGGTAGAAAACATTAAAGTCCGCTTCCGTAACAAAGAAGGTCAAGATGTCAACGAGAAAGGTGAACCAATTAGAGGTCGCACCAGAGAGTATGTAATTAAGCGGGAATTAGAGTTAAAACCAGGACAAGTATTTAACCGCAACACCGTACAAAAAGACCTACAACGGGTATTCGGGACAGGATTATTTGAAGATGTCAACGTTTCCCTTGACCCTGGCACTGACCCTAGTAAAGTTGATATAGTCGTGAATGTAGTTGAGCGTAGTAGTGGTTCTATTGCGGCAGGCGCGGGGATTAGTTCTGCGAGTGGACTTTTCGGTACAATCAGCTATCAGCAGCAAAACCTGGGCGGTAGAAACCAAAAACTAGGAGCTGAAGTCCAAGTTGGCGAAAGGGAGTTACTATTTGACCTCCGCTTCACAGATCCTTGGATTGCAGGTGATCCTTACCGGACTTCTTATACAGCCAATATTTTCCGTCGCCGTTCTATTTCCTTGATTTTTGACGGTCAGGATAATGATATTAGAACATTTGACCCGAATAATATTACTAACACTGATGAACAAGACCGTCCCCGTGTCACCCGCCTTGGTGGTGGCATAACCTTCACCCGTCCTTTATCTGGTAATCCTTACGAAAGAGCCGAATGGACTGCTTCAGCCGGATTCCAGTATCAACGAGTAACTACCCGTGATGCTGACGGTAACTTGAGAAAAGAGGGGGCAGTATTTGATGATAACGGCAACCGTACCAGTGAAACTATTCCCCTGAGTTTTTCCGGTACAGGAGAAGATGATTTATTGTTCCTACAGTTAGGAGCGCAGCGCGATCGCCGCAACAATCCTTTACAACCTACTAGTGGTTCTTTCCTGCGTTTCGGTGTAGACCAATCAGTACCCATTGGTTCAGGTAGTATTTTCCTTACCAGACTGCGGGGTAGCTATAGCCAATATTTACCCGTGAAATTTACAGGCTTTACCAAAGGCCCCGAAACCCTAGCCTTTAACATCCAAGGGGGTACAGTCTTCGGTGATTTACCTCCCTATGAAGCCTTTACCCTTGGCGGTAGTAACTCCGTGCGTGGTTATGAAGAAGGCACACTGAGCAGTGGCCGCAGCTACGTACAAGCATCAGTAGAATATCGTTTTCCAGTATTTTCAGTTATTAGTGGCGCGTTATTCTTTGATGTCGGTAGCGACTTAGGTACTACCACCAGAGCAGCTGAAATATTGAATAAAAACGGCACAGGCTACGGCTACGGCTTAGGCGTGCGCGTACAATCACCCCTTGGCCCAATCCGCATCGACTACGGTCTCAATGACGACGGTGAGAGCCGGATTAACTTTGGCATTGGCGAGAGATTCTAGGTAGTCAATAGTCATTAGTCATTAGTCATTAGTCATTAGTCATTAGTCATTAGTCATTAGGGAAAAGATTCTACCTTGTCTACCTTATCTCCCTTGCCCCCTGCCCCCTGCCCTCTACCTCCCCAGTCCCCAGTCCCCATTTAATTTTTTGCTCAGGGTTTTACCAAGACTTTATATGAACAACAACAACCTATATATACTGAGTTGGTGCCTATGCTAGAACACACCCTGGCTGCGGCAATTACTCAAACTGGTGTGGGACTCCATAGCGGTGTTACTACCCAAGTGCGGATACTACCGGCGGATGCAGGAAGTGGACGTTATTTTGTCAGGGTCGATTTGCCGGATTCGCCTATTATTCCTGCCCAAGTTGCGGCTGTGAGTCAAACTGTACTGTCAACACAATTGGGGAAAGGCGAAGTATCGGTTCGCACAGTGGAACATTTATTGGCGGCTTTGGCGGGTATGGGTGTAGATAATGCCCGTATAGAAATTGATGGGGGAGAAGTACCGCTTTTAGATGGTTCGGCGCGGATATGGGCAAATAGCATTGCACAAGCAGGTTTGACTCCCCAAACAGCTACTCAACCCCAAAGCCCCATCACCGTAGAACAGCCTATCTGGATTCGTCAAGATGATGCTTTTGTAGCGGCGATCCCAGCGTCCGAAACCCGCTTTAGCTACGGGATTGATTTTGATTTACCAGCGATTGGTAATCAATGGCATAGTTGGTGTAAAGTTAGCGATTCAGTACAAGCTGGTTTGAGCTTTAGTGAAGAGATAGCCCCAGCCCGAACTTTTGGGTTGGCTCATCAAATTGAATATTTACAAAAATCTGGGTTGATTAAAGGTGGTAGCTTAGATAATGCCCTGGTTTGTGGTACTGATGGTTGGGTAAATCCGCCATTAAGATTTGCAAATGAACCAGTCCGTCATAAAATTTTGGATTTAGTAGGGGATTTAAGTTTATTGGGATATTTTCCCTGCGCGCATTTTTTGGCGTACAAAGCCAGTCATAATTTACATATTCAGCTGGCACAAAAAATTCTAGCTGATGGTTCAAATTCACCATCCCAGCTAAATCCCAAAGTCGAATTCAATTACACCACCCATGTCAACCCTATCTGAAGTCAATAGTCATAACGCGATCGCTTCTCCATCTCCCGATGCAGCTGCACCTGAAATTCAGACGACTTTCAGCCCAGAAGAAATCCTGGAGCTACTGCCCCATCGTTATCCAATCCTACTTGTAGATAAAATTATCAACTATGTCCCAGGTAAACTGGCTGTAGGTATTAAAAACGTTACATTTAACGAGCCGCAGTTTCAGGGACACTTCCCAGGTAGACCACTGATGCCAGGTGTGTTAATTGTAGAAGCAATGGCTCAAGTAGGGGGTGTGATTTTAAGACAATTACCAGATTCAGAAAAGGGACTGTTTGTTTTTGCTGGTATAGATAAAGTCCGCTTCCGTCGTCAGGTAGTACCAGGAGACCAGCTAACCATGACAGTGGAACTGTTATGGATTAAACAGCGTCGTTTCAGCAAAATGCAAGCCCGTGCAGAAGTTGACGGTCAACTTGCTGCTGAAGGCGAATTGATGTTTTCTATGGTTAACTAAAATCTACCGATGTGGTGGAGAGTATAGCCGTAGACTGTTTTAAATTTTCCAAGCAGAAGACTAATTACATAAAACCGCCACCAAAGGATTTGAGATTTGAAACTGGCGATTTTGAATGATTTTCTTCAGTACCTTCTTAACGACTGATTGGTAAAATATCTCGAAATCATCAACCCAAAATCCCCAATCCGAAATTGATTGTTTTTCGCCGACCTCACACATTCACTTGCCCGACCTTCTTCTTATGAAGAATCACACACTCAGTTACGCCAGGAGTCTCTACTTTGCCAGCAAAGCAAGGCACTGGCTTATCAAGACAGTTCTGGAGATTGACCCTTGAAAACCCTGATTCATCCAACTGCTGTAATTCATCCAAACTCGGAACTACACCCAACGGTGCAAGTCGGTGCTTATGCTGTGATCGGAGCAAACGTCAAAGTCGGTGCTGACACTATTATCGGCGCGCACGCAATTATAGAAGGGCCTTGTGAAATTGGTGTAGGAAATCAAATTTTTCCTGGCGCAGCCATCGGGATGGAACCCCAAGACCTCAAGTTTGTTGGCGAACCGACTTGGGTAAGAATAGGCGATCGCAATTTGATTCGCGAGTACGTCACCATTAACCGCGCCACCGGTGCAGGGGAAGCCACAATCATTGGCAATGACAACCTACTGATGGCTTATGTTCATGTAGCTCATAACTGTGTAATTGAAGACTCAGTTATTATCGCAAACTCCGTAGCTCTAGCTGGACACGTTCATATAGAGTCACGCGCCAGACTAAGCGGCGTTTTAGGTGTGCATCAATTCGTACACATTGGTAGACACGCAATGGTAGGAGGAATGGCACGCATTGATCGTGATGTGCCGCCTTATATGCTCGTAGAAGGCAACCCAGGACGCATTAGAACCCTGAATTTAGTAGGTCTGAAACGTTCGGGATTTGATAGCAGCGAGTTACAACTACTCAAAAAAGCCTTTCGCATACTTTACCGTTCTAGTCTCAGTTTTAAAGAAGCTTTAGAACAACTCGAATCATTGGGAGACACCGAAACCCTGCAAAACCTCCGCCGCTTCCTGTTACTGTCCCAAATGCCAGGAAGACGAGGCTTGATTCCCGGCAGAGGGAGAGTAAGCGGGAGTGATGAGTCTTAGGCAGGGGAGGCAGGGGAAGCAGGGGGGCAGGGGGCAGGGGGCAGGGGAGACAAGGTAGACAAGGTAGACAAGGTAGAATTTCTTACCAATCCCCAATTCCCAGTCCCCAATCCCCAGTCCCCAATACCTAATCCCCAATCCCTAACTTTTGGATTTTCAATGCGAATATTTATTAGCACTGGTGAAGTTTCTGGCGATTTGCAAGGCTCGCTGTTGATTGCGGCGTTGCAGCGTCAAGCTGTGGCGGCGGGTATAGAATTGGAGATTGTCGCCTTGGGTGGTGACAAAATGGCGACGGCTGGGGCAAAGATTTTGGGGAATACCAGTGGTATTGGTTCGATGGGTATTCTGGAATCTTTGCCTTATGTTTTGCCAACTTTAAGAGTACAGCGTCAGGCGATCGCCTATTTAAAACAATATCCCCCCGATTTAGTGGTGTTAATTGACTACATGGGGCCGAATATTGGCATCGGTAGTTATATGCAAAAGCATTTACCGAATGTGCCTGTGGCTTACTATATTGCGCCGCAGGAGTGGGTATGGTCGATGAGTTTGCAAAATACTTCTCGGATTGTGGGATTTACCGATAAGTTATTGGCAATATTTCCAGAAGAAGCCCGTTATTTTAGCCGGAATGGGGCGAATGTCACTTGGGTAGGTCATCCCCTCATTGACCGGATGCAAGACGCGCCTAGCCGGGAAATAGCCCGTGCTGAATTAGGAATTGATGCCGAGCAGATAGCGATCGCACTTCTGCCTGCTTCCAGAAAACAAGAATTAAAATATTTACTGCCAGTAATTTTTCAAGCTGCCCAAAATATCCAAAGCAAACTACCAACAGCTCACTTTTGGATTCCCCTGTCGTTGGAAGTTTACAGAAAGCCAATTGAGGAGGCTGTGAAAAGTTATGGACTGAGGGCGACAATTCTCTCAGGTAAACAAAAAGAAGTATTTGCGGCGGCTGATTTCGCCATTACCAAATCCGGCACAGTGAACTTAGAACTGGCTTTATTAAACGTGCCGCAGGTGGTAGTGTATCGTTTACATCCCGTCACCGCCTGGATTGCGAGAACTATCCTCAGAGGTTCTATTCCCTTTGCGTCGCCACCTAACTTAGTGGTGATGAAACCAATTGTGCCGGAGTTATTGCAAGAACAAGCCACCCCAGAAAACATTACCCAAGCCGCAATGGAATTATTGCTGAATCCTCAAAAGCGAGAGCAAACCTTGGCAGATTACCAACAAATGCGCCAGTGTTTGGGAGAATTGGGAGTGTGCGATCGCGCAGCTCAAGAAATTTTGCAAATGCTTGGGAGTGCTGAGTGATGAGTAGTGAGTTGGGTGGAAAATGGTAGTGATGATTCTGGATTTTAAATTTTGAATTCAGCCCTGTTGCCAAAATATGGTTGAGACACCATAATTCGTCTTAAACGTTGATAAAAATCGCTAATCAAAAAGCTTAAATGTGAATCAGGGTTAATCAATCAGCCTCACAGTTAGAAATGAGACTCAGCACCCAGCACCCAGCACCGGCTAAACGCCGCGCTACCGCTAACAGCACTCAGCACTCACTCACCACTCAAAAACGTCCCATCGCAGTAGATTTGTTTGCGGGTGCGGGTGGAATGACCCTTGGTTTTGAGCAGGCTGGCTTTGATGTGTTGGCGGCGGTGGAAATTGACCCAATTCACTGTGCTACCCATGAGTTTAATTTTCCGTTCTGCACGGTGTTGTGTAAAAGTGTAGAACAGACGACTGGTTTGGAAATTAGGGAGCGATCGCTCATTGGTGATCAAGAAATAGATGCGGTAATTTGTGGTTCTCCCTGTCAAGGTTTTTCGTTGATGGGTAAACGGATTTTTGATGATCCCCGTAATTCTTTGGTGTTTCATTTTCATCGGTTGGTTTTAGAGTTACAACCAAAGTTTTTTGTAATGGAAAATGTTCGGGGAATTACCATTGGTGAACACAAACAAATCCTCAAACTATTAATTGATGAATTTAAAGCTTACGGTTATCAAGTAGAAGAACAATATCAAATTCTTAATGCTGCTAATTATGGTGTTCCTCAAGCGCGGGAAAGATTATTTTTGCTGGGTGCGAGAAAAGATATCACCTTACCCAATTATCCCCAGCCAATTACCCAAATAGCCAAACCCCATCCAAATTTATCTGATAACTCAGAATTACCAATTTGTCCCACAGTTTGGCAAGCGATCGGCGATTTACCAGAGGCGGAAGATTATTCAGAGTTATTACATAGAGATTGGGTAATTGCAGAATATAAAAAACCTAGTATTTATGCTGAGGTGATGCGCGGAATCAGGACTACTACAGATAATTATGCTTATCCTCGTCAATTTGACACCCGAATTTTATCTTCCAGTCTGAGAACAAATCACTCAGAAACTACAAGACAACGTTTTCAGGAGACTCACCAAGGAGAGAGAGAACCTATTAGCCGATTTCATAAGTTACATCCGGCTGGTGTGTGCAATACTTTGAGGGCGGGAACGGATAAATATAAAGGTTCTTTTACCTCGCCTCGACCAATTCACCCTTTTTCCCCCAGATGTATCACTGTGCGGGAAGCTGCGCGTCTACATTCTTACCCAGATTGGTTTAGATTCCACATCACCAAATGGCATGGTTTTCGTCAAGTCGGGAATTCTGTACCGCCTTTATTAGCTAAAGCAGTAGCTCAAGAGATTATTCGCAGTTTAAAGATATCGCCTGTTAAACCTAGTATTGAGTATCAATTGGGAGAAGAAAGGCTTTTACAGCTAAATATCTCCCAAGCTGAACAATATTATTACTTTTAAGTTTTGAATTGGCATTATGTCGAAGCGCGGAAAAATTTACTAATTAGCCATCATGAACTACATACACAAGAAAACATGAAAAAGTCTTTCCCTTACACCCCTACACCCCTTTTTCAAGCTAGAACAGTAACCCATGAGCCAGGAAAGAGAAAGAACCGATAATGATTCACCGTGGAAAGAAATTTTAGAAGCGTACTTTCCCCAAGCAATGCAGTTTTTCTTCCCCCAAACAGCCGCACTAATTAACTGGGAACGTCCCCACGAATTTCTCGACAAGGAATTTCAACAAATAGCCAGGGAGGCTGAACAGGGTAGAAGATACGCTGATAAATTAGTCAAAGTTTGGCAACTTCAAGGAGAGGAAATTTGGCTATTGATTCATGTAGAAATCCAAGCCAAACCAGAAGATAACTTTGCCGAAAGGATGTTTTCTTATAACTTGCGAATCTTTGACAAATTTGGTCAACCTGCCATCAGTTTAGCAATTTTGTGTGATGCTGACTCAAATTGGCGACCAAATCAATACAGTTATAATTATCCTGATTGTGCCTTGCATTTTCGATTTGGTAGTGTCAAGTTACTCGATTATCAAAATCGTTGGGCAGAATTAGAAGCTAGTGATAATCCTTTTGCTACTGTGGTAATGGCACATTTAAAGACACAGCAAACCACTAAGCAACCAGGAGAACGCAAAGCATGGAAATTTAGCCTGATTCGGCGATTGTATGAACAAGGACTACAAGAAAGGGATATTCGTAACCTTTATCGTTTCATAGATTGGGTGATGATTTTGCCAAAACCTTTAGAAGCAGAATTTTGGCAAGAGTTTAAACAATTTGAGCAGGAGCGTACTATGAGTTACATTACCACAGGTGAGCGCATTGGCTACGAGCGCGGCAAGGAAGAAGGAAAACAGGAAGGTGAGCAAGCACTTGTACTACGGTTACTGCAAAAACGGGTGGGAGATTTACCCGCAGAAGTTCGGGAACAGATTCAAAGTCTTTCTCTAGAACAGTTGGAAACACTGGGTGAAGCTTTATTAGATTTTAGTGCGATCGCTGACTTATTCAACTGGCTCGATGCAAACCCCACCGTTTAACTAATTGCTGAAAACCTCCCCTGTTCAATCACCATCGGGCTTTTGAGGATGCTGTAAAGTTTTTCACCCCAAAAATTTAGTTACTTTGCAATGGTGCATTCAAAGCTTTTTCGATGCGATCGCGTGTTTCTAATAAATGGGCTTTGGTATACTCATCATTAGTATTCACCTGTTGCAGTCTTTCATTTAGCTGTTTCAGTTTATACCAAGCCAGTGAACGGGCATCTTCTGGGACTCGTTCTCGACGTAACACCATAGCAATCAAAATATCCAAATATTCCCTTTGCAAACCGCGCCGGAAACTTGTGATTTTCAGCGTTCCTTTTTGCGGCTGTATGACTTCAGTCCAAATACCAGTTTGTAGAGTATCAAATAATTCTGGTAAAGTGAGGGCTTTGTTGGGTGGGCTTTTGAGTTCAATGTCTTTAATTAAGGAAAGGCGACTACCTGAAAGTAAGTCTCTTAAAACTGCACCTTGAAATAGCAACACCAAATCATGCACAGGATAATCTAAACGCCCCACTACTGGAGAACTCCCCCAATGTCGCCACCGCGAAGGTGCTAATTTATTAATTAAATCTGGGGGAAAATTCCAAGCATTGTCAGCAAAAACATATTTTTGCAGAGTTGTTAAAGCTTGTCTTTGTTTTTCGACTGGCACTTGAGTAAACGGTAATCTGGGTGATAAATTCCCCAAGTTGCTAGATGAAATTTCTCTAGCTTGCATCCGATAAAAAGACTGTCCACCAATATATTTTGTGGTGTAGAAAATATTATTTAAGTAGTTGCCAAGAACAGTGTTAAATCTGTATCTGACATCACTGTAGCTATCTCCCGCCATTGGGTAACGCTGATTTAGACGTTCCCACATTACCCGTAAATTATCTAGTTGCCACTGGGAATAAACTAGGACATTGCTACTATAGTCCCAAGCATCGGCAGTGGGATCAAGAACTGAGACATCCTCATCGGTAGCGTAACTCAACTCAGGTTTTTCAGACTGGCTGGCGATTTCTTGTAATATCGGCTTTTCGGCGATGGGGGTTTGGGCGCGAGTGACTGTGTAACCGTATTGAATCGCCCACTGATCATAAACGCCAACCATTTTGGGAAAATAATCTCCCTGTTTTTTGCCTTGGGGGGCAATATTGGGAGGAATGTAATCCATTACCGAAGTTGTCAAACCTTTGGTACGAGTAATTTCAGGATTATTCATTTCTTCTGGGGAAAGGAAGTTACTTCCCCGGAAGTTATGACGTAAACCCAAAGTATGACCAACTTCGTGAGCAATAATTAAACGTAAATATTCATGGATATACTGTTTAACTTCTTCTTGGGAGGGGGGTTTGTCTTGTAATAGCGACATCGCCATAGCACCAAACTCAAATTGATTGGCGGCTTCTATGCCGTAGCACACATCGTATTTACTGGCTAATAGGGATAATCGCTGTAAGATTTGATGGGCTTGGCTATTATCTGAGTTTGTGAGACGATTTTGACACAAACGGCGATCGCGGATTAATTCTGTTAAGGTAGTGCGATTTGTAGCTTGATTAGGTTGTACCAGTTTTTCATATTGGCCTTTGAGAAAGCGGACAAAACTGGCATCGACTAAGATATCTGCATCTAAAATTTCCCCAGTTAAGGGGTTAACACGGGATGGCCCCATTGCAAAATAACCATCGACAGTGTTAATCCAGCGAATGGTATTGTAGCGAATATCTGCCGGGTGCCAAGTGGCGTTATCTGGCATTTGTTTGGCTTCGATAGCATCCTGAAATCCGGCTTTGAGAAAGGCTTGATTCCACATAAGTATCCCTTCTCTAATGGCATCACGATACTCTAGCGGCACGGCGTTATCAATCCAAAAAACTATCGGCTTTTTCGGGCGAGATATGGCGGCTTCAGGGTTTTGTTTTTCTAAATGCCAACGATTAATGTAGCGGACAAAGGGATCATCGCGATCATCTTTGGATAAGTCTTGGTAGGCGGTGATAAAGTAACCCACCCGTTCATCAGCAAAGCGGGGACGATAGTTATTATTTGGTAGTTGGGATAGACTATAGTGAACTCGGAGTGTAAAACCCCGATTGTCAGCTAACGATGACACATCGAGAGCTTCATTATTTTTGCTCGTAATGCCCGTAAAATTCAACACTGATTCCACTTCCAGATTTTGAGGGAAGGCTTTAGCGTTACCAAAATAGGATTGTTCAGTATTGGGGGCAACACCTATACTAAAACCTAATCCGGCTAAATCTGTGAGGAGTAAATCACCCAAGTCAATCAATATGGTTTGACGTTGGGGATGAATGCTTTTGATAGTGACAGAGTATAGCAGTGAATCGCTAAAAGACCTAGCTAGCGATCGCACTTGCGGATCACCTTCACGGGTGCGAAAATTCACATTACGCACGACAAAATTTAATTTATTATCTACGCGTTGGAAATAAAATAAAAATTCTTGCAATGGCAGTCCACTATAAATTCCCTTTTCCCCAATTCCAGATTCTAGGGTGGTGGTAGCTAAGAAATTTTTATTCAGTTGTTCTGGTTTAATTTCTAAATAGATTTTATTCTTTTCTTTATGGCGATATAAAGTAAATAAACCGTCTAACTTTTCCGTATCTTTAATAACTTCGTTAAATGCTTCTAATTCATCTTTCTTTGCTGGCTTAGATGCTGTCTGTGGTTTCTTTTCTGCTGTATCTGTTGGTTTCTCGGTTTTGAGTAATGGTTGTGTCCATGATGTTTGAGAATCTTGTGCTAGCCAATAGAAAGACTGGCTTTTTACCTGTTGCTGCTGATCTATTACCCATACTTGTTGCGGTTGCTGCACCACAGATTGCGGAGTTAACTTGAGAGTCGAAGTTACTAATTGCTGGGATGGTATTTGAGGTCTTTTATATATAGGTGGTTTTTGATTGATATTTACCTGGAATTGAGCAGCTATATTTTGTCTATTTTTATAACTTTGATGATTTAGATTCTGAGGCAGTGATTGAGCTTGAGCCGTGGCGATCGTCAACAAAAAACTATGCAGCCCAATCACATAAAAACTTAACCTCTTCATTGAGTTTATCCCTAATCACTATAATTAATTAACTTGATGCCCAATAGATATTTTTACTGGTAGCTATTAGTTTTAACCGACCAGTTACCGACAATTTGCCAATCAAGATACTTTTAATAAATATTTTTATTCTTGTTGTCTAATTGTGTTGTAGTATTTTTTATAACAATCATTTGATTTGCCAACATCACAGATTATTTTGGCATTGGCGTAGTTAAATTAGCTCCACTAGATACCATATTTTAGTCAAAATAGTTGAAAATGACTAGTTTTTCTGAAACAATTACGAAATTATAGGACGCATATCCGAGTTCTGAACGGAAATCAGGATATTTTTATTCCTTCTTCCTTCCTTCCTGAGCAAATGATTTCAGAATCAAAGCAGATTCCTACACCAGTTTAAAAATTCCATTTTAATCAGAAAAATACTTTGCTACTCAAAATTTTGTAGATGGCTAACTAAGCTTAATTACTGATGGCTAATTTATACAGCTTTCTTAAAAAGATAGGTTTTATCCAATACAGACTGCGCCAACAATACTAATTCAGTCTTTCCCATCAGCTAAGGCACTTACAACTAAAGAAATATACTATCACTGTGTAGGCAAAGGGGCAGGGGGAGTAAAGAAAAATATCATTAAATAAATTGGATAATTTATTCTCTGGAAGTCTCTAACAGCACTTTCTAATTAGCTTACAGGAAATACTAAAAACAAAAAGCTTTAACTCCTAGTCTCCTACTTCTAAAATCTTAATAATCAAAAATAATTAGTATTAATGGCTAAAAAAATGTCACAATTACCTCAAGTTTGGAAACTACTGCAAAGTTACGTTAAAAGCACTAGGTCACAAGATAGACCACTGAAAAAAAACTTAATACCATCACAGATTTTAAACCCTAGAAACTACAGGCAAAATCGAGAGCCAAACGTTAAAACTAATCAAGATAATTTCCAAAAAGATATTTTCCTTAAAGAGTTACAAACTAAATTAGAAACGTGGACAAACACAGGAAATGATAGCGAGTTTTATCTGAGCGATCGCCAACTGTATACAGAAATTTATGATTTGTTGGGCAGCAGTGCCTTGACAGTAGAAATAGTAGATAAACTGACAAAATCGCTGATATTAGCCCAGCAATGGCAACCCATAGCACTATTTCACCGCTTATTAGGTTTTTATCAGCGTTGGTGTCAAGGAGAATTTATCGATGCACCTCCTAGTGATAACCTACCACAGCAGAAACTGATGGCAATGGTAGCAAAAAATCAGGCGATCGGGCTAAGACAAGTAGATATATATACAGGTTTAAATGTACTAATTTTACTCTTAGAAATACATCGATATGCTCAAAAACAAGAAGATTTACCGCATCAAATTAACTTTTATTCATCTGGAGAACCAGACACAGATAGCTTTTTTACATCTCAACTCCTGCGGATAATTAATTATAGTGATGCCATAGAGATTGGTAATTTTAGTAACATCGTTGGGCAATTTCTCAAAGGTGCTAACTTGCAAGGTGCATATTTAGGTGATGCCAATCTCACCGGTGTCAATTTGAGTAGCGCAAATCTGACTGGAGCATATCTAGGAGACGCTAACTTAACTGGTGTCAACTTTCAAGATGCTAACTTAGCAGGTGCTAACCTGGGTGATACTAATCTTAGTGGGGCCAATCTCCAAGGGGCAAACCTCTCTCACGCAGACCTCAGCAGTGCTAACCTGACAGGGGCAAACCTCACAGGGGCAAATCTGAGTCGTGCTGACCTCAGTCGCGCCGACTTGAGTAGTTGTCAACTCAATGATACTGAACTCTGTCACACTAATTTGAGTGGTGTTAACCTCCGAGATGCTGTACTCTCGCGCGCCAACCTCACCAACGCCATACTGTTTGGGGCAAATCTCAGTGACGCTGACTTGAAAAATGTTCACCTCAACCACGCTGATCTTTGTCGTGCTGACTTGAGTGGGGCTGACTTATCTGGGGCTGTTCTCAATGGCAGCAACCTCAGCGACACAATTTTATTCAGCACTAACTTAAGCGCAGCCAGCCTCGTTTCCGCCGACCTCAGCTATGCGAAACTCAACGGTGCCAAACTCAGCGATGCTCAACTCAACGGTGCTATGTTCTTAGGTGCTGACTTGAGTGGCGTTGACCTCAGTCGCGTCATTCTCAACGATGCTGACTTGAGTGGTGGTATTCTCAGTGAAGCTGACTTAACAGGCGCAGACTTAAGTGATGCGGTGCTTCTAGGTACTGATTTGAGTTTTGCTAACCTCAATAGTGCCAATTTAACTGGTAGTAACCTGAGTGGTGCCATGCTGAATGGTGCAGACTTAACAGCAGCTAATCTCACCTACAGTATTCTTGATGATACAGATGTTACCGAAGCCAACTTAGAAGTCAGTCACTGGGGTGAAAAGCAACAATGGGAAGGGGTGCGGGGTTTAGAGACAGCATTAAACGTCCCTGTGACGTTAAAGAGGCAGTTGGGTTTAGAATAATTGATATTCTCAGACTAACTGGCTTGTAGTAAGGGCTTTAGCCCTGGTTCATAAGCTTAGAGTCAGACTAACTTATGGCTGGTGGCGGCGGTGGCTGGCTGTAGTCTATAGATAAATCATACCCAGCTTCATCATAGATAGCATTCAGCACAGCTTGTAGTTCCAGTACAGCATCGGGGTCGCCTTCGCAAAGCGGAACGGGTATTTTTGGGAGGGTATCCTGTAACTTCACAGGCCACACATCAATTAAACCAGACCCAGCCCGCGTTAAAGTGATCAAGTAGGGAACATCTGGAAGGCGGGGGTGGTTAAATGGTCGATTTCCCCGACGCAGCAAATCAATTTCAATTAAATGAACGTTGGCATTATATAAACGTTGTCGTTTCTTCCGATAGTCAGTAATACCTGGTTCACGTTTGTTAACGGGGGAGAGAATTTCGATACAGGATACTAGTCGGTTGTTGGCTGTATCCCGAATTTCGACTGTGGGGATGCGGACTGCAACAGGTTGGATAACCGGAAGTGTCAGAGGTGCTGGGGTTGTGGCAGTATTTGATGAGGGAACGGGAGCACTTAAATCACGACGTTCTCTAATCTTTAATACCTCAACATCTGGGTACAAAATACCAATTTCACTAGCAGGAGAAATATCTTCCACAACATACACTTCTAGCCTTGCAGCATATTTAGGACGCAACTGTGGGGCGAGAAAAGCACGGATTTTGCTAGCAAGGGCGTTGTGTACGTCACTCCACAGATAGCCTTCAAGATATGGATCCATACCGGGGAACGGAGAAGGCATTTTACAAGCTCACTTGACTGCACTTTTATTCTAAACTGACGAACGTTCCCATAATCTAATTGTTTTATCTTTGCTTCCACTTACCAAAGTTCGACCATCAGAGCTAAAGGATACTGATGTTACTGCTTCCTTATGTCCTTTTAGAACAGAGATTTCTTTTCGTCTGTAAACATCCCAAAGTTTTATAGTACAGTCATCACTCCCACTAGCAATTATTTGACCATCAGGACTAAAAATTACTGTGTTTATCGATTCTAGGTGTTGTGCCAGAGTAGTAATTTCTTTTCTTGTATAAGAATCCCAAAGCTTTACACTACAATCATCTCCACCACTCACAAAAGTTTTGCTGTCTGGACTAAAAGCTAATGTTCTAACTGGTAAACGAATATTAATTTGGTCAATTTCTTGTCTAGTTTGCCAATTCCAAATCTTAAGATCTCCATGATCATCGCCACTAGCCATTAATTTTCCATCTGGACTAATTGCTATCGTTCTAACTGTGCTTGAATGTCCATATAGCCTACCTAGTTCACCACTACCAGAAACATCCCAAAGAAAAATTGTTTTCTCTGCACCAGCACTCACTATAATAGTGTTATCAGGAGAAAAAGTTACTGCATGAATTCTACCAAAAATGTTGCTTCCAATTATTCCCAATGAAGAACTTTCAAAGTCTACAATAGGACTGATTATATCTTCCTTAGAGTTCCAAATATTATTAATATCCCAAATTTTTAGAAGATTTCGGTCTCCTTGGTCAATAATTGCAGTAGCTACAAATCTACCATTCTGACTTATGCTAACTGGAGTAGGAGAATCAGCAGTCAGTTTTCTCTTTAGAAACAATTTTTTAGATTGCTGTTTTCTCCAATTAGCAATCATCACTGTTCTTTCATAACGATATATGATACTTTCTTGGTCAGGTACATACACCACAGAAGTAATTTCTCCATCATAGTTTTTCGTACTCAAACTCTCCCATAATTTACTTTGGTTCAATTGTGATGAGTTTTCAATTGATTTCTGATGTCTAACATCTAGATCACAATTTTTAAGCTTGATATATTTCAAGCTGTTATTCAAGTGGTTATCTTCTATCCAAGTCAAAGTTTCTACAGCAATAGCAGGGTGAGAAGTTGTAGTATTCCAAAAATCCTGATAGTGAACTATTATTTCTTGATGAATTTCTTCTATATTTTTCTGAGTGACTACAACATCCGGTTGTAATCCTTTAAAAACAATACCTTCTATTAAATCAATTTCTCTGCCAAATGAATCTTTTAATACTCCCTGTCCTTCAAGTCCTGTATTTTCCGATGTTGCTTCAATGACACGGAAAACTAAAGTGAGATCACCCACTTTAGAATTATGAATTTCACGGTAGTAGGCAGTTCCAATTTCTGTTAAGTCTCCACCTGCTGCTTTAGCTAGTAGGCTTGACGTTTTTGATTCACACATAAAGCTGGGAGCAACTATGGTTCTATAGTCAAGGTATTGATTACACCCAACCAGAAAAGGCCAAGCCTGAATATCTGTCATAAAAAATTTTTGGTTGTCTAGAGTTTTTTTAGATTAGATGCAGGAAATTTAGATTCAAGTTCATCCGTAAGCGAAATAAAGCAGTTAACAACGTGTTTAAGTGCCGTTTCTTCATCAGTAACTTTTCTCAAAGATTCGGCTTGTTTACGACGGAGTTCTTCTGTTCTTTTTGCTGCTGCTTCTAGCTTCTGTTGGGCAGGCTTCTCCCAATCATCAAGAAAATCAATTAAGTTCTCCAAAATATCTTCAGCGAACCTGTATTTTATAGGCAATATTTGTTTTAATATGCCAATACCAACTTTCCCTACGCCTCCAACAACCTGTCCTAACCTTTCCCAAAAACTCAAATTAGGTTTTACTTCAATTGGTTGACTTATTCTTTCTTGCTTTTTCTTGATTAATTCCTCTAAGGTAATTTTAATCATGTCAGGCAAAATACAGGCTAGAGGCATTTCTACTAAAAATGGATTAGGTAAGCTGCCTGTTTTAGCCATACTTCCATCTGGTTGAAGTTCTGCAAAGCCCACGCCTACTGAACTAATCGGGATAAGTCGAACTGGTAAACGAGCTTCATTACGTGCTTGAATTAAGTTTCTAAATTCCTCAATCTCTAGCAAACGATCTCGTAGTTGCTCTAAGCTATATTCATTGATGAGGGTATCCCACTTACTAATAACAAAATGAATGGGTTTTTGACTCCCTTGCATTATGTTCAACATATTAGGTAGTTCATTGACTACCCAAAATAACCCTAGCTTTTCATTACGCATTAATGCCTTTAGTCTTTGACCATCTAACAGTCCTAGTAAAGCATCAGCATTTTGCAGTTTACTTTCAAAAGAAGTATCCTCATCTTCCATTTCGTCTGTAAGTCTGCCACCTGCATAATCAAGATATTTAAACCGACAAGCTGAATAAATCGGTAAATTTCCTGTCTGAACACGACAGGTGAAAGTCCATTCTGACACCTCATCGTAAGTTGTTCCTTTTGGCCATTTTTCATCAATGGCGATTTGGGTGTATATGTTATGGAGACGCTTACGCTTTTCTGAGCTATCAACTTCCAAGAAAAAACCTTGTTTGCCTTGCGTAGACAACTTTTTATACATACTCGCCAGATACACAGTTTTACCAGAACCTCGTGGGCCGAGCATAATAACCGTGTAAGTATTTAAACTATCACTCATGGGAAGATACATAGAAAGATAAAACTTTATTTAGACTTAGTATTCCCAGATGACAGACGACAATACCTCAATAAGTTCATTACCCTAACGCAAATAAGCGATACAGACAGCATTTAACGGTTAAGAGGTAAGCCGGTCTTCATTAAAAATGATAGTTGGTCGATCTTTAACGCCGTACAGTAACCCCAAACGTTAAAGCTCTCAAATTTCTTGTTAAGACGGTGGCTAAAAACTTTGTTTTGACGATTCAGAAAATATACATGGTGCATTTAGATATAATAATGACTCATTAATTATTGTGTTTTCCTAAGTGGAGAAACAAATGGGTCGCGCCAAAAAGGTTGTGTTGGCATATTCTGGTGGAGTCGATACCTCCGTTTGCATTCCCTACCTCAAGCAAGAGTGGGGAGTAGAAGAGGTAATTACGTTAGCAGCAGATTTAGGTCAGGGTGATGAATTAGAACCAGTCCGAGAAAAAGCTCTAAAATCAGGTGCAAGTGAATCTCTGGTGGTGGATGTAAAAGATAGTTTTATTAAAGACTATGCTTTTGCAGCTATTCAAGCTAACGCTCTTTATGAAAATCGTTATCCTCTAGGAACTGCCCTGGCTCGTCCGTTAATTGCTAAAATATTGGTCGAAACTGCACAAAAATATGGTGCGGATGCGATCGCACATGGTTGTACAGGTAAAGGTAATGACCAAGTCCGCTTTGATGTCTCCTGTGCAGCATTAAATCCTGAATTAAAGATTCTCGCACCGGCGCGGGAATGGGGTATGAGTCGTGAAGAAACCATCGCCTACGGTGAACAATTTGGGATTCCTGCCCCTGTGAAAAAGTCTTCTCCCTATAGTATTGATAAAAACTTACTAGGTCGCAGTATCGAAGCTGGTGTGTTGGAAGATCCCACATTTGAACCACCAGAAGAAATTTATGAAATGACCAAAGCGATCGCTGATACCCCCAATGAGCCAGAATATTTAGAGATTGGATTCATTCACGGTATACCCACTACCCTCAATGGGATAGCCAAAACGCCCGTCGAATTAATCCAAGAACTCAATCAAATTGTGGGAAATCATGGTGTCGGTCGTATCGACATGATTGAAAACCGTTTGGTAGGGATTAAATCACGGGAAATTTACGAATCTCCCGCCATGTTGGTGCTAATTCAAGCTCACAGAGATTTAGAAAGCCTCACCCTCACCGCAGATGTTACCCACTACAAACGGGGTATTGAAGAAACATACACCCAAATGGTCTATAACGGCTTGTGGTACAGTCCCCTGAAAACTGCTTTAGACGCTTTTATCCAGAAAACTCAAGAACAAGTATCTGGAACTGTTCGCTTGAAGCTGTTTAAAGGTAACGCCACTATCGTTGGTCGTTGGAGCGATAATTCACTCTATACCCCTGATTTAGCCACCTACGGCGCAGAAGATCAGTTTGACCACAAAGCAGCCGAAGGTTTCATTTACGTTTGGGGACTACCGACTCGTATTTGGGCTAAACAAACTAGATAAATAAAGGTAAAAGGCAAAAGGCAAAAAGTTTGTAGTAAGGACTTTAGTCCTAAGATGAGGACTGAAGTTCCCACTACAAACCTTTAATTTCTCTTTTGCCTTTTCTTAGTCTTCTGCGGCTTGTTTAACTTGACGCGATTCTAACCATAAGGGAATAGCAATCACTGCTACAAGTATCAGTAAAGCCAAAATTGCAAATTGACTCACCCAAGCCACCAATTGTTCAAGGGAAACAACCCTACCAGCAAAAAAGGCTAATGTCACCATCAAACTAGCCCACGCTGTTGCTCCTAAAATGTTGTATATCAAAAATTTGGCGAAAGGCATCTCAGCTATACCAGCTAATGGAGCAGCAAAAATTCGCAATAAGGCAAAAAAGCGACCGAAAAAGACTGCTTTAGCTGCATTTTCACTAAATTGCGCTCTGATACTCAACAATTTTGTTTCACTAAATCGAAATATTTTTCCTACTTGTAGTAAAAAAGACCACCCCCCCAGCCTACCAATCCAATAGCCGAAAATTCCCCCCATCACTGCACCAGTAATGGCAAGGGCTAAAACTATCCAATAATTAAGTTCATTACTACCAGCCAGAAAGCCACCTACTAAGGTTACGGTTTCACCAGGAAGAGGTATACCCAAGTTCTCTAGCAATATTCCAAAAAAAATAGCCCAGTAACCGTAATGATGGGCAAACTCCTGGATGTTTTCTAGTGAAATCAACTCAAGAGACATCCCGCACCGCCGCCTTTACAATTTTTTACTTTATATACATCTTTGCTTGTTTTTACCTGGGGTGTCAATCAAGCCACTATATTCAGCAGTTCAAAAAGCCATTGTCACTTGGGACATCTCGAAACTCTGGTATAGTTCTAGACCTATAAATTTGATTATTAATCCATAATTGACAATCAAGTATCTATCAGTTACTAGCACAAACGCATAAAGATAGTGATAAAGCAATAACATTTGATTAAAAATTCATAAAAAACTTAAAAAAATATAAAGGTTCTGTAAAAGATACTTTTGATACGGAAATCGTTAAGCGTTTGTGCCTATATTGGGGAATGTTAAAACAAATTATACGGAATAAATACTTAAGCAAATGCTAGAGAACTTGTAGTTGAATCTACTGTTTACTGTAGATGTAACCACAATTTCACACACAGCATTGCTCTGGTATTAGTTCCTGCGACCTGCTTTTGTTAAGTGTTTCAACTACTTGGTTAAATTTATGACACTCGCACCAGAATTACAAGTGGTTTTGTTTAAACCTCAAGGCAGCATAGACTTACAAAGTGGTATGTCCTTGAGCGAACAGATGTCTGAAATCACTCCTCAGCCTCATCAACTTTGGGTGATTGATCTGGCATTAGTAGACTTTATGGATAGTTCCGGTTTAGTTTCATTAGTCAAGGGATTAACGTTAGCAAGACAAAATGGCTGCCGTCTAGTTTTGTGCAACGTACAGACTCCTGTCCGCTTAGTCTTAGAACTTACACAGTTGGATTCAGTATTTGAAATTTTTGACACTTACGAAGACATCTTTAGTGTCGTCAATGACAAACAAGTATCATTAGCAAGCTAACATTCTATTATAATACCTAAATCCGGCAATGTCAAAACAGTTGGTTAAAAGTCTAAATGAGCCGATTGCTTTTGACCATTGCCCGTGGTTTATTTTAATTTTTGTGAGTAGTGGTGAAGTGCTGTTAGCGGTAGCGGGGCGTTTAGCCCGTGCTGTTAGCGGTAGCGGGGCGTTTAGCCCGTGCTGAGTGCTGAGTGCTGTGTTGGTTAATATTCGGTGTTAATTTTACCAACGCTTCAATCATTGTATCTATCTGAGCAAGTTGTCATCGAATTTAGATAGACTCACAAAAATATATTTTTGAGTCAATAAATATAAAATACTCAAGAATATCTAAAGAATATCAAAAAATGTTTAGCTTTTTGCCTAATTTATCCTCAAATTAAGCATTTTTTGTAGTAGAAATATTGTGTTAGCTGGATGCGGGACGGGGAAAGTTAGGTAGATCAATTCCACTATGGCTAGAAGTGCGCGTTTTGAGAGCTAAACGATAACTGACACTTTGCAATTCGGCTTGTAGTTGGCGATTCTCTCTTTGCAGTTGAGCTACTTTTTCTCTGACTGGAGCCATGCGTTCTTCAAATTTCCGGCGGTAAATTTGTGGTAGTTCTTGTACTACTTGTTCTAACATCCGACTGCGGTCAGTTAACTCTTGGACGGACTGACGCAGTTGATAAATTTCCGCGTCACGGACAGCGATTTGTTCTTGATAGAATGTGACTTGTTGCTCAACAGCCTGTAATTGTTCTTGTAAAGCTTTGAGTTGAGTCAAATCTTGTTCCGGCTCTAGCTTGGGGGGTATAAAATTAGTATTGCCCTTGACTAGCCGGAAAAGTTCTTGTGATAGCTGTTGGACGAGTTGATCCCGTAGCTGCAATTCTTGGCGCAGCTGCGACATTTCTGTAGATAGAGCTTGGATGTCGGGTAGTTCAGTTTGGCTCACAGTGGCTTAAAGCTCCGATTGAAGAATATTTTCCAACCTTGGATATACTGCGATCGCTTGCTTGGGGCAGGCAATGTTAATCTAGCATTCCCAACTCAATTACAAAATAAGGCATCAAAATAAAATTTTTTCTGATTATATGTTTTTATTCTAGTTTTGTCCGTGGAGAAAACTGAGTTATTAATACTCAATTTTCCACACAGGTCATTTAACAATTGTCTTAGACTGTCGCAGCAACTTCTTCTGCTTTGTCCTGAGATACTTCTTGCTTAATGGTGAGGTAGCGAATTACTTCTTCGCTCAAACGCATGGCGCGTTCTAAGGGAGCAATCACTTTTCCAGGCCCAGTGTAGTTTACTTGAACATAGATGCCATCACGATTTCTATCAATTTCGTAAGCCAGACGACGCTTGCCACGATTTTGGATTTCAATGTTATCAGCACCTTGTTCTTTGAGCAAGTTCTGATACTTGGCGATCGCTTGCTCTACTTGTTCATCTGTGAGGTCTGGGCGCAGAATATATAGTGTTTCGTAAACTGTGGACATGGTTGTAATTCTCCTTTTGGACAACTGGCTGCTGATATTGATTTATACGGTTAGATATAAAAATCCTCAGTATTAATCAACATCTGAAGCAACAAGGAAATATAATCTTACCAGTTTTCTATTTTAATCATCAGCCCCATCTGCCAAAATTGGCCTTGTTGATGGGAAGCGTGGAGAAAAAAAGTAAAAAGGTGAGCCATTGCGGTAGACGGGTTTCCCGGCATACAGCAAATGGCGTTAGCGCAGCTTTAGTGACGCATGAGCGTCACCCGTTGGCGCAGTCTCTCGTAAAGAAGGGCAAAAGAACCTTTTCTTTTTACTTTTGCCTTTTTACTTTTGCCTTTTACCTTTACCAGTTCCCAGTCCCTCACTTGATAAGGATTTTGATCAAATTTATGGCCCAGCGTTATGTGCGAGTTCAAAATCAAGAAGGAAAGATTTACTATGGGTTGTTGCAGCTGTCTCTTAATGTGCAGGTGCTTGATGCTCCACCTTGGCTACAGGGACAGCTAACAGATTTAGTTCTAGAACCGGATAATTACCAAATTCTTGCACCTTGCGCTCCTTCCAAGATTGTGGCGGTGGGAAAGAATTACGCTAACCATGCTGCGGAAATGGGAAGTCTTGTACCAGTTGAGCCATTAATTTTTTTAAAACCACCCACAACAATTATTCCTTCAGAGACAATAATTCAGTATCCTCAGCAGTCGCAACGAGTGGATTATGAAGGTGAGTTAGCTTTAATCATTGGCGATCGCGCCTGTAAATGTACACCAGAGGAAGCCCAAACTAAAATTTGGGGTTATACCGTCGCCAATGATGTTACTGCTAGAGATTTACAACAAAAAGATGGTCAATGGACTCGCGCCAAAGGGTTTGATACATTTTGTCCTCTCGGCCCTTGGATTGTGCGAGAGTTAAACCCTGGAGCTAGATTGCAGACTTTTATTAATGATGATCCCGATCCAGTGCAATCTGCGGGTATTGATCAGATGGTGTTTGCCCCTGATTTTCTGGTTGCTTATATTAGTCAAGTCATGACCTTACTACCTGGAGATGTGATCCTAACTGGTACACCAGAAGGTATTGGCCCATTAAAGCCAGGCGATCGCGTCCGCATAGAAATTGAAGGTATTGGTCGCCTAGAGAACACCGTAGCATCTCCCTAAACTGTTAACGTACTTGTGCATAAACTGCATCGGAAATTGTTGGCAGTTCCGCGTAACGTCCTAGTAGGGATTGAATCATAGAATACACTACTGTTCCAACAATTACTACGAAAAATAAGTTGGATATTGTTTCTATGGCAAAGCCAGTATTAGGAATGAATCCTAGAAGGTCTCTCAGAACTTCACACAGAAATATCACAATGTTGAGCAGTATTGCCTGCATAGTATTAAAACGAATGAAATGGACTATTTTTTCGTTTCTGACCACAAACATAAACAAGGCAAAGAAAAGGAGTAATCGACCTAATTGTCCCAAGCCCATATACAAGACCAATATTGGTTGTAGAGGTATTAATAGTAACTGTAATATAGGAAACCTACTTAACAAATAACTCCCAAATACTAAACCGTTAATTATGGGCATAAGATAAGGTAAAGAGGCGAAAATGCGGTCAGTAATTGATGTAGTCCCACGCCAAACCATTATGCGTTCTCCTATGATAAAAATTTCAGATTTCCCTGACCATAGGATAACGCAGTTAAACTACCTTGTTGGCTTTAACTTAAGTAAGTCGGTGAGAAAAAACCTGACTATCTTCAGAAATGTAAACTAGGCTAAAATCCTCTTTTCCCCTGCTCCCTTACCCTCTGCCTAATCAGAACTACAAATATTTACCCTGTTCTAATTATTCTATCTGGGCTATGCGAAAACCCATTTGACATTCATACTGTTCTGGTTGCTGTTGTGTAAGCTGGCGAATAGCTTGACCACAAGTTAACTTTCCTTTGCGCCAACGTGGTTGACCACTACTATCAGCTAGTAAGCAAGACTGACAAACTTGCTCAGGAACTAGGATTTGCTCGTCCATGAGAATGACTAACATCTCAATCTCTCCTTCTTACTCTACTGCCGAGAGATTCTTGCTTACAGGTAGTAGGGCTACGACATTTACAGGCAATTCACTGAACTTGACTCTGAGCAGCCCGATAGCGCGTCTCTCACAGCTAATTAAATAAGTCTAAATTAATATACTGCCCACACAGAGGACTAAATTTTGATGAATTTGACTAAAAAATTCAGGAATATTTGAGGATTTATTAGGTATTGATGCTCATATTTTAGCACATCCTGCAAGTATCTTGGTGAAAGCTGATTTTCTGAAAAACCTCCAACTAGCATGGTGGCTCACTAGCAAAATATAGAAGAAACACTATTTTCTTCCCTTACACCCTTACACCCCTAATTTTCTTAAAAGTATCAAAGTTGATATTTTCGTAAACAGGTTTATGATCATAAATCTATGAAGTTAGTCGGCAGCTGATAATTCCCAACGGAATACATCATGTTTGGATAGCAGTTCAAGAAGATAGCAATCTTGATTGTCAACTGTTAACAGATAAGCCTGTCCGCCGATCGCATTAACTTTCGTAGAAACTGCTATTAGGTATATGTTGAAGTGACTAGAACAAATTCAGACTTGCTTGCTACCTCCGATCCCGCGATCGCAGAATTAATTAATCAAGAACTCCAACGCCAACGCGGCCATTTAGAACTGATCGCCAGTGAAAACTTTACCTCGGCGGCTGTATTAGCAGCCCAAGGTTCAGTCCTCACCAATAAATACGCTGAAGGTCTACCTGGTAAGCGTTATTATGGCGGGTGCGAATTCGTTGACAAAATCGAACAAATAGCTATTGATAGAGCCAAACAGCTATTTGGCGCGGCTCATGCCAACGTCCAACCCCACTCCGGCGCACAGGCGAATTTTGCAGTTTTTCTGACTTTGTTAGAACCTGGTGACACAATCATGGGGATGGACTTGTCCCACGGCGGACACCTCACCCACGGTTCCCCTGTGAACGTCTCTGGTAAGTGGTTTCAAGTCCGTCACTACGGCGTAAGTCAACAAACAGAAAGACTAGACTACGACCAAATTCGAGAGCTGGCGTTAAGGGAGCGTCCTAAGCTTTTGATTTGTGGTTATTCTGCCTATCCGCGCATTATTGATTTCGCTAAATTCCGTAGTATTGCTGATGAAGTTGGTGCTTACTTACTCGCAGACATCGCCCACATTGCGGGGTTAGTTGCCACCGGCTTACATCCTAACCCAATTCCTTATTGTGATGTCGTCACCACCACCACCCATAAAACCCTGCGTGGCCCCAGAGGTGGGTTAATTTTGACCCGTGATGCAGAATTGGGTAAAAAATTAGATAAGTCCGTGTTCCCTGGAACTCAAGGCGGCCCCTTAGAACACGTGATTGCCGGTAAAGCTGTAGCTTTTGGTGAAGCCTTAAAACCAGAATTTACCAATTACTCACAGCAAGTAATTGATAATGCTCAAGCCTTAGCCACTCAACTGCAAAATCGTGGTTTAAAACTGGTATCTGACGGTACAGATAACCATTTAATGCTCGTCGATCTGCGTTCAATTGGGATGACAGGTAAGAAAGCAGATCAGTTAATGAGTGAAGTGAATATTACTACCAACAAGAATACAGTTCCTTTTGATCCCCAATCACCATTTATTACCAGTGGTTTGCGCTTAGGTTCTCCCGCCATGACAACTAGAGGGATGGGAGTCGATGAATTTATCGAAATTGGCAACATTATCGCTGATCGCCTGCTCAATCCAGACTCAGCAACCGTAGCCCAAGACTGTCAACGTCGGGTAGCTGCATTGTGCGATCGCTTCCCCTTATATCCTCATCAGGAAATTCCTGTACCAGCTTTGGCTTAGGGATTGGGGACTGGGAAGATGGGGAAGTGTGGGGAGTGTGGGGAGAGAGGGGGAAAGATTTCTTCCCACACCTCCTACCCCTCCCACACTTCCTTCTTGCCCCATTCCCCATGCCCCATTCCTAATATCCAAATTCTTATGCTGATTTAGGCCTGAAATGTAGTAAAAATATGAAGGAAACGTCCTTGGCCAATTTTTGTTAATAAACTTTCTAAAAAATTACAGATGCCTGCTCAGATATATCATCTGATCGCCTTCCTCGTCGCCGCAGTAGTCGTCCTTTGGACTACACCTGATGTCAAAAAGATTGGCATTAAAAGTGGACGCGTAGATCAACCTGGTGGTCGCAAAATTCATGACCGTCCAATGGTACGCCTGGGAGGAGTATCCATCTTCGCAGGTACAATACTATCTTTAATGATTGTGTGGTGGTTGGGTGGCTTTGCTAATCTGCCTCCCGAAAAAGAATGGCAAATCTGGGGTGTAACTTTAGGCGGTCTTGGCTTTTTTTTGATTGGTTTAGCCGATGACTTATTAAGTTTATCTCCTCTAACAAGACTGTTAATGCAAATAATTGTTGCTGCCGGTGCTTGGAAAGCTGGTGTCAGCATAGATTTTATTACTGTTCCTACTGTTGGTATTGTTGACCTTAACTGGCTCAGTTTGCCTATTACGGTAGTTTGGTTAGTCGGGATGGTCAACGCCATCAATTGGATTGACGGCTTAGACGGTTTGGCGGCTGGGGTTTCTGGGATTGCGGCTGTCGTTATGCTATTCGTATCCTTATTTATGCAGCAACCCGCCGCCGCTTTAATTGCAGCCGCCTTAGCTGGTGCAGCTTTAGGATTTCTCCGCTACAACTTCAACCCAGCACAAATTTTTATGGGTGACGGTGGCTCATATTTTATGGGTTTTACTTTAGCCTCCGTGGGTGTGATTGGTTTAGTCAAAATCCCCGCTTTCACCGCCGTTCTTTTACCATACTTAATTTTGGCTGTCCCCATTGTAGATATGTCTGCCGTGATTCTGGCTCGTCTACGTCAGGGAAAACGACCTTGGGTTGCAGATAAATGTCACCTCCATCACCGTCTTCTGCAAGCGGGGTTATCCCATCGCTGGTCAGTATTATTTATCTACTGCCTTACTTTGTGGGTAGGAAGTTTAGCACTGTTTGTAGCTGGTGTACCTAGCAGTATTGCTTACATTTGTGCAACCACTTCACTTTTAAGTTACGTCTGTTGGAGAGTCCGCAAGTTTTCTCAGCAAAATCGTAAATTACAAAAGTAATTAATATGGCACTCTAAATTCAAAACGACATTAACCAATCTTCTCAGGGTGTGTGACGCTTTGGCGTGAACACACCCTATTTATTGATTTACTAACTAAGTCGTGTGTTAACCTGATACCAATCACTATCAGTAATAGCAATTCGCAATGGACTAATGTCCCGCTACGCTAACGCAATTTAGAAGGCTTTATCTGACAAGGTAATGTTTAAGAATTGCTTTTAAATCCAAAATTATATTTTTTACTTTTGACAGAAAATTCAATGAGTGCAGAAATCATTTGTGTTGGTACTGAACTTTTGCTGGGAGATATCCTCAACGGCAATGCCCAATATCTAGCCCAACAACTAGCCCAATTAGGAATTCCCCACTACCATCAAACCGTGGTTGGAGATAATCCAGAACGCATCAAACAAGTTATTGAAATTGCTATTTCCAGAGCTAATATTCTCATTTTTACTGGTGGACTAGGCCCTACTCCCGATGATCTCACCTGTGAAACTATCGCTGATTTTTTTGGCGCACCTTTAGTAGAAGACGCAACAATTATTGAAGATATTACCCATAAATTTGCTCAACGTGGTCGGGTGATGACTTCCAGTAACCGCAAACAAGCCTTGATTCCTCAAGGTGCGGATATTTTACCTAACCCCAGTGGTACAGCACCTGGGATAATCTGGCAACCCCGCCCAGATATTACCATTTTGACTTTCCCTGGTGTTCCGAGTGAGATGCACCGAATGTGGGAAGAAACAGCAGTACCATTTTTGAAAAGTCAAGGTTGGGGTCAAGAAATTATCTATAGCCGCAGTTTGAGGTTTTGGGGAATTGGGGAATCTGCTTTAGCAGAAAAAGTCAGTGCTTACTTTAATTTACCGAATCCCACAGTTGCACCCTATGCAGGTAAGGGAGAGGTGCGGCTACGTGTTTCAGCTAAAGCCACCTCACCAGCAGCAGCCGAGGCGTTGATTGCACCTGTAGAACAACAAATTAAAGAAATTGCAGGTTTGGACTTCTATGGTGTGGATGACGATACCTTAGCTTCTGTTGTCGGGCAATTATTGCGGACATCAGGAGAAACCTTAGCAGTAGCTGAATCCTGCACCGGTGGGACTTTGGGGCAAATGTTAACAGAAATCTCTGGTAGTTCCGATTATTTTTGGGGTGGTGTAATTTCCTATGATAACTCTGTGAAGGTTGGGTTATTGGGAGTAAAGCCGGAAGATTTAGCAGAATTTGGGGCAGTTAGTGATAGCGTTGCTGAACAAATGGCAATTGGTGTCAAAACCCGCCTAGCAACTACCTGGGGATTAAGTATCACAGGGATTGCTGGCCCCACTGGAGGGAGTGAGACTAAGCCTGTAGGATTGGTTTATATTGGGTTAGCAGGGCCAAATGATGAAGTCAAGAGTTTTAAATATCATTTTGGTACAATGCGCGATCGCTTTTTCATTCGTCATTTGAGTGCTTGTACAGCCCTAGATTTATTGCGACGGCAGTTATTGACCAGGTAATTGATTTAAGCTACCGTACCAGACTGCAAAAACAGCTTTGCTTCTGCTAGTCTGCGTCGCTTTAATCCTTTCTCTACTGGACTGCCGGGATTAATGTATAGCACTAAAGCTGTTTCTATCTCATCCCATGCCTGATTTTTCAAAACTCTGGTGATAGTCTCAAAATTTTTCGCCCCGTAGAAATTAGCACCTAAATTATAAGCAAAACTTAACAATGCTCCTTGCTGTGCAGCAGTCAGATCATCCCATCCAGGGATTTTCTCTAAAGGTGGGAGATAATCACTTTCTAGTTGCAAAATGAGTAACTCATCTGCTTCTTGCTGGGTAATTTTGTCCTCTAGTTTCCACTCGCTACCATCTTTTTTGCGAGTACAACCCCAGCCAATAGTGTATGGTTTACCCTTAGTGCGCGGGTCAGGATAGGCTTGTAGCTTACATCCTTCAAAGTCTTTAATCAAAGCCACACCAGGAAGTGGTAATTTACCATTTTTCCCACCGTATAAATTTGATTGAATCAACTGATTTAAAGCTATTTGAGTTTTTAATCCTACTATCCCATCAGCTTCAAGACCTTGCTGTCCTTGGAATTTTTTCACAGCAATTTCAGTCTTGTCACCAAAAGTACCATCTATGCGGCCTGGGTCTAATTTGAGTTGAGTTAATATTTCTTGTAGTTGTTTAACTTCTAAACCTTTTGACCCTTTCTTGAGTGTTTGAGAGATAGTCATATGCTTTAAGTTAATTTTGATGATTAATTAGTTTAATTACTAAATAAAATGCGATTTTTCGTCATCTGCAATCACTCTGTAATAAATTGTGATTAGCTATGACCAGACAAAAAAGCAAACTCTGATTGAATATGCCAGCCTTGACCATCGTGTATAAGTAAGGTTAACTTGTCAGCAATAAATTCAAAATGTAGCTGACGTTTGCTAAACTCTGCCCAAGCAGCATGAAAGTTTTGTTTGCTTAAGTCTCGAAAGGCAACTGTCATGTGAGGTACAAAGGGACGCTTTTTACCTACCTTTTCAATAATCGCTAATTGGGTTTCCATTTGGGTCAATAACTGAGTTTGTAATGACAACAATTCTGGACTTCGCACCACATTTATATAGATAACGCGGGGTGGAAAGGCAGCAAAGCCACTCAATGTGACGGAGAATGGTTGCTGTTGGCGACTAAATTCACTTAAGACCGCTTGTAAAAGTGAGGATTGATCAACTCGCCATTGAAAGGGCGGTTGTAGTGTAATGTGTGGTGGGGATTTTTGGGCGTGTTTGCTGGCGTAGTGGTCAGCAAAGTGCTGCTTGATGTCGTTGGCGTAATCTTGAATCTCTTGCGGTGGTAGCAAGGCGACAAAAAAAAGTCTCTGGGAAGAATTCAAAATGCAAAACAAGATAATCTTTAAAGATATTAGAACACAAGATTTCTAGAGGTTTTCATTCAGATGCCGTGGTTTGTCAAGATAGAAGAGGGCAAAGTCGATAAAACTACCTTTGACCAATATGTACCTGCCCATAAAGCTTATGTGCAAGAGTTGATTGCTCAAGGACACAAAGCTAAAACCGGTTACTGGGCAAAGTTGGGTGGTGGGATGTTACTGTTTGAAGCCACTTCAATGGAGGAAGCCGAGAAAATTGTGGCGCGTGATCCCTTGGTAAACAACGGTTGTGTCAACTACAAATTATACGAATGGAAAATCGTTGTCGAATAATACTCATTTACACAAAATTTGATGTTATACTTTGTTTAGACCTGGATCTATGCGGCTGCAACGCCTAAACCTTGTCAGGACCGGAAGGTAGCAGCAACACGGGATGCTTGTAGTAGGCGTAGTCTCCGGGTCGCCCTATTTGACTAGGAGCAATCAGCAGCAATGCCTGGTTTTGGAGATTTAGTTCAAAAAGCTTTTTACCTTGGTGTCGGGTTGGCTTCTTACGCTGGTGAGAAAGCCGGAGGAAAGTTATCTGAACTGCGATCGCAAGTCCAAAAACTGGCAGATGAAATGGTGGCAAAGGGCGAAATGACTACGGACGAAGCCCGCCGCTTTGTGGAAGATATGATGAAACAAGCTCAACAGCCACAGCCACCTGCTGAGACTGCTGAAAAAACACCGCCTTCTGAACCTCGTCGCATCGAAATTATAGAGGAAGACGAAGAACCCACGGTGAAAGAGGAATCGACTGATAACGTAGATCAATTACGCCGACAAGTGCTAGACCTGCAAGAAGAGTTAAAGAAATTGCAGAACGATTAGAGAGTGCTGAGTGCTGAGTACACTCGCAAAAGTTTGGTAGAATGTCAGCCCTTAAGAATTTATAATATACATTACCTGGGGTGAACTTAGAGTGCTTCAAGCCAAGCAGCCCTAAGCGTCCTGTCGGGAAGAATTAAGGGCGTAACATTTATGGAACAGTGGCAAAAAGATTTGATGGAAATTGTAGAAACGATGGCTGATGAAGTGGAGCGTTTCTTCCTGGGAATGACTGATATGGTAGATGCTTTTTTTGAGTTAACAGAAGAGATTTCTGAACAAGTCCAGACTTCTATTGTGACTGAAGTGGATCAGTATTTACAGGAGATTACTGAACCATTTTTAGAAGCTTATTGGGAACTGGAAGACTTGGTTGTTGATGCTGATCCTGGCTTTCCTTACTCAGTGGAAGCTACAGCAGAACAAAATCCGGCTTGTGTTGGTTGTCAGAATTATCATGGTCATGTGTATGGGGGGAACTTGTTAGTTTGTGCTATGCACCCCCACGGCTGGGATGATGGTAATTGTCCAGACTGGGAACAAGGATAAAGGCAAAAGGTAAAAGGCAAAAGGCAAAAGGCATTCATGAAAAAAGGTTAAAATTAGAACTTGTACGGTTTTGAAATTGACTTGATATTTTTACCTTTTGACTTATGAGTAATTCCTCACCTGAAACTGTATCTGAGTCTAGCCAAGAAATGAAGTATGGCGAACGCATCATTGCGGAAGGACAGCTAATTACGTTTCCTAATCCGCGTGTGGGTAGACGTTACGATATTAATATTACTTTGCCGGAATTTACTTGTAAGTGTCCATTTTCCGGCTATCCTGATTTTGCCACTATTTATATTACCTACGTTCCTGATGAGCGTGTGGTAGAGTTAAAGGCACTGAAGCTTTATATTAATAGTTATCGCGATCGCTACATTTCTCACGAAGAATCTGCTAACCAAATTCTTGATGATTTTGTCGCTGCCTGTGACCCTCTAGAAGCGACGGTAAAAGCAGATTTTACTCCTCGCGGTAATGTTCACACTGTGGTAGAAGTACGACATCAAAAGTAAGCTGTTACCCGCCGAATTTTAGATTTTGGATTTTGCGGAAAGTTCTGTAGGCGGGTTTCCCGCCGTAGGAAACTTTTCAAGACGGATTTTGGATTGACTCTAAAATCCAAAATTGTTTAACTGTGAACAGTCAGATACAGCTAATATTTACTTGGTGACTGGAACTGCTTCAGAATTAGCACTCAAACTATCTAAAATTTCTAAAACTTCGCTCTCAAAGGCTACTTGAGCGCGATTAGTTTTACCACCAATATACAAGCGATCGCCTGTTTTTAATGCCCAAATTTGCGAGTGGGAAAAATAACTCATGACTGTACCCAACATCAACACCGCAAACCCAACATAAACAATGGGAATACCTGGGTCGGCTTTAATTTGTAACCCTGTACTACCAACTACATCGACAATTTTTAAGGTGATACCGTTGACTTGAGTAGACATCCCTGTGCGGACGGTATCAACTAATTTACCTTGAGCATCATAAATTAACACCATCCCTTGCAAATCTTTAGCTAATAGGGAAACGCCTTCACTTAAATCTGGCTTTGTGGGAATCCAAGTCCCCCAAATGCGTCCTTGACCTTTCGTATCTAATAAGGCCATTGGTAGCTGAAATACAGGACTTTTATTCAGCCGCACACGCACAGAGGAAATCCCCCAATCTGTTTGGTAAAAAGTAATGCCATGATAACGCAGGGGTTGGTTGACAAATATCTTTTTGTGGTCAACTTCCTGTCCCTGATTATTTAAAACTGACATATCTGAATAAAATTGATCAATGCCACCTTTGGGTGTGTAATCAATCCAAAATCGATTTACCCGTACAGACCAATCTTTAGGAACTGGCGCAGCTAAAGGCCCTGCATCGATAATATTTTGAATTTGAAAAGTATCGCCGCTAGCAATCATTTCTTGGGCGATAAATCCTGTCATTGCGCCCCAAATTCCCCCTAAAAGAATTGTGACAATTCCAATATGTACGATAATGGGGCCAATGCGTCCAATTATGCCTTTACGGGCATAGAGAATACCATCTTTTTCTTGAAAAATTTTATAACGGCGATTTTGTAATAAGGGTGTTAAAGATTCCACAGAACCATTATCTAGTTCTGCACTTAAGGCGAGTTTTTGAAATTGTCGTGGTTCTTCGTAATATTTCCAGCGACGTGCGGCTTTTAAGGCTGGTAGCTGACGGGTAAAAGTGCAAGCAGTTAAGCTAGTCCCAAATAAAACGAGTAAAGCTAGAAACCACCAAGTCCGATAAACATGATCTAAACCGACTACTTGAATTACCTTCCAAGTCAGAAAACCAAATAAAGCCGGGTGTTCTGGGTAGTTGGCTTGGTAAAATGCTGGTGATTGACCTTGCTCGATGACTGTACCAGTGACGCTAAATAAAGCGATGATGAGTAAGAGTGCGATCGCTAATCTTAAATCTGTCAGTATCGGTAACAACTCTTTTCGCAAGTATTTTCCTGGTACAGTCCACCAAGGAGAGTTTGTCGGCGCGGAATTATCTATAGTCATTGCTTACGAAAAACATTGGGTGTAGGAGAAGTAGGTGTTTACTTTTGTTTGTGAATGGCTTACAAACTACCAAAGGGAATCCGAGAAATAAGAGAAAATACACCAAAACCAACTAAAAGTGCGCCACTAACTGGATTAATCCAACCAGACCAGCGACGTAATTCTAATAGCTTTTTAATAGACGCAGTGAACGTACCCGCCAAAATCAATGGTGCAACATAGCCTGCTGTGTAGGAAATTAACAATGCAGCACCCAAAATTAAGTCCTGGGTATTGGCTACCCAACCCAACAAACTAGCTAAAACAGGGGTGCTGCAAGGGGAAGCCACTAAACCAAAAGTTAACCCCGTTGCATAGGAACGCACCCCAGAGGGTAAATTTGGAGAAATCCAGTTAGTATCACCAAAAGATGGCAGTTGCAGGGGTATGGCTTCTAGTAAGTTCAACCCCATGAAAATGACAATAATACTGACAATAATCGGCAATCCCCAGCCTATTTGACCGTATACTTTGCCTAGTAAAGCTGCTATGATACCAAGTCCGGCGAGGGTAGTTGCTAATCCCAGAGCGAACCATGTTGATTGTAGAGCTGCTTGCCATCTGCTTTTGGCTTCATAGCCGCCAATATAGCCAATGGTAATTGGCAGCATGGAAAGCATACAAGGTGTGAGGCTAGTAAGTAACCCTGCTGTGAAAATAATGCCAATACTCAGCAAGTTTAGGTGTGTCAGTTGTTGAGAAACAAGAGTGTTGGCAAATTGCTCTAGTTGGTAAAGTTGGGTTTGCAGATTCTCCAGCATGGGGTGTTAGTAGGCAAGAAATGCTTGATCTGCTTGCATTGTAGCTTAATTTGGATTGTCCTTGGTGATTTGAAAACAGGGTATGGATATTAATTTAAGTCTCAGCATTTCTCAAAACACACGACGGGTAATTTGACAGTTACCCTAGTACCTGTAGTTTGATCAGAATTAATCAACAATTCCCCGCTATGAGCATTAATGATGCGTTTGGTGATGGCGAGTCCTAAGCCAGTGCCTTGAGGTTTAGTAGAGAAGAATGGCTTGGTTAACTTTGGTAGTACCTCTGGCGGAATTGCTTCACCACCATTCCAGACATGAATATCAACTTGATTGTCACAGGAGTTATCTACTTCTAATTTAATCTCACTTTCGGGCGTAACTGCCTCACAAGCATTGCGAACAATATTAATTAAAACTTGTTTGAGCTTATCTTGATCTGCTAAAACTTTGACTGTAGATGATGCAGAGATAAATTGAATTTTTCTTGAATCTGCCTCTGGCATTTCATAAATAGACTTCAAAAATGCACTAATAAATTTATTAACATCGACTTCACATAGTTGTAAAACCTGTGGCTTGGCATATAGTAAAATTTCACTCAAAAGATTTTCTAAACGATTTCCTTCACTGAGTGCTAACACTAATCGCTCTTGTGCCGCTTCACTTAAAAGGTGTTTTTTGGCATATTTCAATCCCATATTCATCGTTGTTAAGGGATTGCGAATTTCATGCACAATCATGGCAGCAAATTCACCGATAGCTGCTAGTCGTTCTTGTTCTACCAGTTTTTCTTGTGTTGATTTTAATTCTGCGGTACGAGCTTCGACTTCAGTTTCGAGAATCTGATTAAATCGACATTGTTGCTCATACAAATGATAATTATCAATAGCTGTAGCGGCGCGTTCTGCAAACAGTTCTGCTAGTTGAATTTCTTCTAAAGAAAATTCTCTCGGTTGTTGATGAAAACAGCAGATAGTGCCAATTACCTCTCCTGCGGCTATTCTTAAAGGTATTCCTAAATAAGCACAATAACCTTCAGGAGCTTTGCCGTATTCTGGATGTTTATTGGCATCTTCCACCGCTAAGGAATGACCACTTTCTATGACAGTATTGGTCAGTGAACCATGCAATGAATAAAGGTGTTCACCTGCTCCCATATCCAGGCTACTAGCCAGTACCTTTTCAAAGCCTTGCTGACATAGGGTAACTACTGACCAATCTAACTCCAGTAATTCACTGACTCCACAGGCAATATCATGTAGATAACTCGGTAATTTCCCCGTGCGATAGTTCAAGGAAGATAAAAGTGCGATCGCTCTTCGCTCCCTCTGCCATCTTTGATTGTCTAAGATTTTCTTATCAATGGCTTTGATCATAAGTGTTTATGAATGATTCTGCAAATATTTATTTATAAGCCAAATATTAAAGTTTAAATTTTGCTGAGAAAATCCTAAGAAATTTTTAGACAGAATATCACATTTTACCAAGGCATTTCCTTAGATATTCATAATTTTTAAACTACTTATTTCAGACATAATCAATCTTAAGTCAACAACTTGCAACTAATAATTATTGCACTCAGGGATTTTAAGTTATGAAATCGCAATATTTGCTGGGATTGGGTCTTGTTTCTTTACTAATGGTTAGTTCTGTGAAAGAAGCATCAAGTAAACAGTTACCGACAAACTTTGTGAGTGAAAATGCAAATACTCCTATTCTTTTGAGTAAAATGCAATCTGTTGATAATTTTGCGAAATCTTCATCTACAACTACTATTAAATCTGGTTCATTCGTTTCTGGAGAACATACAACTCAAGGCACAGTCAACATTGTGACTCAAAATGGCAAATCATTTATTGAACTTGAGCAGTCCTTTAAAACCTCTAGCTCTGGGCCAGATTTAGTAGTAGTTTTACACCGTTCTCCTAACGTTATTGCTTCAACTCGTCCTCCAGCTTATCCTCTCAAAAGAGGAGATTATATTGTCATCGCTCCATTACAAAAATTTCGAGGTTCGCAACGTTATCTCATACCGCAAAACGTTAATTTAGCAGATTATCAATCTGTTGCTATTTGGTGTCGCAAATTTAATGCCACTTTTGGATCTGCCACTGTCAAAAGTTAAAAATTAATCAAAAGATAACTAGCAGTTAACCAAACAAAACTATGAATTTAGCAGGTAAAGTTGCCCTAGTTACAGGTAGTAGCCAAGGCATTGGACAAGCAATTGTTTTACGTCTAGCTCAAGCTGGAGCAAATGTTGTGATCAACTACCGTTCTCATCCAGAAGGCGCAGAGGAAACTTTAGCTAAGGTCGAGGCGGTTGGTGGTAATTGTTATATGGCACAATGTCATCAATCTCATGGCTACACTCTCAAAGCTGACTTGGGTAATGTGGAGGAAGTGCGTCAATTAATTACAGAAAGTATTGAGCATTTCGGCAAGTTGGATATTTTAGTAAATAATGCTGGTATTGAAAAACACGCACCTTTTTGGGAAGTGACAGAAGCTGATTATGATGCAGTCATGAATGTGAATTTAAAAGGTTTTTTCTTCGCCGCTCAATGCTTTGTCCAACACTTAATTACAACCCAACGCACAGGCAAAATTATTAATATTAGTTCTGTGCATGAAGAATTACCATTTCCCAATTTCACAGCTTATTGTGTCAGTAAGGGTGGGATGAAAATGCTAACTCGTAATTTAGCAGTGGAGTTGGGAGCATTGGGCATTACTATTAATAATGTTGCCCCAGGAGCTATAGAAACGCCGATTAATACTAAATTGTTAAATGATCCAGAAAAATTGGGAGCTTTACTACAAAATATCCCCCTGGGTCGTTTAGGAAAACCCCAAGATGTAGCTTCCTTAGTGGCTTTTCTAGCTTCTGCTGATGCTGATTACATTACAGGTAGTACATTCTTTGTAGATGGGGGACTACTTTGGAATTATCAAGAACAGTAGCTAGAAAAAATTATGCTAGATTCAGCTTTATTTATTCCCGTGATCCTTGGTACTCCTCGTCAGGGTCGTCAAAGTGAATATGTGGCTAAATTTATTGTGGAGCAAATTGCCACACGCGATCGCCTCACCACTGAATTAATTGATATCAGAAATATAGCCATAGCTACCAATGATGCAGGCGAATCAATTAAAAATCCAGAATTTTCCGCCACTATGGAACGTGCGGATGGGTTGATTATCGTTGTACCAGAGTATAACCACGGCTATCCAGGGTTACTCAAACACGTACTTGATACCTGCCTCAAAGAATACATTCATAAAGCCGTTGGACTGTGCGGCGTTTCCGCAGGTGCTTTTGGTGGGACAAGAGTTATTCAAAATCTCTTACCTGTAATGCGTGAGTTGGGGTTAGTTACTATTTTTTATGACCTCAACTTTAGCAACGTACAGACACTATTTGATGAATCTGGAAATTTGATTGATAAACCAACTTACATTCGCCGCATGGCAAGATTTATGGACGAGTTAGTTTGGATGTCAACAGTTTTGAAATATGGGAGACAAGACTCTAGTTTGACTAAATCTTCCACCTAAACCTCAGCCACTAGAAATTCCACAATTAAAACATCTGCAAATTTTCCTGACGAAACAGTTTAAAGGCTCTAGCAGCTTCTGGAATTAGCTCAATATACCAATAGCCACTGATTTCATCAGCAAACCAACTCACAATTGCTAATGCGGGTTGCCCAAAGTCATTTTTTTCCATGCCAAAAAACTCGCCAAACTTTGCACCTAAATGACCGATTTGACCAGACGCATCGCCTTTGTATCCAGCAGCCTCTGACAATTCCCAAGTTCGTAATCGGCGATTATTTTTCATAAAGTAACAATGCTGATATAACTTCTCCAAAATAGCTTTGTGTCCTAAAGTCAAATCATGATAAATTGCCCGAAACGCTTCTAGGTACTCCTCTTGTGAAGGAATATAGCGTTCATGATGTAGTGACAAAATATTACTCCTTTAGTTTTTAATTGGGTGATTCTTTAATAGCATTCACAACTGTAAATGTCGATATATTTACCTTAATTGACCCCCAAAATATGAAAAAACGCTATTTTTTACAAGCTGGTGCAGTCACGATAGCCACAGTTTGGTTGTCACGTTATTTAACAGATAGGTCACAAGTTATGGCACTTCCAAAAAATCAATTTGAAATTACAAAAAATGATGCAGAATGGCAAAAAATCTTAACGCCAGAACAGTTTTATGTATTGCGAAAACATGGAACTGAACGCGCAGGTACTAGTCCGCTTGATAAACAATATGCCAAAGGTACTTATATCTGCGCTGCTTGTAATTTACCTTTGTTTGCGTCTACAACTAAATTCAACAGTGGTACAGGCTGGCCTAGCTTTTACGCACCTATTGATGGCGCAATTGGTACATCTATAGATAAGTCATTATTCATGACCAGAATAGAAGTGCATTGTCGTCGCTGTGGTGGACACTTGGGTCACGTATTCGATGATGGCCCCGCACCTACAGGTAAACGTTACTGCATGAATGGGGTAGCAATGAAATTTGTTGCTAGTTGAATTAACGTGAATTCGACAACCTCTCCCCAAACCCCTCTCTCTTGAAAAGTTCTGTTCGGAGGAAACCTCCGCCCAGACTTTTCGCTCCGACGCGGAGAGGGGCTTAGATATATTGCAAATAAAGGAAAAATGAAGGTTTTGAAGGTACTCTACGAGAAGAGCTTCGCTCTATGGAGAGGGGTTTTTTAAATTCGTCGAACTCACGTTGAATTAATATTGTTACTGTTGCCAAAGCTAAGGGGTTGTAAATTCACTTGATTAAGAAAATTATTCAACCTATGAATTACAACGCTGATTAAATTTGCTCATGCACGATGGAGTTGTCCGCGAATATCTCCGTAAAAAGTTTGCCCTTTGGTATGTAAGTTAAAGTAAAGTTCGCCTTTTTGGAGAATGTATTCCATACCTGCAATTGTTTTCACCTTATCTGATGTACCTGGAACAATTGGACATCCCGCCGTAAATGCACCAACTATTCCACGTCCAGATTTACTGGTTTTTTCAATATGTGCATTGTTGATTTCTACTGAAAACACACCATCAGCAATATTTTCTTGAATATTACCAGCAAGAGCAAAATCAACTAAGATGGGGCCAAGTTGATCAGGTCTACCGCAGTGAATGTGAAACATGACAACATCTTTAGGGTTGACATTTTCAACCTTGACATCTACATAAGCTTTACTTAAGTCACTGGTGAAACGTACTACTCCATGACCGCGTGATTTGCGCTCATTTCTCAGCAAAGATGGTGCAGTAGACCGAAATTCTTGGGGAGTGATGGAGGGTGTGTCTTTCTCTTCACCTGGTTCTTGCTGTGGACTTAAAAAAGCTTCGTACACAAAACCAACTTTTTCGCGTCTATTCAGGTCAAAGTTAATAGATGTAGGTTGAACTGCGATGTTTCCACTATTGGGGACGGAAGCTAAGGCGTTAGAGTTAATAGTTGTCTGGTTGATGTAAATAAACAGCCACAAAATCAAGGATAGACAGGTGATGAGGACAAAAGTATATCTTTTTTTCATAGTCGTTTGCTCTAGGTAAAATGCACCTGGATAAAACTCGTCCAATGTCAAGTTAAATTCCAAACAACTATTATATTTAAACTTTTTGATACAGCAATGCTAAATATTTTTTGGTATATTAATTTACACTAAAGACTCTGATCTTATAGCTACTTATCCAGTAATTTAAAACTAACAATGAAAAAAATGTAATATTAAAGACTTTTAAAAGTATGTAATGAAACTTAGATATCAATAAGAAATAAGTAGTAAAAATTACTAAATGCGATTAGGGAATGATATTTCTAAAACTATACAGCCGATATCAGTTTGGAATGGGCCATGAATCTCGCCTGGTAGTCTGCTAGCGTAATGTCCGGTTTCTAACCACATATCAAAAGCTTGGTCATAAAGACGACCACTAACTACAAAAATCTCTTCAGGATAGGGATGACTTTTTGCACCAAAAGGAGTGGTATCAGCACCAGGAAAAAACCGAGTTAGACGGGTGTATTCGCCAGTTTCTTCATCTATGCTGAGAGTTAGTTCTTCCGCAATTGTTTCTAAGCCTGGAATTGGTTGCCATTTGTCTTGATTTGCTGCAATCAAAGGATTCCAGTAAGTTTTGGTGGATTTTGCCATATTTGCTTGATTTTATGGTTTCTGATTTTCTTTTATTGTATGTGGCGTTTGCCACAACCAAAAAATGAAAGCAAAGGCAAAGAGGAGATCACCGCATCCAGCGAGTAAGAAGGTAAATGATAAATCACCTTGAAACCAGAAGATGAAAAATAAGATAGCGATCGCTATCTTACAAGCGGCGGCAACAGCAATAAAAAATTTCTCTGGTTTAGCTGTGATGGCTAGCCAACCATAACTCGCACCTAAGATAAAAATCCAGGAAGCTATGACCCAATGGACGAAGATGGCATCTTTTGGCAGTTCCACCGTATTCGCCCCATAGTAAACTGGAGGGGCAAATCTAATTGCACCAAACAGATTAAAAATGGTGGTGAGCAATAAACAGTATCGAAACCATGTTGCTACAGGCTTTTGGCTCACTGGAGATGTAGTCATAAATGTTCTAATATTTTATGCAAACTGAGCTTCTATGCAGATTTCTGCAATAGTTTGGATGCTATTCCTTTGAAGATGTGTGGCAATAATTTGAAACCAGGCAAAAAAACGATCCCTAACTGCTGCATCAGTCCGAGTGCATCGCCTTGACCCCAATGCTCAACTATTTTCCCATTCTCAACTCGATCAATGTGCATGATCGATAAACTGATTTGCTTACCTGTTGGTGGGAGTCCTTGAAATTCTCCGAGATGCGTGGCTGTAAATTTTCCGCAGGTTACAACTTGATCATGAGAAACAATGACCTTATCAAAAACATGCTGACCTTGACTGAATGCTAAATAAAACGACATCCCAAATTTATTAAACCCTTCCTTGTCTAAAGGTTCGTGTACACCTGCTAGATGAGCAATAAAATCATCTGCCAGAAGATCCACAGCTTGTTCTATTTTGCGGTCATCAAAAGCTTTGTAAAACTGGAGTACGATCGCTTTGTTTGGTTCAGTCAGCATAGGGAATGGCGTTTTGAGCTAAATTGTAACGCGTCTGCTATACCTGTATGAACAAGTTCCCTGTAGAAAATTGGTTGATGATTTGCGATCGCCTATGCTGGGTTGTGTTTGTAGTAAGATGATCGTGCTGGGAAAATAGTTTTTTACCCTAACATATCCTGAAGATTTGGTATGTAACTGAATAGGGGAAAGCCAATGTTAGTAAACTTACCTTCTGCTTGTGCTTGGTTGTACTCCTCAAGTTTGTTTTGAGCAAGCTGTATTGTACTCACGGAAATGCCGGAATTTTCTGCAAGTTGTAAAAATTCTTGTTGATGATTCACGCCAATTTCCGTAATTAGCCAGGCTAAAACATTATGGCGACTGCTACCATCAAGCATATCAAGCAAACGAAACATCCGAGGAGCATCATTTAAGCTCAGAAATGGACTAATTGATACAGTCGCACGTCCTGCAAATTGGGGGTACTGCTCAATTATTCGGAATAGTTCATTGACGATGAGTTGGCGTTGTGATTCTGTGACAGCTTCAGCTTTAACATTTTGAAAACCAACAGTAGCAGCTAATGCCAAATAAGGAACATTATCGTCTCTCAAACCTTGAAGCAAGTAGTCAATACGCTGGTGTTTAGGAATAAGAGTATAAATAAGTATGTTGGCAACTGCTTGCGGTGGAGACCAATCTGCAAGAATTTGTTGAATATGTGCAGAATCATCGTCATCTAGTTTACCAATCTCTTGAAGAGCGCGGAGTGCATCGTCAAGATCCTCTGCTTTGAGGAATTTGCTTAATTTAGGATTCATTAACCAATAACTTAATGTGAATACAACAAAAAACAAAAATACAGTTAAATGTTCTAACTGCGGGGGCTATTGTTCAGATATTGTACTATCGCAGTTGGTTGACTGTTTTGACGGCCACGAGTTGATGAGTTGCCTAGAGAGATTTTTTGATTTAACATTCTAGGCTAGAGTGTGGATGGAATGAGATTAACCGTCAAATTCCATAAGATCGGGGGTAGGGCTTTAAAAGTGTCTTAGCCTGATAGACATAAATCATATTGATTACCACCCCGCCACGTTTGATTGGTATTGTTTCAATCTCAGTTAGGCTACTAAAGTAAGTTCGATAATTAGCCATCAAATCTTTTCTATTCTTAAAGGACGCAGTAGTAATGTACAGGGCGTTTTCCCCTACCCATTGCTCCGCCCTTGACCAAAAAGCAAAACCACGCATATCGTTGCCAATGTCAAAGCAAGTAATCGGGACGTTCGCTAAAGGTAAGAGGGACATTGCAATTGGGCCACCTAAATAATAGCGATTGGTAAATATAAAGCTAGAGTTCTTTAGGGCAGCACTTAAGACCGGAGAAACAACAAAGCCACGCCGTAGTTGCTGAATATCAATTAGTTCTGTAGAAGGGTCATCCTTGGGAGACAAGAACCCCCCCATGAAAGCGTATTGACTGGGCTTTTGAAGTATTCCTGTTGTCACTTGCAGCAGAGCAATCAGTAAAATGCTGGCTACCATAATTCCCGAACCTACAAGCCATCGCCGCACCCAACGTCGCCCGTGCTGCTCCCAGATGACTGCATGTTGCCCTAATAACAAAGTTGCTGCCCAAAATCCCGGCATTGGCCACGCTGGCAAAATTTGCCGATATCCTCCTATGAGAGTAAACCCTAAAATTAAGGGCAAGGATACCCATAAATTCAATAATTTAGTCGCATCTAAATCTCCCTTAGAGATTAGTGATTTGTGAAAAACATGAATTATTCTTAACAACGCAAGTCGTAAACTAACCCACCATAGTGGCAATCCTATGGTGGGGAACAGGTACGCTACCCCGCCTAAATAGACACCAGCTACACTCAGCAGATTGTACCCACCCCTTGGCATCGCTCGCTCTGATTGAAAACGAAAAGACACCCAATCATGCTGCATATTCCAAAACCACATAGGGAAGATAGTGATCACAAATAAGCCTAACCCTAGCCATGCCCAAGGCGAACGCACAACACAGCGATGAGGTGGACTCGTTAAACAAAAACCAATTAGCCCCAGTCCTAAAACAAACCCGTGATATTTGCTATTGCAGGCTAATCCTACTAGGATACCAAGATAACTCAAGCGATAACTAGGCACATATAAATTAGATGCGCCGGACTTATTCTTCAACAGGCTATGCTTTTGATTTCCAGAATGCCGCCAAAATTCATTGACTGCACAATATAAACTGGCTGACCAAAAAAACATCAGTGGACTATCAGGCAGGCTTAGTATGCCAAAGCCAATTTGAAAAACTGGACTGATGGTGGCAATAGCCAATGTCAAGCAAGCTGCTTTAGCAGAGAATAGTCTATTGCTAGTTAAATACAAGAACACCAAACTGCCTGTATATAAAATCAGTGTCCCCAGGCGAATCGTGAATTGGGATACATCTCCAGTTAACCACGGGCCAAAACCAGTTGTTAGAGCTACAAAAGCTGGATGATCAAAATAGCTCCAGTCTAGATGCAGACTGTAGAGGTAGTAATAAGCCTCATCAAAGGTAGGGTAAAGCCAGAAAGCAATGAAGGAGCGAAACAGCAATCCCCCAACCAGCAACATTACCACTAACTGATTAGTTTTTTGAGCCGACCATTTCTGGAATTTTTGCATTTACTCGAATTCTTATTCTTGATAGACAACCCAACTCATCAACTCCAGCTAGATAAAAACCTAGATGAAAAGCCTAAATTAAAAGCCTAAATTAGAAGCACACAGCAGGGCAAATTTTTGCGTAGTTTTTTGACTCAAAAACTCATTGAATCAACATGAGCTGCTACTTATCGCGATGGATTGAGACTAGCGATCGCCTCATTTTAATCCTCATTCGCTAACTATAAATAATTCTCATTAAGTCTTAATTCCACACTCAGCACACAATAGAGCTAATCATCGATAATCCATATGTAACTCGGCAGCAAGAGTATTGATTTATGTGTATGGAATTTGGGCGCGAAATCTGCGGTAATCTGGAAACGGCTGAATCGAGGGAATGGTTAGTTACCAATGGAATTGGTGGTTATGCTTCGGGTACAGTAGCGGGTTTACTGACTCGCCGTTATCACGGTTTATTGGTAGCAGCTTTGCAACCGCCTTTAGGTCGTACTTTACTGCTGGCAAAACTAGATGAGATCGTTACATATAATAGTTGCTTTTATCCCCTCAATACTAATCGCTGGAGTGATGGGATAGTCAGTCCCCACGGATACCGACATATTGAGCGTTTTACTTTGTCAGGTACAGTCCCTGTCTGGCGGTTTGCCGTGGCTGATGCTGTGTTAGAAAAACGAGTGTGGATGCAACAAGGTGCTAATACAACCTACGTTCAATATACTTTATCTCGCGCCACCCAACCGCTTCAACTCACACTCAAAGCAATGGTTAACTACCGTGATTATCACGGCGATACCCAGAGTAATGGTTGGCAAATGTCCCTAGAAACGGTGGAAAAGGGGATTTGTATCACGGCTTATCCCAGTGCTACACCATTCTATTTAGTCAGTGACTCTGGGAATGTATCCCTGGTTCACAATTGGTATTATGGCTTTGATTTGGCTGTGGAACGTTATCGGGGACTGAGTGACACAGAAGACCATCTCCACGCCGCTACTCTAGAAGTTACACTCAATCCTGGGGAATCATTGACTTTTGTCGCCAGTACAGAAAAACAACCCAATTTGCAAGGTGAAACTGCGCTCAAGTTACGTCAAACTCATGAACAAAAGTTAATCGCAATTGCTAAAGCCCATCAACCCCTTGATAGTCAAGAATTACCACCCTGGATTGAGCAGTTAATTTTAGCTGCTGACCAGTTTATCGTAGACCGTCCACTCCCAGAAGAACCAAACGGTAAAACTATCATTGCTGGTTATCACTGGTTTAGCGATTGGGGAAGGGACACAATGATTAGTCTACCAGGGTTAACAATTTCCACGGGTCGAATAGAAATAGCACGCTCAATTCTCCGCACCTTTGCTAAATACGTCAATCAGGGAATGTTACCTAATCGCTTTCCCGATGCGGGGGAAGAACCGGAATACAATACAGTGGATGCTACGTTATGGTACTTTGAAGCAGTCCGCGCTTATTACAGTGCTACCAAGGATGATCATTTACTGGCGGAACTGTTTGGGGTGTTAGTTGAGATCATTGATTGCCATTGTCGCGGTACACGCTATAACATCCATTTAGACCCCGCCGATGGGTTATTGTATGCTGGGGTTGCAGGTGTGCAGTTAACTTGGATGGATGCGAAGGTAGGAGACTGGGTTGTTACACCCCGCATTGGTAAGCCCGTTGAAGTTAATGCTCTTTGGTATAATGCGTTACGCACAATGGCAAATTTTGCCCGTCAACTTGGTAAACCGCATCAAGAATATCAAGCAATGGCGGATAGAGTTTTAGCGAGATTTTCGCGGTTTTGGCATGATGGCTTGGGTTATTGTTACGACGTAATTGATAGTCCTGATGGTGATGATTTATCGTTGCGTCCCAATCAGATTTTTGCGGTGTCATTACCGGAAAGTCCCCTCACACCTACCCAACAAAAGTCTGTGGTAGAGATTTGTGGGCGAATTTTGTTAACTTCCCACGGATTGCGATCGCTCTCTCCCGACCATCCCCAATATCAAGGAAAATACGGTGGTGGTCAGTATCAACGTGATGGTGCGTATCATCAAGGTACTGTTTGGGGTTGGTTAATAGGTGCGTTTGTACAAGCACACCTGCGCGTTTACAACAATCCTCAGCAGGCGCGTCAATTTCTCGAACCAATGGCAAATCATCTGACTGCACATGGTGTTGGTAGTCTCAGCGAAATTTTTGATGGTGAACCGCCAATGAATCCCAGGGGATGTATTGCCCAAGCTTGGACTGTGGCAGAAGTTTTGCGTACTTGGTTAGCAACTTCAGGCTAAATTTAATTCAAAATGGCAGAATTTATACCAATTCGCAATTCGCAATTCGCAATTCGCAATGGACTAACGTCCCGCTACGCTAACGCAATTAAAAAACTTAGATGCAGCAAAGCTTTTAGGGTTTACATCGTATCAGGTTTTTCGTGAAATGGTATTAGCGTAATGGTGTAGTTAACAACCAACACATTCCAGATTCAAAATCAGGATATTGGTGAATGCGTTGGAATCCAGCTTTCTCGTAAGCACGTAAAGCAATTTCATTTTTGATGGACGCACATATACTAGCTACAGGTGCGGTAGTAGTAGCTGCAAGTAAAGATAAAAGCGATCGCAATGCTGCTGTCCCAATACCTTGACCAATTAGCGATCGTTCACCAATAAAGATATCAATGTCAATAGAATTGGGAACTCCACTCAAACCGATTTCCTCAAGTTGACTAGCAGACCACAATTCCCAACGTAAGTAACCAACTGGCTGATTATCGAAAATTATCATAGCTTGTTGCGTCGTGGGTAGAACTTGGATGGCTTCTTGCAAGTTTCCCTCTGGATTACCCCACCACTCAAGTACGTGTGGGCTGTATAACCATTGCCGTAGAAGTTCGGCGTGCATAGCAGGGTCAAATGGTGCTAGGTTTATTTTACTCATCACCAAACCTCAAGTTGATATTTGATTAATTAAATTATTAACCTTCCTAAATCAGTCGTGAGAAAGCAGAACCCCGACTTCTTGGAGAAGTCGGGGTTCTGAACACAAAATTAATTGGGTGGATTTATTGATGTCCACCTATTTAGCAAAACTTTAGCTCTTATCAGGGATATCAACTCTCGCTGTACCAACGGGAATTTCTCCCTGTAATCCAGTTCTCTTGGCAGTTACGCCATAAAGCAAAATCCTACCACTAGAAGTTCTGGCTTGCACACCCGTAAATTGCACTTCCAAAGAACTTCCAGAAGTTATGGGTTGATCAAAGGTAATCGATAAACGTTCATTAGTAAGTTCTGTTTTAGCTGCAATATCTCTCCCCGATTTATCTCTAATTTTCACTCCCTGAAAACGTTCCATTTGGCTAGGTAAAGCAATCATGATGTCTTCTAGAGACATTCCTACTACTGCAACTCTAATAAAGTGAGTGTTGTTTCTGACACCAGAATTAGTAATATGAGGAACATTAACTGGTAATGAAATCTGTTGAGTTTTTGGCGTAGCTTCATAATTTATCGGCATAGCCATTGCTGGAGAAGTTATAGCTAACAAAAGCATCGACAATCCACTATAAATTAAATTCTTCATGATGCAATTTTTCCTGTTTTTGTGTTATGACGTTAATACAAATCCTGAACTGATAATAAATAGATTGCTGTATAAATATGAGTTCACGCTGATTGATAAATTAAGGGATTGTGAGATTTTACTGTTAATAAACTGATAAATTTTCCTACCTCACTAAAGATAAAACCCTTGATACATAAGGTTTTATAGATTTCTCATCAAAAGCTATAAGTCCATTCAGGGAAAACTCATTTTTCTTTTCGAGACTTATATTAAATTAAAAATATATAAATTAAGATTTATTGATTTTTATAAAAATCTGGTTATGAAAACTAAATTTTTTAGCTGAAATCACACACAACAGGAGATGTCTGGCTATGAGTGTTCTAGAGGACTTATATAAAAGACTAGCTAAACTTACGCTATTAATAGTCAACCCTACTTCCTTACATTTCCGCCTCACTGTGGGAATTGTCACTATTTTTGCATTGGGAATGAGTAGTTTTGTTATGTGGATCAGTTGGGAAATTCAACAGTTCCTCATCACTACTAGTCAACAGCAAGAGATATCTCATCACTACGCTAGGCTGTTAACAGTTTTTCATAGCCTAGGGATGGTTAATTTTTTAGCGATCGCCACTACAGCCATTTTTGCTATGGTGTTGATTAGAAAATTACTTTTACCCTTGCAACAAATTAACCAGTGGATGGGTAATGCAACTGTTTCGGAACTCAATCTGTATCAACTCAATTTCTATCAGACACCCAGTGAAGTCAAAGCCCTGGTGCTGGCTTGTAAACAACTGTTAACGCAGATTCAAGAACTCAAACGACAACAACAACAGTTTACCAAAGACTTAGCCCACGAATTACGCACACCTTTAAGTATGGTGTACGCATATCTGCAAAGAACTCAGCAACGCAGTCAAACTTTAACAGACAACCAAAAAGAAGCCCTCGCAATGGCTGTGTTAGAAGCCGAACGGATGACGCAAATTTTGCAAAACTTATTAGATATGGTTAGGGCAAGTAATAGTATGATGCCCTTACAACCAGAATCATTACTACTAAATGATTTAGTGGTAGATATAGCCCAAATGACGCAAAAATTTGAGCATCGAGAAATTCATCTAGAACTTGTTCCCTTTCCGGTGAGAGTCACAGCAGATCGCAATCAACTGATGCAAGTGTTAAATCATTTAATTGATAACGCGGTGAAATATTCTCAAGCTAGTGAGTTAATCACCATCAAACTCACTCAACATCGGGGATGGGCGATTATTCAAATCAGTGATCAAGGGGAAGGTATCCCTGTTTCAGAACAATCTCGGATTTTTGCACCCTTTTACCGCGTTGATCCTTCCCGCACTCGCGCAACTGGGGGGATGGGTTTGGGTTTATCTATAGTTAAAGGCTTAGTAGAAAACATGGATGGTATGGTTGCAGTGCAGTCAGAACCAGGAAAAGGTAGCACTTTTACCTTAAAATTACCCACGATAGGAGCAAAAAGATGACAGCACATATTCTGCTGGTAGAAGATGAAGTTAAACTAGCGCGCTTTGTAGAATTAGAACTGAGTAGTGAAGGCTACAAAGTGAGTGTCGCCCATGATGGTATTTCTGGTTTGACCTTAGCACGGGAATCATCACCAGATTTAGTAGTCTTAGATTGGATGTTACCAGGACTCACCGGATTAGAACTGTGTCGCCGTTTGCGTACCACGGGCAGCAAAATTCCGGTAATATTGTTGACAGCGAAAGATGAAGTAAGCGATCGCGTAGCAGGATTAGATGCCGGAGCAGATGATTATGTCGTCAAACCCTTCAGTATAGAAGAACTCTTAGCCAGAATTCGCGCCCATCTGCGTCGCACTCAAGAAACAGATCATGATTTATTGCAGTTTGAAGACTTAAGTTTAAATCGTCGCACCCGTGAAGTATTTCGCGGTAAACGGTTAATTGAGTTAACCGCCAAAGAGTTTGATTTATTAGAATATCTGCTTTCCCATCCCCGACAAGTATTTACAAGAGACCAAATTTTAGAAAAAGTTTGGGGTTATGATTTCATGGGTGATTCTAATATTATTGAAGTTTATATTCGTTATTTGCGGCTGAAGTTAGAAGAAAATAACGAGAAACGTTTAGTACATACAGTCCGTGGTGTGGGTTATGCGCTGCGGGAGTAATTTTGAAAATCTAAATTTTAAATAAAAGAGATTAATGCACAACAAAGAATAAAAAATTCAGATATGCAAATTAACTTCAAATTAGCAGACAACAATGATTTAGATACGCTGTTGCAATTCATCCAAAAACTTTACGAAGTTGACGGTAGTATTGCTTTTAATGCTGTTGTTGCTCGTCAGGCATTAATACCACTACTCAGTGATGAATCAATAGGACGAATCTGGTTAATTCAAAACCAAAATTACAGCATTGGTTATGTTATTCTCACATTCAGCTACAGCTTGGAATATGGAGGAAAAGATGCTTTCATTGATGAATTTTACATTGATACAGTTTACCAACGTCAAGGTATAGGTAAGCAAACAATCAAATTTCTGGAAGAGGTTTGTATCTCTTTTAACGTTCAAGCACTACATCTAGAAGTTGAAAAAGAGAATACTTCGGCTCAAAGCTTTTATCACCAAGTTGGATTTGTAGATCATGACCGCTATCTGATGACAAAACACATAAATTAATTCTTGCTAACCACAGAAATATTTTTTAGAATACTTACAATTTCTATCGGGTCTAATCGCTTAGTATAATCTGGATTAACAAAAGCATAAACGACTCTTCCTGTTTGAGAAATTACATATGTGGCTGGCATAGGTAGTTCAAAAGATTCATCTCCGTTGTATTTAGGTAAAACATGACCTAGTTCCTGAAATACTTGTCTTAAATACTCTGGGATTTTAAATACAATGCCAAACTGACGAGCCACATGATTATTGCGATCGCTTAATATTTCATACTCTATTTCATGTTTTTCTACAGTTAATTTTGTATAGTGCAGAGTCTGGGGTGAAATAGCAACTAATGACGCTCCTAATCCCTGGATTGCTGGTAATGCTTGCTGGAGTGCTGCTAGTTCCAAGCTACAAAAAGGACACCAATGTCCTCGGAAAAAAGAAATTACTACAGCACCTTGAGCTAGTAGCTTTTGTAATTCTACCGACTGACTAAAAGCATTAGGCAGAACAAAGTTAGGGGCAATATCACCTAACTTTAAACTTTGTTCAACAATTTCTGAAGCAACTAGTTCATTAATGGATTTCACAATTAAGGAATGTGCATGAGTGGAAATGATGCCATTTTGTATATAACTCTGACTAATTTGCTCCAGAGATTCGGTAAAATTCATAGTAATTTTACTGTCTATTGATTTATGCTTGTCTCTACCTTTTTAGTGGTTACTAGAGAAATACAGTTGCAGTAAAATTACTGAAAAACCGGGAAATAGATGAGGAGATTTTACATCTCATCAATAGGTGGAGTCAGGCTATAATCAGCTGATGCTTGAGTGCGACGACGACTCATTTTTTGCTCGTAAGCGTCGTAAGCAATGCACATCCAAATTAAAGTCATAAATAGGATGTTTTTGTTAAAACTTTCTGCACCATTAGGAAACAAAGTACCAGCAGGGACAATACCAAAAGCCAAAATAATGCTAAAGGTCATGAGTATTAGTAATAATCCTGTCCACCGCACCCAATAGTTAAGAGCAAATAACGCACCTAAAACAATCTCTGCTAAAGGTAGTAACCAGCCGTAAGGAATAGCAATGAACCAAGGTAATGGCCCTACACCCTCCCATCCCGGTGGAATTCCAGGGCCGATAAATTGCAGTTTCCAAGTGATGACTGTTTGGTAGAAGCCGTTAGGAACGCTGAAGTTAAGATAATTAGCAATACCAGAGATGAAAAAGAAAACGCCCATTGTCACACGATTGACGATATAAGCTGTGCGGAGATTGAGTAGGTAGTTCATAGTTTGATTCCAAAAGATTAAGATTTTTCACGCAAAAGTGCAGAGAAATCAAGAAAATTTATCGAGTAGGGGGGGTCAGTTGATTTAATAATGTTGGGATACCTGACCAACTAAAATTCTGTTGAAATTGGGTAGGTTGGGCAGCACGCCAAACTAGGGGAGTAGCTAAAATCATTGCCGCCGCAGTAGTCGCCATCCCAGCTACAAACGGCGTTTGTCCGAGTTGCATATGGGTAATGGAGCGATCGCGTTGAAATAATTCATCAGTCAGCCATTCTGCGGTGACTTTGCGATTATGAGCAGCATTCGGTAAAAGTTGTAGGTAGGTGGCTTCGCGAATTAAATGGCCGGCTTGTCCTTTGATTTGAACTTTGTTGAATAAGTTCGCCACACTTTCATTGAGTCCCAATTTCATCAAAGTTCCGCGCATCGAGATTTGCACAGGCACACTAGGCTTACTTTCGATCATGCGCTTGAGATTTTGGGCGATCGCAATTCCTTGTTGATAGGCGACTTGCGCTGTCGGTGGTTGGGGATTATCGCTAGTTGTCGCACAGTCTCCCGCCGCAAACACTTCGGGAAAGTCTGGTAGTTGTAAAGTCGGTGTCACCAATAGCCGTCCTCGATTGTTAGGGACTGGTAACTCCATCAATAAAGGATGGGGTGCAGTTCCCGCAGTCCAAGCAATGGTTCCCGCTTGTAATACCTTGGTTTGCTCGTTTTGTTTGTACTCTACGCCATCGGCTGTAATTTGGGTGACAGCTGCATCAAATAGAAAATCTACAGGAATCACACGATTTTTCAAAGCACGTTGAGCTATACAGCGTAGATGACTATTAACATCACCTTTGAGGATTTCTCGACTCCGGTTAATCAGAACAACTCGCACCTCAGCCGCATCACCGCCTAATTCGTCATACCAAATCGGTAATAAATCCGCTAAAGTACAAGCCAATTCAATACCGGCTGGCCCTGCACCGATGATAGCGACAGTCAACAGCAACCGCCGACGAGCTACATCTTGAGTTTGAATAGCTTGATATAATCTGTGGCGTAAGTGTTTGCGGAGTGCGATCGCCTGTTCTCCAGATGTTAATGGCATGGCATATTCTGCTGCACCTGGAGTATTAAAGTACGTAGTTTTACTACCTAATGCTAAAACTAAATGACTATAGTTAAATTTTTCACCAGAATCTAGACTTACTTGTTGCTGATGTAAGTCAATGGCTTGCACTGTATTTTGTACAAAGTTGACATGACTACCAGCCAAAAGGTCTTTGTACTTGGGATAGACTTGTTCGCAGCGTAATTCACCGCTTAATAGTTCATATAGTAATGGTTTGAAAGTGAAGCGATCGCGCTGTTCAATTAAAATAATCGGATGCGAGTAGTTTTGCTGGCTTAAGTATAAAGCTGTAAACAGCCCAGCGAAGCCACCACCCAGGATGACTGTAGGATGAGATGCTTGCTGCATAGGTGTATAGTACCAATTTTGGATTTTGGATTTTGGATTTTGGATTCTGGATTAAAAGCCTAGATTCTTAGGCTATTCCAGAATCTCGAAACAATACTACCTATCCCAATTCGGTATAAGTTGCTTTTGTGAGTTGTTCTTAGTATCGCGGTACTCAGCAACTTTCAAGTGATGCAAAGTTAAAGCTTGGCTGAGAAATTCAGGGGAATTTGCAACGAATTTTTCACCACTTTCTCAGCAATAACTCAGATTGTTGATAGTCATTAGTCATTAGTCATTAGTCATTAGTCATTAGTCATTAGTCAGCGACTTTTTCTATTGCTTATTTCCTTGGTGTTTTTGAAAGGCTTGGGTTTCTCCTTTGTGGTTAAATGCCATGACGGTAAATGAGTCTTTTTCATTGCCTAATTCCATACCTGGGGAACCTACAGGCATTCCAGGAACGGCTAAACCTGCAATTTGTGGCTTTTGTTGGAGAAAACGCTTGATATCTTCGGCGGGAATATGTCCTTCCATAACGTAGCCATCGATAATTGCTGTGTGACAAGATGCTAATTCTGGGGGCAAATTGTATTTTTCTTTAATTGCGTCTATGTCGTCAGTTTTGATATCTGCTTGGATATTGAATCCTTGCTTTTGAATGTGGTCTAGCCAATTACCACAACAGCTACAACTGGGACTACGATAAACTTTTACTTGTGGTGTTACTAAAGTTTCAGCAATGGCAGATGACGCACTAATTCCTGTAATCAACCCCATCACCATCATCATCACTAGCAAGAACGAAAGTAATAGTTTTTGCATTATTAATACCTCTCCTATAAAATTATCATCTAAATTTAAAATTACCCGTCAGATTAATTAATACTGATATAAATATCAATCTAAATAAGATTAAATTGCGATCGCACCCTGTGGCTTAAGTACAAATATTTAGTCTTCACAGTCCTCATGAATCCATTCCCTTGCAGCTTTTTCGGCTGTATGGGGTGTGAAATAGATTTTACGTTCTCCAAACACCGCACCACCTACAGTTAAGACTCGAAACTGCCAACAGTCATCTGTAGTAAAAACCAATAAGGTTGCACCTTCGATACCAAGAAGCTGGTGAATTTTGACTTGCTTATTTATCATTATTACTCAGCCATCAATAATTGCTAATTAGACCAATCATTATGGCAAAGCAAATTAGAATTGACGACTGTGGAAAGAGATAAAATTGTGAACATAACTCAAAATACCCCTAACACCAAAGCTAGAGGTATTTCTGTTGTGACAGTCAACAGTTAACAAAATTTAAATAGAATAATACAAAGGGAAGGATTTAGCATCCTTGGGTTTTACATAAACTTTTTGCTGTGCTTCTAACTCTAATTCGTTGAAGCGATCGCGTGTTAAATGAGCATTCACCACTTGACCATCATCTAGTGTTAACTCTACCTGAATTTCCCAGCCCAGGTGAATTAAGCGAGTGACTGTTGCAGGCGCAGTTGTGCCATTAGATTGCTTTTGAATCACCACATCTTGTGGTCGTAAAAATACCTCTGGGTGTGGTGAATCAAATCCTGTACTTTGGAAAATCTTTGATGTGCTAGGTAAGACGTTAACTGGCCCGATAAAACTCATCACAAAAGCACTAGCAGGATTATCATAAATCTCCGCCGGTGTTCCTACTTGTTCGACTCTTCCTTTGTTCATGACCACGACTTTATCAGAAACTTCCATTGCTTCTTCTTGGTCATGGGTAACGAAAACTGTAGTGACATGAACTTCATCATGAAGACGACGTAACCAAGCACGTAAATCTTTACGAACTTTGGCATCTAAAGCCCCAAATGGCTCATCTAATAGTAATACACTCGGTTCTACAGCTAAGGCTCTAGCTAAAGCTACGCGTTGTCTTTGTCCACCAGATAATTGTGAAGGATAGCGATCGCCTAATCCACTCAACTGCACTAATTCTAACAACTGCTCTACACGCCCCTGCACCTTTTTTACCGGAGTTTTACGAATTTCTAAGCCAAAAGCAATGTTTTGCCGCACAGTGAGATGCTTAAATAGTGCATAGTGTTGAAACACAAATCCAATGTTTCTTTCTTGCACACTTTGATGTGTGGCATCTTTGCCCGTGAGAATAATCTTGCCGCTATCTGGAGTTTCTAAACCAGCAATTAAACGCAGTAAAGTAGATTTACCAGAACCGGAAGGCCCCAATAAAGCCACTAGTGAGCCACTTTCAATTTCTAGACTAACCTCATCAACAGCTTTAAAACTGCCAAACTGCTTGGATACGTTTTCAACTACTATGCCCACAAACTCTGTACCTCTGCAACTCTAAGTACGGATCATTGCTAGGATTACCGTATCTTACATATACCATACTTAACCCTGTTTGGATAAATAAGATTTTGTTCAGTAGTAGTGAGTGCTGTTAGCGGTAGCGGGGCGTTTAGCCGGTGCTGTTAGCGGTAGCGCGGCGTTTAGCCCGTGCTGAGTTTTGAGTTTTGAGTGCTGAGTATTGATCTGACTTTTCATTATTATGTGGAAAAGTCTACGGAAAATATAACTTCCGATCCTGAAATTCAAAGTCTCTCTCCTCGCAGGAGAGAGATTTAGAGAGAGGTTGTCTAGATACCGTGAAAAGTCAGAGTGCTGAGTGATGACTATTTAAGCTGAAAGATTAGCTACCTAGAACCTGAAATTTCAATTGACCCAGAAAGTCAACGTTTGCTTTACCTTCTAAACTAAACAAAAACACCTGATAATCACCCGTGTTTGGAAACTGACAAGAAATTTGAGTCTCCTTAGCTGCATTGATTTGACTGCGACATCTGCCGATATCTTGTTGTTTTATTTGTTGATTTTTATCACTTTCCAAGAAATCTCCAGAACTGGGCAAATCCCAAGATGAAGATTCTGTTGTTTGTACTTTAGTAAACAGAGCAACTATCCTCTTCTGGTAACTAGGATAAGTAGCAATTTTAATTTCAGCACTTTTCTGCACCTTTGTTTGATATTCAGTGGGAGAAACCAACGTTAATTTATCTATAGCAAATTGAGGTGTGATAACTGGTTTATTTTCAAAGGTATTGTAATCTTCTAGATGTTGTAACAATTGCCAGTTTAAATGTTTAGGAAAATGACTTATGCTCATGACTTGAGGCGGGATCATCAGGTAGTTTGTGCTATATGAAGAACCGAATTCACTAGAATTACCATCATCCCAAGTTGTATCAACTAATTGCCAATTATCTAAAATTTTGACTGCATTCCAAGCATGATTAGTCCAGTCATAATCAGAATTTAAGAGTCTAAACAATTTAGGAATTAAGTCTATAGGAGCTAAATCCCGACGAATTTTTCCGCTAATATAGACAACATCTACACCCATGCTTTGACCCAAAGCCATAAATAAATTAGCATAGCCCTCACATACTGCTTTGTGTGTGCGGAATACGGTTTGAGCATCTTGAGACGGACGTATTCCTGTTTTCAGCACATCTAAATCATAAGTGACGCGGCTAACAACATAGTCATGGATAGCTTTAATTCGTAAATATGGGTCTGATTCATTTTGAGCAATATATCGAGCAACAGATTCAATAGTTGTTTCTATATTGGCTGGCATATTTGCAACAACTGGATGAATTGCCTCATGATCTTTCCACGGCCAAGGTGAATTTAATGTGGGTGGCGCAGGTTTATGCACTACAAAGTCAATAAAATTATTAATTGGTTGGTGAATAAATGATGGATTACTTTGATAAATGAGTGCGATTAACAGTAAACCCCAACCCAAAACATATTTTCTTTTTACCTGTTTTAATCGGCTAAACTGCCAAGATATTGATGTCAATAATGGGTGGTTACTATATTCTAAAATTTGACGATTTTTGATTAGAAAGATTAATAATCTGACAACTAAAACTAGTCCCAAAACACTAAATATCAATATTGATATACCAGTGATTAAATTACCTGTAAGTAGGATAGAAGCACCTTGATAACATGAATATGCTAGCCCACTCACTAAAATCAAGAGAAGCAGTATTAATCCCACTCTCCACATCAAGAGTTTTCTTTGTTTCTGCTTCAGCTTCCGAACTTCTTTAAAAAAACTGGCTTCAAGATTGTCAGGCATAATATACCTTAATAGGTAATCAGACTAAGGGTAGTATTTCGGTCATAATACAAAAAATTATACCTAATAAATCCCTTTTATACCCACACTAATACGCGATTTTAGTTACCACAGCTACCACAATCTAAAGTTCCACAAATAGTCAATAGTCAATAGTCAACAGTCAATAGTCAATAGTCAATAGTCAATAGTCATTACTCATTACTCATTACTCATTACTCATTACTCATTACTCACCACTCATTACTCACCACTCATTACTCACCACTCATTACTCCTCCCTTGCCCTCCTTATCTACCCCAATACCCTAAACTTTGTATCGAAATATTAAGGAATGTTGCATTTATGTCAAAACCTGAAGGGAGAGCGAGAAATCAGCCAAAAGACCGTGGTACGATGCTTTCGGTAAACGGTAAATGTGAAGATTGGGAGAAGACCTTTGACACTACGGGTTGCTGTTGTTGGGTCAGGCCCAGCTGGTTCCTCTGCTGCTGAAACACTAGCAAAGGCTGGGATTGAAACCTACCTGTTTGAGCGTAAGCTCGATAACGCCAAGCCTTGCGGGGGTGCGATACCTCTGTGCATGGTGAGTGAATTTGATCTACCACCAGAAATTATTGATCGGCAAGTGCGGAAGATGAAAATGATTTCACCTTCCAATCGTGAGGTTGATATCAATCTATTAAATCAAGAAGAATATATAGGAATGTGCCGCCGCGAAGTGCTAGATGGCTTCTTGCGGAATCGGGCGGCGAAATTGGGTGCGGTTTTAATTAATGCCACTGTTCATAAAGTAGATATACCATCAAATAACACTGATCCATATACTATTCACTATGTTGATCATAGTGAAGGTGCTGCAACAGGGATTGCTAAAAGCCTGAAAGTGGATTTGATTATCGGGGCGGATGGTGCTAATTCCCGCATAGCGAAAGAAATGGATGCTGGGGATTATAACTATGCGATCGCATTCCAAGAGCGAATTCGCCTGCCCGAAGATAAAATGGCATACTACAACGAACTTGCCGAAATGTACGTTGGTAACGACGTTTCCACAGACTTCTACGCTTGGGTATTCCCCAAATATGATCACGTTGCGGTGGGAACCGGCACCATGCACGTTAACAAAGCCAGCATCAAACAACTGCAAGCTGGTATCCGCGCCCGTGCTACCGAAAAACTAGCAGGTGGTAAAATCATCAAAGTAGAAGCCCATCCCATCCCTGAACATCCCCGTCCCCGTCGTGTTGTAGGACGAATTGCCCTAGTGGGAGACGCAGCAGGCTATGTCACCAAATCTTCTGGTGAAGGGATTTACTTTGCTGCTAAATCTGGAAGAATGTGTGCAGAAACCATTGTGGAAGTTTCCCAAAACGGTAGCCGCATTCCCACCGAAAAAGAAATCAAGCTGTATCTCCAACGCTGGGATAAAAAATACGGACTCACTTACAAAGTCCTCGACATCCTACAAACAGTCTTCTATCGTTCCGACGCAACCCGCGAAGCATTCGTCGAAATGTGCGCTGACTTGGATGTCCAAAAGCTGACCTTTGATAGCTATCTGTATAAAACAGTCGTCCCCGCTAACCCCATCACTCAGTTAAAGATTACCGCCAAAACCATTGGTAGTTTGCTGCGCGGTAACGCTTTAGCACCCTAATTCTAGGGCATGGGGCATTGGGCATTGGGCATTAGGGTACAATCTACCTTGTCCACCTTGTCTATTAATTTCCCATTCCCCATTCCCCATTCCCCAATTTAAATAGCACTCCCTAGATTCTGCCAATAGGGAGTGCTATTTAGTTTCAGCAAGATTTAGCTTTGATTTGTAGCGATGTGTTTGTCAATTTGCGAGTAAAGCTTACTTGTAGGGTAATCAATACAGAGACATCTAGACACGCGCAGGGCGACTGCTTGAAGAGTAGAATCTACCGTAATTCCCTACATTGCAAACTGCACCTTCCTCTGTTCCATTGTTCAGGAAATTGAGCAAGATTTCATTCAACTACTGATGTGGTAGCACCCTCACTTGATGGTGGGAGGCTGGGCAATTCTAGACAGTATCCCGCACCATACACAGTTTTAATATAGCGAGGGTGGCGGGGATCAGGTTCTAGCTTGGTTCGGAGGTGACGGATATGCACACGAATGGTCTCTATGTCATCGTCAGGGTCGTATCCCCAAACTTCTCTGAGGATTTCACTGGGTGAGACGGTTTGACCATGACGTTGCAGCAAACAATGCAGTAATTCAAATTCAAGGTGAGTAAGTTTTACCGTTTGGTGAAACCAAATCGCCTCGAATCTTTCTGGAACTAGGGTTAAAGGGCCATAGTTCAAAATTTCGCTATGTTTTGCAGCTTGAGGAATGCGGTCAGTCCGTCGCAGTAGGGCGCGGACTCGCGCCAGCATTTCTTCCACCTCAAAGGGTTTGGTGAGATAGTCGTCTGCGCCAGCGTTGAAACCTTCTACCTTATCTTGAGTTTGACTAAGGGCAGTCAGCATCAAAACGGGTATTTCGGCTGTACGTTCGTCCCGACGCAGGCGTTGACAAACTGTAAAACCATCCACTCTTGGCAACATCAGATCAAGCATGATCAAGTCTGGTTGCAACTGGAGAGCTAGGGCTTGACCTTTAATTCCATCTTCGGCTTGACTTACATCGTAGCCAGCCATTTCCAAGTTGACGGCAACGAGTTCTGAAATTGCTGGGTCATCGTCTATGACAAGAATCCTCGGCATTCTTAAAAAATTATTACTACTTATTAAGGATAAATAAGAACCTTTGGTAGATACAAAGATTTCTGTCTTGATTATAAAAAAGATTTTAAATCTAACATAAACCTTAAAACTAACGAAATTGTGAAATCAGGAATAAATTACCTGAAATCCGCGCTCTAATGTGTTACGCTCCCTACAAATCCTCTAGGTTTGTCCAAAATTGATTGTAAGCTGCCAACGGGGAAATACATAATTCTTAAAACACAATTCTTAATACAAGGTGACTTTTCTGAATTTTAGGCGTTTTGAGCAAATGTTGGGATGGAACTTGGGCTAGATCAGCAGTCAAAATGCTGGTCACAAAGTTTTCACCCGTGATGTTATCACATGGTCATAAAATGAGTGAGCGATCGCAGCAAAAATATTTTGAGATCACCTGTAATTCGCTGAATCATTCAGCTACATAAACAAAGCCTGCTGTTGCAGGCTTAATGTATAAAGTAGTCAAATACTGTTTCAATCAGGCTAGCTTCTATTTTTCAGTTTGACTGACTAGATAGATGCTGGCTTTTTCTTGAGTAATTGGCTTCCTAATGATGCGACAGCCAATAAACCTAAAATTGCTCCAGGTTCAGGAATCAATGTAGCTGTTAACTGACCACCATTATCTAAGCGACAATTGGGGAAAGTATCACAAATTTCGGGAGACAGGTCATCTTTTAAGAAAATTCTAGCGGTTTCTAGTCCTTCTTCTGGATTTACGTAGGTGTAGAAATATAAACCTGAAACTGTGCTGTTGAAGTCAATCCCTAAATCAAAACCATTGGCTGTGTCAAAGTTACCAGTTTGCAATACTTTTTTGGTAACTGTATCAAAGTTGAAATTAAAACTCGTATCAGCAGGATTAGGCAAACTGTAATTAAATGCCTGAAGAAGATTGCCACTGGGGTCAAAGAAGGAAATCGCAAACTCACTCAGCTGATCTTTAGAGATGACACTGCCTTGATAAATGTCATCATAGCTGAATTCTCCTGTGGCTGTATAACCTTGATCTCCCCTCCAATCCAGCTTAAATGCAGCAGCATCAGCACTTTCAACATTAAATAAAGCAGCCATTGAGGTAACAGCAATAACGGCTACTTTAGCTGTGATTCGGTTACAAATACTTTTCATTGTCTTGATAATGCTAGTAAATTCTGATGTGGTCGCAACCATCAAGTTTTTTGCTATTTATAAACAAAAAACGCTGATTTTTATGACAAAGGTGATATACAAAAAGCAGATTAATCAATCCAAATAAACACGTAAACCCTCATGGAACAGATGAACAGCGCAAATTGTGCATCATATCCAGATACGTTTTTATTTGTTTATTCGTAATTAAAATTACGCCGAATAGGATTAATTAATCTTTAAATCACCTTTGCGGAAATTCTACCACTAGATTCATTCTGTTCAAAGTTTTTATATTTATTTTTTCTGAAAAACATAAATAACAAAAATATTTTAGATTGTTTTTTAATGTCTATTAATTCAATCTTAATCTATTATTAAACAAGTATTGTTTTCCAATCAATACACATTAAAACAAGCAAAAATCTTTATAATTTTCATACTTTGCTATTCCTATTAGCATCTATTTCCTGGATTCAAAACTATTAGTTAAATCAATCATTACCTCACCTTAATCAAAACTAACTAACTTCTAACTGGCATTTGATGTAACCAAAAAATCTTTATGCAATTATCAAGACGCAAATTTTTTACATTAGCGGGTGCAAGTGCTGCTGGTACTGTGTTGGCTTCTCCCTTAGAAGGTCTGATTGCGAGAAAAGCTTTTGGCCAAGTTGCTGGAATAGGATATGGGCCACTTCGTTCAGATCCCAACAGATTGTTAGATTTGCCAGCCGGATTTAGCTATACAACCTTCTCTCGCACCAACGACCTCATGAACGATGGTTCTAGAGTGCCTGGTTCACACGATGGGATGGCTGCATTTGCCGGCCCCAGAAACACAATCATCTTAGTGCGTAACCACGAACTTAGCCCTGGTTTAACTGGGTTACGCGCACAAGTGCCAGAACCCTACGATGCGATTGCTAGAGGTGGTACAACAACTCTGGTTGTTAATCAAAATGGTCAGTTAATCAAACACTTTGCTTCTCTGGGTGGAACTATCCGTAACTGTGCAGGTGGCCCAACACCTTGGGGTTCTTGGATTAGCTGTGAAGAGAACGTAGATATCCCCAATGGAAGTAATGGCTTGACCAAACCACACGGCTACAACTTTGAAGTTCCAGCAAGTGCCACATCTCCTGTTAAGCCAGTACCTTTAGTTGATATGGGACGGTTTAATCATGAGGCTGTAGCTGTAGATCCCAAAACTGGTATTGTATATGAGACTGAAGATGCCTCGAATAGTCTCTTCTATCGTTTTATCCCCAAAGTACCCGGCAAATTAGCAGAAGGTGGCACTCTTCAAGCTCTGAGAATAAAAGATTACCCAGAAGTCAACACCTCAACTTTTGGCTTTCAACCCTTCCAAAAACTTTCTGTAGATTGGGTAACTATTCCTGAGCCAAACCCAACTACAGTAGATAATGTGAGAGTGCAAGGTCGGACTTTGGGCGCAGCTCGTTTTGCTCGCGGAGAAGGCATTTGGTATGGCAAAAACAAAAACACTGGTAAGAGTGAACTTTACTTCTGCTGTACAAGTGGCGGTGCAATTGGTGCTGGTCAAGTTTGGCTTTACATTCCTGAAGATGAGACTATCGAACTGTTTGTAGAGTCTACATCTAGAGATGAGCTTGATGCTCCTGACAACATTGTTGTCGCACCTTTTGGGGATCTCATCCTCTGCGAAGATGGGGGCGGAGAACAGTACCTAAGAGGTGTAACACCTGATGGGAAACTCTATAATTTTGCGCGTAATGCTCTCAATACCAGTGAATTTTGCGGAGCTTGCTTCTCTCCCGATGGTAAGATTCTATTTGTGAATATCCAAAGCCCTGGTATTACTCTTGCTATTACAGGCCCCTGGCATACAAAAGCTTAGGGACAATTGTGAAATTTTACTACTCTTGTAACCCTAGTTGAAAAAAAACGATCGCCTACTAGTATTAAATCAGGCGATCGCTTCCTATAAATTGCTAATCACTGGTGGTAACATCTCTAACACCAGAATCTCTACATCAGGAAAATGTAAGGGTGCGATCGCTTTATCTTCTGCCAAAATTGATCTACTTTGGTAGCCTTCTGGACTCGGTTCACGGAAAACGTATAGTTGACGACTCACTACATCTAACACCCAGTAATCGGAAATTCCAGCTTGTGAGTAAGCTTTGGCTTTAATTTCACAATCTAGTTTCAGGCTGCTATCTGCCACTTCAATAACAAGATACACTTCAGATGGCGTAGGGTGATGATCTGCGTAGTCCAATTGGTCTATCTTGACAACTGCAATATCAGGTTCTGGTTCAGATCGTTCATTTAACCTGATAGGGTCTTGAATAGATACCCAAGCGCGTTCTCCCAGCTTGTTTTTGATTAAATAGTCTGTTCTCCCCACCGCCGACCGATGGGCTGTTCCTTTGGCGACCATCCAAATAATTTTTCCTTCTAAGAGTTCAACTCTTTCCTCAGCACCAAAAATCCCCGCCTCAGCCATCCGGTGGTAATCTTCCACTGTCCAGAGGCGCAGTTGTAATGTAGTTTCTGAGTTTTGCATGAGTTTTTGCCAACGGGGAAAGTTTTGTTATGTTAAATTTGACAGATAAGCAATAATATGTATATTAAATTCCATCTTTCTCCACAGCATCAAAGATTTGGGAAACTTGCAGATTTAGCTGACTAAATTGAGGAGAAACGACTAAATCATCACCAGCGAAATTACCAGATTCTGTGTAAGTATTACCAGTTAATTCTAAAACTAAAACAGTTTTCGCTTCTGGGTCAATAATCCAATATTCAGGAATACCACAGTCTTGATACTGTATCCGTTTGGCGATGAAATCTCGATGTCGTTGTAATTCCCCTGGGCTAACTACTTCTATTACTAGTAGGGGCGGTAGCATAGTCAGGCGAATAGTATTACGCTGTGCTAACTGTTGAATATGTTCTTCTCGAATAATAGTTAAATCAGGATAACGGTTTCTCGGTTCGCCTCTGACTTCTAATTCCAAACCATGTCCCCGCACTCTTTTGTAACCTAAGAATGAAGCAAACTGAATTAATAAAAATGTCGCGATTTCTACATTAATGCCTGATTCTGGGGGCATCTCAATTAACTCACCATTAAATAGCTCATAGAGTTTATCTGTACCATCATCATAGGATAGGTATTCCTCAAAACTTTGGAATTGATGTTTAATTTGGAGCATCAGATTTCCTCCATGAGATATCTAATTCCTATTATGGTGGTTTATCAAAAAAAGTTAGGTTTAAAATTTCGCCCCTGGTGGAGAAAAAATCTAATGCCAATTCTCTCAAGTCGGGAAACCCGCCCACGCCACTCCCCCTTGTGACTGGCTGTCTTGAATTTTGAATTTTGTAGCTTGCTTCCCGTAGGGTATTTTGAATTTTGAATTGATTCACTGGCTGGTAATTTGAATTTCATCGAGTCTGTGAATTACCACATCAGCACCTTGAACATTATCTGGTTTGTCTATCCAAGTAATGCCAATACAACCTGCAGCTTGAGCATGGCGCGCCATTTGCATATCGCCCACGGAATCACCTACCATTAAAGTATGTTTTGCTTCTACCCCCAAAACTTGACAAGCGTGAATAAATAAAGCTGGATCTGGTTTACTCAACCCCTCATCTACACCTATTTGGGCTTGGATGTAATCAGTTAATTGATATCTGACTACAAAATCTTTTACTTCTGCGGTGGGAGCTGCGGACAAAATACCCAGCTTTAACCCAGCTGATGAGAGGTACTGTAAAACCTCTAGAGTACCTGGAAATAGGGGTGCGGGGGTTGTGTTAGTATATTTTTCCGCTTCATCTAAATATTGACGCGCTACTTTTAACGATTCAAACCAACCTCTACCAGTTTCAGCGATATAGGCGGCAGTGGCGATTTCTGTTTCTCGACGGCTGGCGACTGCCATTAATCCCCTATGATCTAAAGTGTTGCCATTAATCCCATAGGCCATTAACAATGGTTCGCCAATTCCAGGGATTTGAGCATCGATTAACCTAGCGGCTTTTTGTCCGAGCGATCGCAAATAAACTTCCGAGTCTTCTAAAGTACCATTTTTGTCAAAGAAAATTGCTTGAATGTGTTCAAACTTGGCATTTCCACAATGAATAGTCAGCAAAATATTTCCCTCCTCTCAAAGTTTTTCATTAACCATAAAAAAAGAGGGATTTCCCCTCTTTTCTTAATGCTTTAATGTTTTGAATTAAAGTAGTTTATTATTCTTCAATCGCTGCGGGAATCTCTTCCACTAATTCTTCAGTTTCGGTAGCTGCGGGAATTTCTTCTTCAACAGCACTAATCTCTTCTGCACCTTCTACGGGGAGAGTAATACCTTGCTGTTTAGCCAGCATTTGTTCTCTGTACTTAGCTGCCATTTCTTCGGCTTTATCATAAACCAAATCACGGTTTTTAATCATATCGCCGGGTTCTGGCTCTAACTGCTTAGTAGACAGAGAAATTCTACCTCTTTCAGCGTCTAAATCAATGATCATGACTTTAACTTCATCATTCACATTGAACACACTGTGGGGTGTATCGATATGTTCGTGAGAAATTTCTGAAATGTGCAGCAAGCCACTAACACCACCGATGTCAATAAATGCACCGTAAGGCTTTATACCGCGCACTGTACCGATAACTACTTCGCCTACTTCCAGGCGGTTCATCTTGCGTTCAACTAACGCGCGACGATGAGATAGAACTAGACGGTTACGTTCTTCGTCTACTTCCAAGAATTTTAAAGGCAGTTCTTCACCGACTAAATCTTCTTTTGGTTTGCGGGTGCTAATGTGAGAACCAGGGATAAAACCACGTAAACCCTCAATTCTCACCAATGCTCCCCCACGGTTGGTGGCGAATACGCCTGAACGCACGGTAGCATCTTCTGCTTGTAGCTGTCTAACACGCTCCCAAGCACGCATATATTCAATCCGACGGATGGAAAGGGTTAACTGTCCATCTTCATTTTCATCGGTGAGGATGAAAAATTCCCTGGTTTCGTTGGATTGTAAAACTTCTTCCGGGGCATCAACCCGGTTTATAGACATTTCTTGTATAGGTATATATGCTGCTGTTTTAGCACCAATGTCAATCAGAGCGCCACGCGGTTCTATACTAAAAACTGTACCTGGTACGATATCTCCGGGGCTAAAATGATAATCGTACTTGTCTAAGAGGGCAGCAAAATCTTCGTGAGTAAATCCAATTTCTGTAGCGGTTAAGTTCTGATTGACCATGCTGATTTGTTCCTGGTTCTAGTCTCCGTAAAGGTTATGCCATAATAGCGATTATGTATGCAACTGCCTAATTCGGTAGTGTACATTTAATTATCTTTCAATCCTAGCGCAGAAAAGCTGGTGCTAACACACTTCAACTTCCAGACAGATTATTATATCATAAATTGTTGTGCCAGGTAGAGACAGTTTGCCACAAGAGGGTATTGGATTTGGGTAAAAGAGTTGCTGAGTCTTGATTAGACAACTACTTTAAATATTTTTGGCATTTAGAATTACTTAACCCCTTAATTCTTAGAATTGGTAGATATCTTCTGAGTCAGGGTTTAAGTATGTACGCTCCATGTCAATTCCCATACTAGAAAATTGCTCAATTATCGATTTCATTCTCTCTTCTGGTAATTGATTTCCCTGTTCCCAGGATAATAACAATCCATTGGCAATTAATTGGCAACGGTGCATTCCGAAACTTTCCTGATTTGTCAATTTTTGCGCTACTTCTTCCGCTAGTCCCATTCCTGGTGCGAGGTATTTGGTAAATAATGGCACTTGGGGTTGGAAGTATTGCTGATGACTGCTGTATATGCTTTGAATGATCGGACGAATAGTCGCATAGTCTCTTTTATCGAAGTACAGCACTCCTGAATCATAACGCCCGTAATCACCTGGATTATACAAAACCTTGAAACTAAAAGGTATGCTAATTTCATTGAGAGCCTGGGATATTGCTCCCATCAGAGCAATTGCACCTCTACTAGTCAAATTCAGATAAATTCTGACCATAATAGGACGAATATCCAGATTTTGTCCATAATTTGCTCCTGCATCACCTACAGCCATATAAAAGCCTTTTGTGAGCAAACTTTTGGGCATTTTAATCGATACACTATCACCAACATTTGCATTTTGTTGTAATTGGGACAGATGTTTGGCGCGTTCTATATGTAGTTTTAATCCTTTTTTGGTGACAACTAAATTACCGTCATCTTCTTGTTTGATAATCTGCCAATTTGCGTCAAAATATCCTGTACCGTAGTTATTGGCATCGATTTGTTGATGAAAGTCAGCGTCTATATCCGAAAAAGCATGATTTTCAACATCTAAACGTTGGTTGGATGGTGTTTGATCGAGTCTTAACTTAGATTGAAGAGAGCCATTATAATAAATGCCGTAAATATAAGTACGTAATTGTAGACTGAGATATTGTTTTTGAGTTTCTGGTGGCATTTGAGAAAAACATTCAACCATATTAGGCGCAAGTGCCAAAGGTTGATAATGAGGGTGATGGATGGAAAAATCAGCATGGATGGCAATTTTTTGAGTAATGTCTTGTAATGTGTCAATTAATGAAGTGTTGACAGTTCCTTGATTGGATATTTGGAAAAAATTAAGTAATTGCATCATAGTTTTTAGAAAGTAATTTACTTAAGCGATCGCAGGCTGATTGATGAATTCACGAGCAGCATTACCAAAGATAGTGGGAATTGATTGTTCAGGACGACATAACAAACTTTTAGCTACTTGTAGTAAGCAAATTCCAGTATTATCAAAGGTGCTTTGATAGTGCAGCATCACACGAATTTGTTGAATCAAGGCAAAACCAGCACATTGTATGAGTTGTGGGATAAAATTTGGTCTATCTACTAATATTTCTGGAAATTCTTGGAGATAAGCCTGGGTTAAAGCTGCAATAGTAGGTTGAATTTTTTCTAGTGGTGTATTCGCTAATCTTAAGGATTGTTCAATAGTGAGAGATTGACTAAAGAGTAAACTATTCAGCCAAATCAGCAGATAGCTACCGATGAGTTTACCTAAATCCAATGCTGGATCTCCCCAAGTGGAGCGTTCCCAATCAATGAGGCGAATCGCATTTGCATTTGCGTTTTCCCAATCATTAGCTAGTAGCAGATTATTGAGCTTGAGATCATTATGAATTAAGCAGCAAGGATGCAGTGAATTAGCAAGTTCTTTAACTGCTTTACCCAGGATTTCGTATCGCTGATAGAATGCTAAAAATTTCAGAGCATCGGGAGGAGCGATCGCAAAAACTTCTGGTGTGACTCGCTCTAATTTATTAATTAGGTAATGTACAGGATTGCTGTAAATATTTTGGGGATATTGAGCTAAAAAATTTCGATATTTTTGCTGATTATATGTTGCTCGGTGAACAGTAGCGATGAGTTTACCGACTTGACTAGCTATCTCTTGGGGAAATATATTCTGATCACTATAAAATTCATTTAAATCTTGATAATTATCAAGGTACTCAAAAATGAGAATAGCATTATCTTGATCGTAGTGAATTAACTTACGTAAATATACTTGTAAATAACTTAATTCAGGAAAGTGCTGGATTAAATCCTGCGTTTGCCACTCATATAAAAACTCATTTTGTACCTTGCCGACTTGATTGGCTCTTTCCTGTTTAATCAAGAGCTTTTTATTTTCTGGTAAACTGAGTAATAAATTGAAATTTTTAGCGGCGATCGCTTCCACTTTAACCGCAGATGGAGAGATTGATTTATCTAAGATTTTATGCTCAAATAAATAATCAAAAACATTCTGAGAATTCAATTTAATTTTCATATTTCCGGCGTTGGTGAGATGGTCATAGCCCAGCTTGATTAATTAACATATCTGCGCTTTCAGAAGTAATTACGAATAGACAATACTTTTTAAGCAAATTTTATTAGACTCAAGTGTGACTTTTATGTCCTTAAATTAAAAAGAGTGACTACGATTCTAGTTCCCCCCTTTTTTCAAGGGGGGTTAGGGGGGATCAAAATGATCTGGAACAAGGTTATAAGACTTTTGCGTACACAAATAATTACATTAAGAGGGGTTTTCCAAACTCTATGAAAAGTCAAAAATTAAATTATTAATGTCCCAAAATTCCGAAAAAAAACAGACAAAAAACTGGGACTCTTCACCAAAAAGCATCTGTACAGAGTCCCAGTAATGAATACTATTTAATTGGATACTTCCTCACCAAACTAATACAGCCTTGATCCTGCTTACGGTAAAGTCGGCTGTTCTGCAACACTCAGGGGATTTTTAGACTCTGGTTTGGGATTATCTTCAGGTGCGATCGCTGTAGTAGTTTCCTCCGCATCATGAATTAAAGTAGGAAGACGCAAAGCACTAAGAGCAGTCTTAATAATTACAGCCGTAGGAACAGCAACAATTACACCTAAAAGTCCGCCAATTCTCGCTCCAGTTAACACAGAAATTAATACCCATACCGGATTTAAACCTGTAAAACTGCCTAAAATACGGGGTGCAATCAAATTTTCGAGAATTTGCTGTACAATCACAGCCGCAATCAAAACTTTGACTCCCATTGAGAAATCTTGCAAAGCCACCAAGGAAGTAGTCAGCGCAATCCCGACAGAACCGCCAAAGGGGACAAGAGCCATAATCCCAATCGTCAAGCCAAACAATAACCCAAAGGGGACTTTCAGCCATAAAAACGTCGGAATTAAGGCTGAAGCCATGCAAGTAGATAAGATGAGCTGGGTAATAAAGAAATTTTGAAAACTTAAACGTACCGTTTGAGAAAATGGCTCACGGAATCTGGTGGGTAGCCACTCCACTAAACTTTCCCAGAGTTCGCCGCCATGCTGTAAAAGATAAAAAGTCAACACCATCGTCAACAGAAAATCCAGCAGACTAGTGAATGTCACCACAGCCAGATTTAAAACTTGACCGGCGATCGCTTGTAGTTGCCCCTTGACACGATCATTAATTTGTACTACCAAAGCATCTAGGTTTACAGGTAAACCTATCACTTCGGCTTTTTCATTCAACATCATCAATTGCGATCGCCCAGAATCAATTAACTCTGGAATGCGTGCTACTAACTGTTGCGCCTGGGTAAGAGCCAAGGGAAACAAAGTTACCCCCAAAGCCAAAAGCACCGATAGAGCCAGTAAAAACACTAAAACTGCGACTTGCTCTCGTTTTGCACCGTGATACTCCATCCAGCTAACGGGATAGTTGAGCAGAAATGCTAAAACTGAGGCTCCAACTAGAATAACTATTAAGGAGTGGAAATAATTAAAAATTGCGGCAAATGCCCAACCATTGAGAACTAACAGAGGAGCGAACAGTGCGATCGCCCCAATTCTTGCTATTGGTGTTAGTGTCTGCCACCAGTTGAATAGCTTGCGTGTCTGCATCTTAAACCGATTGCGGGATAGAACTCAATAAAATTCTCGATCTATAGCTTATTATCTCTAACTACATCACACTCATTCATCCCTCTAGTTTAGGATTCGACGAACATCTTATGAAAAATTCGGAATCGAGTGATCATCTACTGTATCAAGAGAATAGCACCTGGAAAAATGAGACTGGGGAAGACATGACCCAATCCCTACCTTGTCAAAACGATGCAGAAAACACCAAAACACAGTTAATTCTATATTTAATCCCTGTGATTGGTTTTTTCCCCTCCCTTTGGACGATTTATCGCCGTCAAGGTAATCGGGAACAACTAGCTATCAGTCGTCTGTCTATAACTCTGGCGTTTACTTGGCTGTTAAGCTATCTGTTGTTAGCCACTGGTGCAGCAACTTCTGATTTTTTAGCACTGCGAATGTTAATCCTGAATAGCTTTTGTACATCTGGTTATTTTTTGGTGAGTGTCTGGCTAATTTTCAGGATTTTGAGAGGGAAGTCTTTTCGCTTACCAGGTTTAAGTAATTTAGCCCGCAAATTATGGGAATAATAAACTGGTAAAATTCACAAGAAAGCTACATATGCTCTCAGTGTTTTTCCATAGTCAACAATGCTGGTTAAATATTTTTATCAAAAATCACGATTACAAAATTTAAAATCATCAATACAATTTATTCCCAGTCCCTAAAAATCTTTCGTTTACATCTAGTCAAACAGAGTCAATTGTTGTCATACTTCAAGGAAACATGGAAAGATTTGTCACAAGGAACAAAAAATCCTGCTATAAGTGTTGTGGTTAACACTGTATTGACAAGTCAGTATGGTTTATTAAAGTTAGCTATTAAGGGTTGATTTATCTGTATTGTTAGTCGGCAAATTTACCTAAAATTAATCAGTTAAGTGTGAGGAAGTCTGTGACCAGTCAAAGAACTTCAACCGAAGGAAACCAATCAGCAAACGCCTCCAAGTCCAGGGGAAAAAATGCCAAATCTGGGCGTTGGCTATGGTTCTGGGTGGGGATGAGTGGTATTGCTATGGTGTCAGCAACAGCTGGTGCGCTATTAGCCGTATCTTTAAGTAGCACACCATTACAGCAAGCCGAGTTAAGTCCTCAAGAAGAAGCCGTCTTTGACAGTGACGCGATCGCGGGTAGTGGGTTACGCTTCTCCGAATTAACTCGTCCCGTCAATCTTTTAGTTATGGGAATGAGTGTCCTACCGCCAGATGTGCGGAACCCTCCATCTGAAACTAAAAATTTGCGATATTTACCACAAGTTAACTCCTTTGATGGTCTATCGGATGTCATGCTACTGGTGCAATTTGAACCAGAGAAGAAAAAAATCGCCATGTTGTCCATTCCCAGAGATACCCGCACCGAAATTGAGGGATATGGGATAAGAAAAATTAACGCTGCCAATGTGGAAGGAGGCCCCGCTTTAACCGCCAAAACAGTCAGTAACGTTTTAGGGGGTACAGGGATTGATCGCTACATTCGGATTAATGTCTTAGGAGTAGAAAAACTCATTGATGCTTTGGGTGGAGTGACAGTCTATGTCCCCAAAGATATGAAATATCGTGATGACTCCCAACACTTATATATTGATTTAAAAGCAGGTAAACAGCATCTAAACGGCAATCAGACTCTACAATTACTGCGTTTTCGCCACGATGAACTAGGAGATATTGGCCGCATTCAGCGTCAACAAATGGTCATTCGCGCTTTAATTGACCAAAGCCTCAACCCCATGACCTGGAAAGAATTACCAAACATCCTCAACGTAGTCAAAGATAATATTGACACCAACTTAACCGTTGAAGAACTAGTGGCGTTAGTAGGTTTTAGCGTCCGTACTAATCGGTCGAATATGCAAATGTTTATGCTACCTGGACGCTTTAGCGAAAATGGCGAGTTTGACGCTAGCTACTGGATACCGAGTAAAAGAGGTATTACCAAGTTGATGGCACAACACTTTGGTGTAGAGTCAACATCCGAACTGCAAGTTGCCGATCCAGCCAGGTTAAGAATTGCAATTCAAGATAGCACAGGCAGCGATCGCTCTCAACTCCGTCCATTAATCAAAGCTTTGGAAAAAGCCGGATATCGTAACATCTACGTTTATAAACCCTGGTCTGAACCCCTAGAAGTCACTAACATTATCGCTCAACAGGGAGATGGTAATGGTGCCGAATCAATCCGTAATTCTCTAGGTTTTGGTGAAGTGAAAATAGAGAGTACCGGCAGTCTTGACTCTGATATCAGTATTCAACTAGGTAAAGATTGGTTACAAAAGAAAGATTTATTGGATAGTTCCAGCAGTTTTTGATGTGATTAGGAACTGTGGAAATCAAAGAGACGCAAAATTTTGCGTCTCTTGTTTTTATCGTAAATCAGAGGGTTTAAGACCCCTACGTCTATACGTAGCATATTTTCAGTGGGGGTTGAAATCCCCGACTGAAAATGTCTTTAATTTTGAATTTTGAATTTTGAATTTTGAATTGTTAAACTTTTGCTAACACTGGTTGGTTTTGAACTGTGCTAGCAACATTTGATTCTGGATCTGTGCAGTAAATTTCACAGGAATTATTGGGACTTTCAATCAGTTTGACTTTGTGGAGCTTCGCGCCTAAATTTTGAATGGGCGATCGCAGTAAATTACTAATATACAAAGCAATATTCTCAGCCGTTGGTACAACCTCCGCAAAATAGGGAATATCTTTGTTTAAAAAGGTGTGGTCGAATGGCTCTACCACATAATCATCTATCACTTGATTCAAAGCACCTAAATCAACAATCATTCCAGTGCGTTGATCAATTTCACCTTTAACAGTGACTTCTAAATGGTAATTATGTCCGTGTCCGTGGGTACGGGCGCATTTACCATAAATTTCCTGATTATCTTCATCACTAAGATTGGGACTTGCGAGCCGATGGGCTGCGCTAAAGTGAGTGCTGATAGAGAGGTAAGCTTCCATTCCGTTTCCTATATAATCTGCCCAAAGTTCAGGATGTTCAAACAACTGTACGCGGACTAGCGGTAGGTGGGGTGCTAGTCTTTGCCAAATCACTCGTGCGATATTTTCCGTCGTAGGCAAAGTTTGTTGAAATTCTGCCCAGACATCATTGAGATAGGAAAAATCTAGTTGGCTGGTAACTTCTTTTTTAATTACGTGCTTCACGTCAGATAAGTTCAGCACCATGCCATATTCATCTAATTCTCCAGCCATAGAGATAAATAGGACATAGTTATGTCCATGTCCCGGAAATTTAGAGCAAGCACCAAATTTCTCAAGGTTCTCGGCTGGACTCAATTCTGGCAACCAATAGCGATGACTTGCCGAAAACTGAGCGCGGCGATTCACAATACATTGCATGAGTACACTGGGAGCAGAATTTAAAATTTCTTAATCTTTCTCTATATTCCAGCATAAACCAATTTTTTGGTCATTAGTCATTGGTTATTAGTTAGTAGTCAATAGTCAATAGTCAATAGTCAATAGTCAATAGTCATTAGTCATTAGAGAACAGGGAACAGGGAACAGGGAACAGTTTTTCCCATCTCCTACCTTGTCCCCCTTGTCTCCCCAATCCCCAGTCCCCAATCCCCAATCCCTACTCAAGCAACTGACGGCGTTTCTGCTCAAACTCGTACTCAGAAATCAATCCCTCTTGACGTAAACTATCTAACTCACGTAAAGCATCGGCGATCGCTCCGATTTGATTACCTACATCTGGGGTTTTTGCAGCCGACTGACCAAAGTTAAAATTGCGATCAAATGCTTCCTCATCTTGGGCTAAATACCAAAACCCCTCAATTGCACTAGCCACTTTGGGAATTGGTGTCCACGACAGCGCAAGATACAACAAACCCCAAAGTGGCTGTCCTAAATAAAACTTATGTAATCCAGAAAAGCTAACTGTGCCAGCAAAGGCGAGAATAGCCGCCACACTTCTACTTTTGCGCTTAATTAACATATTCCTAATTGATCAACGACTACCACAATTGTCAACATCAGACAGCCATAGGGGAATTCTAATTAAGGAAAACCCCTCATCAACCCCTAAACCCTAAGACCATTTCACGAAAATCATGATACAGATGTAAATGCTGAATATTTGCTGCATATAAGTTTTTTAATTGCGTAAAGCCTGCGGCATAGCTGCGCTTAGAGCGTAGCGGAACGTTAGTCCATTGCGTTAGCGAATTGCGAATTGGTATAAGACCTGGAGTAACAACCCATGAGAACAAATGAAATTTAGAGGGTATGGGAAAAGTTACGATTTATATATAAAGATACCTTTTCACCCCACTTTAACCCTCCCCTTGGATCTAAGAAGCAAATATGAATCTATTGTATTAATCTGAACTCTCCAGTACCCATCACCTCATCTCCAATGCTATCTTGAAATTCCTAGCGGCCTATCTACCATGATGTTACAGACTCCTCTACTTACAGAATTGCTCCAGCATCTATCAGACGATCCCTACGCTATTTTAGGACTTGCAGTAACGGCAGATGAGCGTAGTATTCTGAAGCGTTATTATATATTGGCAAAGCTGTTACATCCTGACCAGGATAGCCGCAACCAGGGAGACAAAGAATTATTCACAGCCATATTAACGCGGTTAATTAACCCAGCTTACGCTGAATTGAAGAATGTTCAAAAGCGAAGTGATAACCTAGCGAATTTGCGCGCCAAAGCCATCACCTGGGGAAAAAATGCCATAACTGAGCGTCATCCTTTGCTCCAGAAATTCATGGGGATGTCTCTTCAAGAAGCCCAGTTATTTTATGAAAAAGCGATCGCTGATTACGCCAAAATTCAGTATCAAACAATCAACCAATCTGTATTCATTGTCCAAAAGCTCAATGAATTGAACTTAGCTTACTTATACTTACAATCACAACCATTATTTAACCCTAAAGATAAAGCATCTCAGGCTGTAGTAGTTTCGCCCACTAGAAATCACACAGTTGTAGCTAAATTAAATAAAACTAAAAATTCTCCAGCATCTACCATCAATTATGCTCAACGTCACTATCAACGGGCAATAGAATATTCTAAACAATCCCACTGGTCATTGGCGGTGAGGGAATTGCGTGATGCCATCAAGCTAGAACCCAATAACAGTGATTACTATGCCTTGTTGGGAGTAATACATCAAAAACAAAAGTTTATTGGGATGGCGAAAGTTTATATTCGTCACGCTTTAAAACTCAACCCACAAAACCCACTAGCATTAAAATATGCTAGTCAGATGCAAATCCCCGTAGAATTACACGCAGATCATGTATCCTTAGCGAAGGCGATCGGCATTGCAGGCTGGTTAAGTAAGTTCCTGGTCAACGTCGAAGCAAAATTGAGTCAAGTGTTGAAATTTCGGTAAAAAGCCGTACTTCACCCGAAGCTATTTTGGGAATCAAGTCCTCTAGACTAAAATAAAAATAGATAACAGCAAAACTATAGGCTACTGAGTTTTATCACTCAGATGAATAGAGGCACATGGGATTCTTCGATTCTGAGATAGTTCAGCAAGAAGCAAAGCAGTTGTTTGAAGATTATCAAGCACTGATTAAACTGGGTAACAACTACGGTAAATTTGACCGTGAGGGTAAAAAGCTGTTTATTGGGCAAATGGAAAATATGATGGATCGCTATCGCGTCTTTATGAAGCGATTCGAGCTATCAGAAGATTTCATGGCGCAAATGACCGTAGAACAACTCAAAACCCAACTCAATCAGTTTGGTATCACCCCACAGCAAATGTTTGATCAAATGCACATGACCCTAGAAAGGATGAAATCCGAGCTAGAAAAACAGCAATAAGGATGAGGGAATGGGGAATAGGGAAAGCAGAGGAAATAACAGATAAAGTAGATTTGATTCCCATATCCAATTCCCAATCCCCGAATTTAATTGGTTTTCGGACGAGGAAACTGAGAAGGAGATTTAAAGTTTTCGACTGGGACATTTTTGAGAGCCTTCGTCATGAAGTCCTTCCAGATGGGAGCCACCATCCCACCACCAGTTGCACCACTAGCTAGTTGCCTGTTGTCGTCTCTACCTACCCAGACAGCAGTGGTTAATTGCGGTACAGTCCCGACAAACCAAATATCTTTTTCTGATGATGTTGTACCAGTTTTGCCTGCTGCTGGCCGGTCTATGGCCGCACCCTTACCAGTACCATCAGTCATAACTGAGCGCATCACATCTATAATCGCTGCTGAAGCCCAAGGATCTAGTACCTGCTGAGGTTTAGGCGTATTATCCAATAAAACGTTGCCGCTACTGTCCGTAATCCTAGCAATTACCGTTGTTGGTGACTGCCAACCGTAATTAGCAAAAGTAGCGTAAGCACTAGCCATTTCTAAAGGAGTCACCCCAATTGCCCCTAAAGGTAAAGAGGTAACAGGTTCCATCGGACTGTTGATACCCAAAGTGCGGCAAGTTTCTATGACTCTATTCATGCCTATAGTCTTGCCAATTTTAATCACAGGAATATTACGTGATTGTGCTAAGGCTGTGCGAATCGACATTGCGCCGGCAAAACTACCATCATAGTTACGTGGATAGTACCAACCGTTACCATCTCGATAGCTGACTGGAGCGTCTACGACCGTAGAGTCTGGTGCATACTTACCAGTAGCAAAGGCAGCATAATACACAAAAGGTTTAAAGGAAGATCCAGGCTGACGCTGTGCTTGGGTAGCGCGGTTGAATTCGCTGGCTTTCGGGTCTACACCACCAACCAAAGCTTTGACAAAGTGTGTTCGTGGATCGATTGCGACTAAGGCAATTTGATTTTTACTCAAACCCTGACCTTGTAGACTTTTGTGCCATTTCTTCACAGTATCTTCTGCCATAACTTGGAAGTCAGCATCCACTGTGGTTTGGACTCGCATTCCTCCTTTAAGCAAGGCTTCCCGACCAAATTTTTTCGCCAATTCTTGCGCCACAGTATTGGTGATATAGGGCAAAGCACTGCCTTGGAATGATCTAATTCTGCCGAGTTTAATTTCTTGCTTGAGGGCTTGGTCATATTCTTGCTGGGTAATCCAGTTTAACTCCAGCATTCGTCCTAAAACTTCTCTTTGTTTTTGCTTTGCCAGTTTCATACTGACAAAGGGACTAAATTCTTCTGGTGCTTGAATCAACCCCGCCATCATCGCTGATTCAGCAATAGTTAAATTTTCCGAGGATTTATTAAAATAACTCCTGGCGGCTGTTTGTACACCGTAATTGTTATGACCCCAATACACTTGATTGAGGTACATTTCTAAAATTTGGTCTTTGGTGAGAATTTGTTCTAGGCGAATGGCTAAAACTGCTTCTGCTAATTTACGGGTAAAGGCGCGTCTACGAGTCAAAAATAAGTTTTTTACCAGCTGCATGGTGATGGTAGAACCACCTTCTTTCACGCCACCAGCTACTAAGTTAGTCACGACAGCACGACCTACACCAGTGGGGTTAATGCCGTGGTGGTAGTAGAAATGACCATCCTCACTAGCTAATACAGCTCGTTTAAGATTGGGAGAAATTTTATCTAGAGGTACAACTTCCCGATTCGCTTCACCGTGGACACTGGCTAAAAGCTTACCTTTAATGTCATAGATATAAGTGGTTTCTGAGGGGAAGAAGTTGCGTAATTGCCTGACATCGGGCAAATTGCGGAAACTGATGGCTAGACCAACCAGTCCTCCAGCTACAATGGAGCTTGTTAACATCGTGATTGATAATAGAGTGCCACCAGCTACCTGGCCGACTCCTTTTAAAAACTCAAACCCCGATGAAGTCCGACGTTGGGATTGCTTTTCTTCAAAAGTCCTAGACGACACGGCGATTTCACTTCCTCACTGGTAAATATTACTGTAATTGATTCTTTGCAACAGGGCGGCTAATTTTTTGCAATTATATTAGTTTGGCAGATGAAATAGTGGGCAATTTGTCCATGTTCAAGGGATTGGGGATTGGAGATTGGGAACTGGGGAGATTTAAGCCTATGCCCATTGACTTTGAACCTTCTGTTTTATTGTAAAAAACGTAGTTAATAGCGAATCTCCTAATATGGTGGCAAATTTTTCTTGGTTAAATCGTGGAATAGTGGAAGTATTCCCACAACCAATTGATACTGATAACGAAAGTGAAAGTTTAGAGAAACGCTTGGCGACTACGAACCGCCCTTTAAGGGTCAAATTGGGAATTGATCCTACTGGTGCAGATATTCACCTTGGTCATAGCATACCAGTACGAAAACTGCGAGCGTTTCAAGATGCTGGGCATACGGCAGTCCTAATTATTGGTGATTTTACGGCTCGCATCGGTGATCCTACAGGTAAATCAGAGGTGCGTCGCCAACTGACAGAGGCAGAGGTGATGCAAAATGCTCAAACTTACCTTGACCAAGTGCGTCCTATTTTGGATTTTGACACACCGGGTCGGTTAGAGGTGCGTTATAACTCTGAATGGCTTTCCGGGCTGAATTTAGGAAAAATTATCGAGTTATTAGCGACGATGACAGTAGGTCAGATGTTAGCTAAGGAAGGATTTGCAGAACGTTATAAAAAAGAGAATCCAATTTTTCTGCATGAGTTCCTCTACCCTTTAATGCAAGGTTACGATTCGGTGGCTGTGGAGGCAGATGTGGAGTTAGGAGGAACTGATCAAAAGTTTAACATTGCTGTGGGGAGAGATTTACAGCGTCATTTTGGTCAAAAACCCCAGTTTGGCGTGCTTTTACCGATTTTAATTGGGACGGACGGTGTGCAGAAAATGTCTAAATCTTTAGGAAATTATGTTGGTTTGTCAGAACACCCAGGACAAAAGTATCAAAAGTTGCAGGGTGTGCCAGATAATTTGCTAAATCAGTATTTTGAGTTGTTAACTGATTTACCTTTAGATGAGTTACCAGAAAATCCCCGCGATCGCCAAATGTTACTCGCTTGGGAAGTCGTGAGACAATACCACGGGGAACAAGCTGCAAATGAAGCCAAGGAAGCAGCGAAAAGCGGCGGAAAAGAAGGTGCTGTACCAGAATTTTCTTTAACTGAAGTTAACCAATTTCCCGTAAAGTTAGCTTACTTACTGAATGTGAGTGGCTTGTGTAAAAGTACCGGCGAAGGTAAACGCAAAATTCAAGAAGGTGGTGTACGCTTAGATGGCGATCGCATTACTGATGTAGATGCCACTTTTGATCAAGGAAGCGATTTACACGGTAAAGTTTTGCAAGTTGGTAAAAATAAGTTTGTGCGTTTAGTACCGTAAAAGGGAAATTGGGTATGGGGAACGGGAAAGAACAGCGAGTGATAGTAGCTTTGGATGTGGCGGATGAACAAAGTGCGATCGCCCTTATCGATAAGCTAGAAGCAGTGAGTTTCTGGAAGGTGGGCTTAGAATTATTCACCAGTGTGGGGCCGAAAATTATAGAATTACTCAAATCCAAAGACAAGCAAATATTTCTGGATTTAAAGTTTCACGACATCCCCAATACTGTAGCGGGGGCTTGTCGGGCTGCGGCTGGGTACGGGGTAGATTTACTCACAATTCATGCGACAGGGGGCAGAAATGCCCTGAAAGCCGCTACAGAGGCAGTACAGGAAGGGGCGACACAAGCAGGAGTCAAACCGCCGAAATTGATTGCTGTCACCCTCCTAACAAGTATTTCTGCTAGACAGTTGGCTTTTGATTTAAAAATTCCCCTAGAGTTGCCAGAATATGCCCTAGAAATGGCGTTGATGGCAAAAGAATCAGGTTTAGATGGGGCTGTGTGTTCACCCCAAGAAGTCACCCAATTAAGGAACACTTGCGGCGATGACTTTGTATTAGTTTGTCCAGGGGTGCGTCCTGTATGGGCAGAAGCCGGAGACCAAAAGCGATCGCTTACCCCCGCCCAAGCCATCCAAGCTGGTGCTAGTTATTTAGTCATCGGTCGTCCCATTACTGCGGCTGCTGACCCTGAATTAGCTTGGCAAAGAATTATTGAGGAGGTCAATAGTCACTAGACTCATCCGCAAAGGGCAAATGCTTACTGTGACTGGGTTTGATAAAATTGGATAGAATAGGCGATCGCTATCAGGGGCTACGAAAAGATAGGTATTTGAGAGGATTCAGGGACAAAAAATGAAAATCAGGGTGAAACGTAGACAATAAACATATCCTCAAACGCCTAACCGATATCTTTTACTCCCGTCCCCACCAAAGACTAAGCAGCATAAAGTTCCCTCTTAGCGGCTTCTAGTAACCTTAGCTACAACACTGAGATATCTCAGCAGTCCGCTCCAGCCAGGTTTTTAGCCTGCGATCACCTCTACAATTGCAGCATATTCTAAACTATAAGCTTCACTACAAACTCATTTCCACAAGAAGAATCCACCTCCTCCAATCATTAATCCCAGAACTCCGTAGAGCATTATAGGTACTATAGGTAACGATGTTTTGGAAAACTGAAAGAATAAGATGTAGAGCGAAAAACCTATAAGACCAATTCCAACTATAATCAAGAACCCAGCGATGATTCTACGTTTTAAAGGCGTAGATGATGTAGAAGATCGCACTTCATGATACTGATACTTGGTTGAAGTTGGTTTAGTTTGTATAAACTCATCCCTACTTTTGCTACTATCTGTGCGAGAAAGTTGCTGCTCAAGCTGAGTGAGTTCTTCCTGAATTACAGAAAGTTCCTGCTCAATAGTTTTAATTTGACGGTCTAGTTTGAATTGATTTCCTGGATCTGTTTCGATTAGTTTAGCTTGGCGTAGAGAAGTCAGTCGATCGTGGACAAGCTCCCAATCTTGCTGTTTACTTTCATACATTGCTTGTAAACGTCGAACAGATGACATTAATCCCTTCCCCACTACCTAAATCTCAACATTAAACTTACCCTAACTGCTGTTCGTTCGTGACAATTTAAGACAAAATCAGTTTTGTCAATAGTAATTATGCTATAAACAAACTACTTAATGGAGTATTAAATATAGCTTTGTACTGATTTTTCAGAGCAAGAATGAATGATGTTTTAAAATTTAACGCGATCGCCAGCTTAAAAACTGTATTTTCTATCCCCATTTTTAGCATATTCTTAAGCACTATTGCTGATTGACAAATTGTTCATGACCTTAACCTGTCACGGGTGGCTGCTGTTCAACCTGTTCAAGTTGATAGTTAACACCCTACCCCATGCCTCTTGCTCACTGCCCCCAATCCCATGAACCAATTCCCTGGCTGGCAACTAATTTTATTATTCCTTGTGCCTTTTAACTTTTTACTTTTGCCCTATTCATCAGCGAGGGGTGAAAAGTCTGTCTGTGCTGAAAAAGATTTACCTACATTAACTACTCAGCTATTGCGAGATTTACCTAGCTATGCTAACCGGGCTAGTCAACGAGGTCGTCGTCTGCAAAGAAGTAGTGATATTTTTAGCTATATGTTAGTAGCTGGTAGACCAGAATTTCAGCCTTTGCCATTACAACCTGTAGAACAACAGAAAAGCACTAATCAAAATATTGAGCAAGTATTTTTCACTACTTTATCCAGGCAATATATAGACAATAAAGTGGTGGAATTACAAGAATTTCACTGGTTATTATTAACTAAAACCCCGGATATTCCGCAGTTTTTGATGATGTTTACTCAAACAGGTGCTTATCCCCAAAAGCAACCACCATCACCACCACGAGATAGCAGTAATGGTTCAGTAGCCCAAGGTATCAAAGCTTGGCTGAGAGATTGTCAGGCTGGAAGTTTGCGAAGTATTTAATTGTCACTATTCTCATCTTGTTTATCTGTACCAGCGTTTTCCATATCACATTCTGCTAGCAAGTCATTTATATTATCAGGAAAATCTCCATTTATCACTTTTTTAGTAAAAACTTGATAGCAATCGTTTTTATCCCCTTCCTTGCGAGGAAAGCCTAACCAAAGAATAATCACAATTCTTGGTTCTTTAAATGCTCTAAAAAACAATCTGTATCTTTCCGGTAATCCCATTTTTTTGAGACGACCATATTTCTGTAAAGGTTTTTGTAGAACAAAATGTGATGCAAATGGGTCTTGAGTTATTTTTTCTTTAATACCAATATTGAGTGCTTTCAATAACTTTACATCTGCATGACAAATAAACTCTTCTTGAGGTAATTCATTTTTTAGTATACGAACTCTCTCACGCAAATTCACCCATTGTTGATTAAACAGTGGGTGAAAAAAGATTTGCCATTCATTAATAGAGAAAGTAGGCATTAATCTATCTCTACGTCAGCTAGTAAATCATCTATTTCATCACTCATTTCTTGAGTATAAGGAACAAGATTAGATGGATTTTGTACTGCATCTTTCATGAGGAAGTCTAGAAAGAGACTCATCATTAGACTTTCGTGATCGTCCTCTTCTGGTAAATTATCTGTTTCTAATCGAACTAAGAACGTGTTTTCAGATAAGATTTCAATGTAACCGGAGGCGTTTGCTAGATGAGGATATTCTTTAGAGAAGGCACGAGGTAAACGAAACCCATCTTGGTTGCCGACTTTGGCATAAGTTATGGGATATTTTTTTGGAGACATAAGAGAATGAATATTATAACTTTTGTTATAACATTAACATATTTAAAATAAAAAAGACAGGTAATTAGCCTGTCTAAAAATTATTGATTTAGCAGAGAATTTAGAAATTAAGTTCAGCAGCTTGGACTTTTTCAACTTGCTTCTTCTTGAGAATTAGCATGACTTGAGCTAGCATAACTAGCACAATGAAAGCAATCAACCAGCCAACTCTGTTGGCATCTTGCAATACGATTTCTACGTCTTTTTGACCGAAACCACCAACGTTAGGATTATTGGTTAAAGCTTCGCCTGCTGTGACGGCTTGTCCTTCAGAAACAATCAGTTCTGGGCCTGCGGGAATGGTATCGCTGACAACTTCACCGGACTCGGTTTTGATGTCTACTACATATTTAACGCTACCGCTTTCATCTTCTTCTTTAGCAATCTTGCTAATTGTGCCTGTAGCCGCAGCAGTGTAGGCGTTGTTGTTGCTCTTTTCGCCTGTAGGATAGACTTGTCCGCGTCCTCTGTTACCGCCTACATGAACTGAATATTTACCGAAGTGAATATTTTTGTCGTTGGCGGGGTTGGGAGAAAGAACTGGGAAGACGATTTCCTGATATTGTTCGCCGGGTAATGGCCCAACGATGACGACGTTTTCTTGATCTTCTTTGTAGGGTTGGAAGTAAACGTCGCCGACTTCTTCTTTCAATTCTTCAGGAATACGGTCTGCGGGAGCAATTTTGAAGCCTTCAGGAAGCATCAATACTGCACCAACGTTTAAGCCGACTTTAGAACCATCAGCACCAACTTGTTGCACGCTGGTGTCGTAAGGAATCTTCACGACGGCTTTAAATACTTGATCAGGTAATACTGACTGAGGAACTTCTACTTCTGTTGGCTTGGCTGCTAGGTGACAGTTAGCACAAACAATTCTCCCTGTCGCTTCGCGGGGGGTTTCTGGGGCGGTCTGCTGCGCCCAGAAGGGATATGCAGCCGCAGATTGAGGAAAGGTGATGTCGCTGGTAAAGAAAATTGTCACGGCAGCGATCGCGACGAGCAACGCTTTTACGATTGCTCTAGCAGAGCGAGTTAACCTCGCTATTGTACAAGCATTTCTCATCTCATTTAAGGACAACGATTGAATTAGTCATTGGTCATTAGTCATTGGTCATTAGTTACTAGTCAATAATCTGAAACTATCGGCTGTTGAACTAATAACTCACTACTCAGCACCGGCTAAACGCCGCGCTTCCGCTAACATTACTCAGCATTGATATTATGCCCACCAAGGTTCTTCGTTGGTGCGGAAGTCGGTTTCAGTCCAAGGAGTGAGAACGATTTTATCGTCTTCTACATTGGCGTGGCTTAAAGCTAAAGAACGGGGTGCTGGGCCGCGAACTACTTTACCTGTAGCGTCGTATTGAGAACCGTGACAAGGACATTTGAATTTGTTCTCTGCCGCGTTCCAAGGTACAACACAACCCAAGTGGGTACAAACGGCGTTGATACCGTAATCGGTAATTGCTTCTTTGCTTTCTACCACAATGTAAGTTGGGTCTCCCTTGAGTCCTTGAACTAGGGTGCGATCGCCTACATTATGGCTTGCCAGAAATTTGCTGACGCTAACATCGTTGCCCAGCTCGTCTTTTGCTGTTGTACCGCCACCTGCGCCACCGCTAGCTGGTGGAATAAAGTAATTGACAACGGGATACAATGCACCCAGAGCAACACCTGTGACAGTTCCAAAAGTTAGCAGGTTCATGAATTGACGTCGCCCCATATCGGGAACGTCCATAGATTCAGAAAATTGAGCCATAATCTACGCGCTCTTTCGTGTATTTTGTTAAGCGTTTTGACAAGAGTAACTTGAGGGTCTCCCGTCTAGAGTCGAAATGCTAACGCCGACCGTGATGCTTTACTTCTTTGTTGCAAGATATGTTTAGCATCTATTTTGTTAGCATTACATTTCTTTATATCCTTATCATACTTGAGTTACGGAACTTAACATCATAACTAAATGTAAAATCTAGATGAGACAAACTATGACAGGACGGGAGTTACACCAATTATTGCTGGATAAATGGGGACATTCATACGATGTCCAGTTCCGCCGTACCCAGGGGAAAATTTTCCTGCAAGTGATGTGGAAATACTTGGAACAAGCTTCTTTCCCGATGACCGAGACGGAATATCAAGAACATTTAGAGAGTGTGGCGAATTATCTTCAGGCTTTGGGTGGGGCGGCGCAGGTGCGGACTTTTATCACCCAAACACGCGATCGCCCCCGTCTTGGCAAAGCTGTTAGTATACCTTTAGACTTGGGTGAACGTGCTTCGGAATGGATAGTTTGAATTATTAGGTTAGGATGTCACCTTGTTTTTGAGTCGTTATTTCGGGGAAATTCTCCTCCGTAGTGGGGAACATTTGGTGTTAGTGGCGATCGCCATGTTGGTAGCAATTGGTATTGGGATTCCCTGTGGTGTCGCCATTACTCGCCAACCACAATTAGCCAAGCCGATGCTTGGTGTGGCTAACGCTATTCAAACTATTCCCAGTTTAGCTATTTTCGGTTTTTTGATTTCTGTGCCGTTCCTGGGGGGAATTGGGAAAATTCCGGCGATTATTGCCCTCACGCTTTATGCTTTACTTCCCATCATTCGCAATACCTACACGGGCATTACTAACCTTGATCCAGCAGTAAGAGATGCAGGGAAGGGGATGGGAATGACACAATGGCAGTTGCTATTGCTGGTAGAACTCCCTTTAGCTGCCGGCGTAATCTTAGCGGGAGTCAGGGTTGCTACGGTAATTTGTGTAGGGATTGCTACCATTGCGGCGGCGATCGGGGGTGGAGGATTAGGTTTATTTATTTTTCAGGGAATTTCTACAGTTAATAATCAATTGATTTTAGCAGGCGCAATTCCAGCAGCTTTGATTGCTGTAGGAGCAGATCTACTTTTGGGATTGCTAGAAAAACAATTAACTAAACAAAGAGAAAACCAGGAACAGTTTTATCGCCGCATCCCTGTGATTGTGGCAATCTTGATTTCACTAATTATCGGATTAATTATTTTTGGATATCAATTAACACCCCCAACCATTGTGATTGGTTCTAAAAATTTTACTGAGCAAATCATTTTGGGAGAATTACTTGCTCAACAAATAGAAGCTCAAACCAAGTTAAAAGTTGACAGACGTTTTAATTTGGGTGGAACTTTTATCTGTCATGAAGCGGTAAAAAATGGTAGTATTGACGGATATTTTGAATACACAGGCACAGCATTAACTGCGATTTTAAAAGACGAACCTATTAGTAATCGTGGAGTGGTTTATGAGAAAGTCAAGAAAAGATACAATCAACAATTTAATTTAGAAGTCATGCAGCCTTTAGGTTTTAATAATACCTTTGCCATGATTATTCGAGGTGCAGATGCAAGGCGTTTCAATATCAAAAATATTTCTGATGCAGCTAAATATTCTTCCCAATGGCAAGCCGGATTTGGTAATGAATTTTTGGAAAGGAAGGATGGTTATCCAGGGTTAGCTAAAACTTACGGATTAAAGTTTGCTGGAATTAAGCAGATGGAATTGGGATTGATGTATAAAGCTATAGCAGAAAAGAAGGTAGATTTTATCGCCGGAGGCACTACAGACGGGTTGATTCCGGTACTGAAGTTAGTAGTTTTAGAGGATGATAAAAGTTATTTTCCTCCCTATGAAGCTGTTCCTATATTTAATCAAAAAACACTGCAAAAATATCCAGAGTTACAAACAGCTATCAGTAAATTGGCTGGTTTAATTTCTGAGGAAGAAATGCAAAAAATGAATTATCAAGTGGATAATCAATCTCTATCTGCTGAAGCTGTTGTTAGAGAGTGGCGCAAGTCTCAAAAATTATAGATGAATTTGGTTGTGCAGTACCTAGTATCATAGGTACTGCATAATCTTAATTATTAATATCTCGTACAATTCTAAAACCTGCGTGCTGATAAAAATTGGGACGAAACCAATTGCGATAATATTTTAAGGCTTCCGTACCGTTAGTTATCCAACATCCGCCCAACATCATGTAATGTTGGGTATCGAAGAAAATCGCCGAATTATCTGCATACAAATAGTGAGGCTGATATCCTGTCAGGGGGTTTAAGTGATCACTCAACCACTCCCAAACATTCCCCCGTAAATCGTACAAGCCAGAGTGACTTTTGGCTGTTTCTAGCATTCCCACGGGAGTTGGTGAACCAAATTTTAAATTTAAATTATAATTATCTACATCTGCTATTGAATCATTACCATAAGTTGCTAAATGGTATTCTGCTTCACTCATTAAACGGGTATTTTCACCCCGCCAACGACAATAAGCCATTGCTTCATAATGATTGACTTCTACAGGCCAATCTAGGGGTAAATCTATTTCGTCAAACATTGCACGATATTTATAATTACCATTTTCAGATAACCAAAATTTAGGGTGTTTGATGTTATTTTCAGTTACCCAACTCCAAGATTCTGCGTCCCAATAATCTGGTTTTTCGTAACCACTATCTTTGACAAAATACCAGAACTCAGCATTGGTGATGAGATATTTACTGGCTAAAAAAGGTGCGACTTCTACAGTGCGATCGCCGTAATCAATATCCCATCCATAAGTATGATCATCAAAGGCTTTACCTATTTTGACTACACCTCCAGATACTTCTACCATTTTATTTTGGGGTGTGTAACCATTACAAGGTGCATATTCCCAATTTTCGGGACGTTTAACCCTAGAAATTGGTAGTTGGCGAATCAACATTGAAGAAGTTTCAATATGAATACGCTGGTGTTCTAGTCCCATGATTAAAGCCCAGAGGGGATGATCAGGAAGAATTGGTAAATCGATTGCGGTTGTTTGAATAACTTGTGAAATTACCTCATAGGCTGTTTGACGATATGCCCAAACCTCTGCAATTTGTGGCCATTTTAAATGTGCGATCGCTTGATTTAATTCCTCTGGTTTTTCTGGATCAACCCCAATCTCAAATAATATTTCATACTCTGGATTGAGGCGGTTTTCTAATAAACCGACACGGATTAATTTATTGATATAAAAAACAGCCGAATGTCCTAGATAAAAAATCAGAGGATTTCTCAAAGGGTCAGGATTGAGATAAAATGTATCTTCCCCAACTATAGTTTGCAGCAGCAGGTTTTCTAACTGCCAAGCATTATCGAAATAGTTAAGAATAGACTGGCGATCGCAATTATCAAGCTGTGGTGGGTGAGTAGATTGGATCAGTTTCATGGTTTTAATTTTTGTTGTGATTACGAATAGTATTATAATTTTCTGGGATAGTTTCTAACTCCACAGATCAGAAATCAATTCCTTATCACTTGTCCAAAAATAATGCGAGAATTTGACATTTTGATGATTTAACTCCTCTAAGTGAGTTGGCCTATCCCCAAAAATCTGCAACAATGCAATATCTGGGGATAGATTAAGAAAGTCATACCAATGCAAAATTCAAAATTAATAAAGCTAGGTTTGTCAAGAGTTTATGAAAAAAATATCTGTTGGGTGAATTTTGCTGAATTGGTGTGAGATATTAGGTGCGTAACTTCCGTAAATTAACTTGTATTCACCGCATTTTCAACTACAATTTAATTTTCGGAATCGCCTATATCAAGCCTCAAACATCTGTTACTAAGCTTGACAAAGAATTAAACCGAACCATTGCTGAGGATCTGTCCAAACTTTTATAGTTTTTAACCCATGCTTCTCCAGTTCTTTTTGGATAACAGCCAAATCAAATTTACGAGAAATCTCTGTTAAAATACTTTCTCCTGTTTCCAAAAAAATCTTCAAATTTAATGCTTCTAAATTTACCCAATGGCTTTTGTGGGTATGCAGATACATCTCAATTTGAGCATCTGCTTGATTGTAAATTGCTTGGTGAGTAAATAAATTGAGGTCAAAATTACCTTGAAAACGCCAATTTAAATGAGAAAGCATATTTAAATTAAAAGCAGCCGTAACTCCTTGACTATCGTTATAGGCTGCTTCTAAAATACTTTGGGGTTTTTGTAAATCGAGTCCTAGTAAAAAGTAATCACCTGGACTTAAAGCCTCAGCAACTTGGCGCAAAAATCTATCAGCTTCCTGGGGATTAAAATTACCTATCGAACTTCCGAGAAAGAAAATCATCCGCGATGATGAAACGGTTGTGGCTAATTGTGTTAATGCTTGTTCATACGTTCCGACTAAGCCATCAATTAAGGAATCAGGATATTTTTTTTGTAACTTAAATACACTTGCTTTGAGAATTCCCGCACTGACATCAATCGGTATATATTTAAACGAGCGAGAAAGTTTTTGGTAAGCATCTAACAAGAAAATTGTTTTGGTAGAACTACCACTGCCTAATTCTATCAGTTCACATTCGCCCGTTAGATGAGCAATTTCATCAGCATATTGGCTTAATATCCAGGCTTCTGTACGTGTGGGGTAATATTCTGGTAACTCACAAATTTGCTCAAATAATTCAGAACCGCGATCATCATAGAAATACTTTGGGGGTAAAGTCTTTGGTGTTTGAGTCAAACCTTGAATTACATCATCACCATCATGGTTGATATTTTGATAATCCTCGGTCAGAATTTGAGAATTTCTTGTTAACATTGTGGAATTTTCCTGATAATTTTGAAATTCAACAATAGCATGAAAACTTTAGAGGACTATTTTTTTTAAATTAATATTCTATGAGAATTTTTCGCAAACACAAATACAAATAACCAAGCAACAGCCTCTGGCTAAAAATACAAGTAGTTGCAGTTGAGCTATCATGAAACTCAATAGATTAAGTTTAATTTCATGACTTAACCTGCAATAGGTGTAATTTTTAGCTTGATATCAAATGTATTAACTTATATACCCAAATAATTTGAGGACTATAGATAATTGAATCTACAGCCATTTTGCCAAATCTATTACGTCATTCATACTATCTAGTACCACATCAAGTCAATAAAGCAACCATTTAAAAATAAGTATGAATCTGAACAATCAGCATTATTACTTTTTCTCATCATTGCTTTGTCGTGCTAGGTATCTACAAAACTAGAAATCATCAGATTTCTAGCAGGGACAGAAGAGCTAGTTTGGACTTTAACTGATGTATTTTAGACTATGATAAGCATGTATTTTTCACTACACACGGCAATTATACAGCTATTGCGTCCAAGTGTGGCTCGTAAACCTTGTAACTTTCGTTTACTATAGTAAGCCACTTTAATTTGAAGAAAAAATCTAAATATAAGTAATGGTATAGTAAGGCTAAATTAATGTATTAGATAAAATAATAACCACATCTCACCACTGATAAAATCGATTCCTTAGTACAACATTATTTTAGCTGTATCACTCTAGTAGAGTGTGTCAGCACCAATATTTTCTGGATATTTCCAGATGATATTTAACTGACGCACCCTACTAAAACTATTCCCTATTCCCCGTTAATTACGCATCGTTTAAAGCAGCGATACCGGGTAATACTTTACCTTCGAGTAATTCTAAGCTAGCACCGCCACCGGTAGAGATATGGCTCATTTGATCAGCCAAACCTACCTTTTCTACAGCCGCTACAGAGTCACCGCCACCGATGATGGTGGTTGTACCGGTTTTACCGATTTCTGCTAGAGTGTGAGCGATCGCTTCTGTACCTACAGCAAACTTATCAAACTCAAATACACCCATAGGCCCGTTCCAAATTACGGTTTTGCAATCAGCTAAAGCTGCTTGGAAAACTTTTACAGAGTCAGGGCCGATATCCAAACCCATGCCATCAGCAGGAATATTTTCAATGCTGACGGTGGTAGCATTGGCATCGGGAGCAAATTTATCAGCAGATACGATATCGGTAGGTAACAAGAAGGTAACACCTTTTTCTTTGGCTTTAGCTTCTAAAGACTTCGCTAGTTCTAGCTTGTCTTCTTCTACCAAAGACTTACCAACACTCAAACCACGGGCTTTATAAAAGGTGAAAATCATCCCCCCGCCGATGATGAGTTTGTCGCACTTCTCTAGCAGGGTTTCAATCACACCAATTTTGCTAGAAACCTTAGAACCACCAATAATCGCCGCTAAAGGACGTTGGGGTTCTTCGATTGCGCTTTGCAGATACTGCAATTCCTTTTCAATCAAATAACCACCAACAGCAGGACTCAAATAATGAGTCACACCTTCAGTGGAAGCATGGGCGCGGTGTGCTGTCCCGAAAGCATCATTGACATAAAAATCGGCATTAGCTGCCAGTTTTTTAGCAAATTCTGGATCGTTTTTTTCTTCTTCTTTATAAAAACGGACGTTTTCAAGCAGCAGCACTTGACCATTTTGTAAAGCAGCTACTTTCGCAGCTACATCATCGCCAATACAGTCATCAGTTTTGACAACTTCTTGACCCAACAACTCAGACAGACGCTTTGCAACCGGGGTTAGGCGCAGTTTGTCGTCCACACCTTTGGGACGACCAAAATGGCTTGCTAGAATGACCTTAGCACCCTTCTGCGTTAAATCTTGAATAGTTGGTAGAGCAGCGCGAATGCGGGTATCATCTGTGATGTTACCTTGGTCATCCACAGGTACGTTAAAATCAACCCGCACAAAGGCGCGTTTACCGGAAATATCGGCCGCAGATAAACTTGCTAAAGTTTTTTTGGACACTGCCAAACCCTCCTGATTGCCTTTTTGTTATCGTTTTGAAAGTATCACCATCAAGATTTTACCGGAGTAGGGGGTGCTGAGGAGACATATATGTTCAAGACAGTATTATTTCCAATTGATCAAAGTCGGGAAGCACGGGAAGCTGCTGATGTTGTGGCTAATGTTGTGAAGCAATATGGTAGTCGCCTAGTGCTGTTGTCTGTGGTAGAAGAACCAGCCACAGATGAAGCAAAAGCTGACCCAATGGTGTCACCGGAAGCGGTGGCAAAACTGTTGGCTGATGCTCAAGCTTTATTTTCTGGGCAAGGGATTCCATCGGAAACTATAGAAAGACAAGGTAAGCCAGCCTTTACTATCTGTGATGTTGCAGATGAAATTGGGGCTAACTTAATCATTATGGGCTGTCGGGGTCTAGGTTTAACTGATGAGGGTGCAACGGATAGTGTAACTACTCGCGTGGTTAACCTTTCGCCTTGTCCTGTGTTGATTGTGCCTTGAGAGTGATAAGTGCTGTTAGCGGAAGCGGGGCGTTTAGCCCGTGCTGAGTGATGAGTGCTGAGTGGGGAGTGCTGAGTGGCTTTCAAGGGTAGGGGTTTAAGAAAGTGGCAGTTTAGCCAGTAAAATAAACTACGGTTATCAGCTCGCAAAAATCCGCAAGTCAGATAAGGCGAAGAATTGGGGGTGTGGGGAGAATGCTTTTAGGAAAAAGTGAAGAATTAAGGCAATGGACTAGAAAAGTCATAGAAAAGATGCCCCATCTATCCAAGTCGCAAGCAGTGATACTAGCAATGTGGAGTTTTGGGATAGTGATGACCCAATCGTGTGGACTGACAACAGTGTCAGTATTTTTAGCAGAGCTATTGGGGAAAAAAGAAAATACAGTACGTCAGCAACTTAGAGAATGGTTAAGAGACGGGGAAGATAAAACAAAAGCAAAAACAGGACGGGCAACACTAGATGTAACATTGTGTTTTAGACCATTGTTGTTATGGATTCTGAGCTTGTGGCCAGAATCGGAAAAACGTCTAGCATTAGCTGCGGATGCCACAACATTGAGTGATAGATTTACAGTGTTAGCGATTAGTGTTGTTTATCGAGGTTGCGGAATCCCGATTGCTTGGAAAATAGTGGAGGCAACTAAACCAGGAAGTTGGAAACCACACTGGCAAAAACTCTTTAACGACATCAGTGAGACTATACCAGCTGATTGGTTTGTCATAGTGACAACAGACCGTGGACTTTATGCTGACTGGCTATATCAACAAATTCAATCCCTCGGTTGGCATCCATTTATGCGAATTAACCAAATTGGACAGTTCAAACCACAAGGAATGGAATCTTGGCAACCCATAAATACTCTTGTCACAGAAGTTGGTCAGTCGTTCTCTGGTTTAGTTACTTGTTTCAAAACTAACTCTGTCAAATGTACTTTGTTAGCTCGTCATGACGAGGGTTATGCTGACCCTTGGTTAATTCTCACCGATTTACCACCGGAAATTGCGGATGCTTGCTGGTATACCATGCGCTGTTGGATTGAGTGTCTGTTTAAAGATGGTAAACGCGGCGGTTTTTGTTGGCATCGTACCAAGATTACTCACCCCAAACGCGCCGAGAGACATTGGTTAGCGATGGCTGTTGCTACTCTGTGGCAAGTTAGCGTTGGTGGAGAAGTTGATGCCAATCTACCCATTAGTAGTCTAGATGAGCTCCCACCCACTCATGTTGCTCGACGCAATTTCAAACATAGTGTTGTCCATCGTTGCTTGAGTTGTTTTCGCCGTGGATTTTTAGTCATTAAGGCTGCTGTTCTCAATCGAGAGCCATTACCTATCGGTAGCTTTTTCCCTCAGCCTTGGCCTAACTTGACTCCACAACTTCATGTCTTGAAAATCACTCTCTCTACTGCCTGATTTTTAAACCCCTACCCTTGAAAGGTGCTGAGTGGGGGGTGCTGAGTGCTGAGTGGGGAGTGGGGATAAGAAGACAAGGGAGACAAGGTAGACAGGGTAGACAAGGGAGGAGAAAAAATAATGACTATTGACTATTGACTATTGACTTCTCACCTAGTCGCCTAGCATGGGGAAGATCCAAAAAACTAAAAGCCAGAGTGTATGTAACGTTCCTCTGGCTACTTAGGTCTACTAATAATATTCCGACAAAATTCTCTAAGCGGGAACGACTTGAGCGACTAGTGAACGTTTATCCAGCGACTGGACTTTACCAACTTGAGCTAAAGCAGTAACAATTTTCTCTAATAATTCTGCCGCTTGTTCACGATATTGGTGTTCTCTACCCCGTAAACGAATCACAAACTTGACTGAATCACCTTTTTTCAACCATCCAACGGCTTGTTCGATGCGTAAGTTGTAATCAGCCACACCTACGTTTGGACGAAGCCGGACTTCCTTGACTGTGGGTTTAGCACTGCGTCCCTGACGCTTTTTCTTTTGATACTGAAGTTTACCAAAGTTGACAATCTTGGCAACTGGAGCATCTTTGCCTTCGGAAACTACGACTAGGTCAAGTTCTAAACTCTCTGCTAGCTGTAAGGCTTCACGTGTATCTGTGAGTCCTCGGTTATTATTTTCATGGTCAATCAAGAAGACTTGAGTTGACTTAATTTGTGAGTTAATTAGTTGCTTTTGGATTGCGATAACGGTTTCTCTCAATAGATTAATGCTTGACTAGTGCAAGCACTGCCAATATAACACAACACTGGAGTGAAGTTTTAGAACAAAAAATTAAGAAGGAGAAAGCGATCGCTCTTTCTCCCCATTATTAATTATTAAACTTTTTGCGCGCCTGGTTTGCCGTTTTCTACCACAAAGGACGCTAAGGTACTCACAGTAGCATTCTGGTCAAGAATACTAGAAACAGCGCGATAATCACTTTGCCAATTATTTCTGGTCAATTTACACCGCACATAACCACGATTAGCACCATCAAAGAATTTTGTATGGGGATTAGCAGGAACTGCGGCTTGTACTGGGGCAATAAAACTTGTGGGAAAATCGGAAGTGATGGAAGTACCGACAAATTCAGTACCTACTGTTGCTGACAGGGGATTATTAAAATCAGCTTTTAAATCAAATACCCAACTAGAATGGATATCACCAGTAATGACTACGGGGTTGGATGGTTGGCGTTGTTCTAAGAAGTTTAACAACCGTTGACGAGCTGCTACGTAACCATCCCATTGGTCAACGTTAAATAGTTGTACTGTAGGACTGGGGTTAAAATCAAACTGAGATAATATTACTTGCTGGGCGATAACATTCCAGCGTGCTTGTGATTTGTCTAGTCCTTGGAATAACCAGCTTTCTTGTGCTGCGCCTGTGAGTGTGGCATTGGGATCTAAGGCTGCGGCACATAGGGGTTTGAGTCCATCGTTACAGGGTTGGTCTGTGCGGTACTGGCGGGTATCTAAAACGTTAAACTCGGCTAAATCACCAAAGGTAAACCGCCGATACAGCTGCATACTAGCTCCCTTTGGTAGCGAAGATAGGCGCAATGGCATATGCTCATAATAAGCTTGATAAGCATTGGCTCGTCGCTGTTCAAAGGCTGCTGGTGTTTGGTTATCTTCGGGGATTAAGTTGGCGTAGTTGTTATCTACTTCATGGTCATCCCAAGTGACTATCCAAGGGAAATTGGCATGAACTGCTTGTAAGTTTGCGTCGGTTCTGTACAAAGCATAACGGTTGCGGTAGTCAGCTAGGGTGATGATTTCGGGGCCGATGTGTTGCCTTGGTGCGCCAGCTTGTGGGCCGTATTCATAGATGTAATCACCTAGATGCACAACTAAATCTAGGTCTTCCTGCGCCATGTGTTTATAGGCTGTATAGAAGCCGTTTTGCCAGTCTTGGCAAGAAGCAAAGGCAAAGTTGAGTTGGTAAATGGAACTATAGATGGCGGGTGCTGTGCGGGTGCGACCGATGGGACTGACTTCGCTACCCACTGCAAATTGATACCAGTACCAACGGTTAGGTTCTAACCCCCGCACATCAATGTGGACAGAATGACCGAGTTGTGGTGTTGCTAAAACTGTGCCTCTTTGTACCACCTGTTTCATGTTTTCGTCTCGTGCAATTTGCCAACGCACAGGTACGTTTACAGGTGGCATTCCGCCGCCATTTACGGGTTGTGGTGCGAGACGAGTCCATAAAACTACGCTATCGGGTAAAGGATCACCAGAAGCAACACCTAACTTGAAGGGATAGTCAGAAAATCTTCCCCGCGCCATGACAGGCTGTAATTGGCTAGTTACCGCTAACCCTGTAAAGAAACTTGCACCTAGTAAAAAATTACGCCGTTTGAGTAGGCGATCGCTATTCATAAATTCCATACTCACCCCTACTAAGATTGATATATAGTTGGCAAGCTGTAACCTGACTTGCAACCAAGCACACAGAACTTACCAACCTAGAATCAAAGCGGGATTAAGAAAATGTTAAAACAGCAGAAAATTGTGATGTCTACTAATTAATTCAGGCAAGTTTTTAAACGTTGTGCCAACACTTGTACATGAGGTTCTAACACAAACGAGTAATGATTTCCCGACACATCAATAATATTGATTTCCTCTGCTGCCATCACAGAAAATAACTCTACCCAAACTAAGGTCGGGTCAGGAGCCATAATATGTTTTTCTCTAGCACGAAAAACAGTGACTTTGCCAGGATACGGTTGTCTTTGATAGGTGTAAGTAGCTTTTAAAGTCCCTACCAATACATCTAAAATGCGGCGATTATTTTGACGTTCTACACCAGGCGGAAAGATTTTAGCTTTTCTAGCTTTATCGATGATGTAGTTAATTTTTTTCTCTAAGGCTAAATGCTCAATTTCTGCTGGCGTAACTAAATTATCTTGACCAAACATTCCCCCAAATACTCTAGAAAGCACACCCACTAAATAAACATCATCAATGGGTTTTTGTTTATCTAATAAAATGGGAACATAAGAGTCAAGGATAGCTAACAAAGAAACTTCCTGTCCTTGTCTTTTTAGTTGCTGTGCTACCTCATAGGCGACAACTCCGCCAAATGACCACCCACCTAATTGATAAGGCCCTTGGGTTTGAAATTCTCGGATAGTTTTGACATAGAGGCTAGCCATGTCTTCCACTTTAGTTAAAGGTTCTTCATCCCCATAAAAACCTTGAGCTTGTAAGCCATAAAATGGGTGTTCGTTACCAATGTAATGAGCTAATTTAAAATAGCAGAGGACATGACCACCGGCGGGATGAATACAAAAGAAAGGCTGATTAGTTCCTTGTGGTTGAATGGGAACTAAAGGGGAATTATGAATTTGGCCATGTTTATTTTGAATTACTGTAGCTAAATCTGTGATAATTGGATTTTTTAATAGTGTTGCTAAAGGAATTTCTTTTTGGAAATGTTCCTCGATTTTGGCAATTAAATGTAATGCTTTGAGGGAATCACCACCGAGAGCAAAAAAGTTATCTGTTACCCCAATTTGTGGCAAATTTAAAATCTCCGACCAAATTGCCGTCAATTGTGATTCTACTTGATTGCGAGGAGCGATAAAATCACTGCTTTCTAAAAAGTGAGAAATATCCGGTTTGGGTAAAGCTTTTCTGTCTACCTTACCACTAGGAGTGAGGGGTAAAGCTTCCAGCGTTACAAAAGCGGCGGGAATCATAAAATCTGGTAATTTGGCTTTGAGAAAATCACGCAGATGCTGAATTTTGGGTTTTTCTGAGTTGTAGGTAATATAGGCGACGAGTTGTTTTTCTAAATTGCGATCGCTACGTGCGATAATCACAGCTTCTCTCACTTCTAGATGTAAAGCCAAGACATTTTCAATCTCGCCAATTTCAATGCGATAGCCGCGAATTTTGACTTGGTAATCTACTCTGCCTACATATTCAATATTACCATCAGGTAAATAACGCCCTAAGTCGCCAGTTTTATACAGACATTCTGATGTAGATTTACTACTTCTAAATGGGTTGGAAATAAATTTTTCCTGAGTTAATTCGGGACGATTCCAATAACCACGCGCCACACCTACACCACCGATGTAAATTTCCCCCACAACGCCAATATCAACAGGTCGTAAATCTTCATCAAGAATGTAAATTTGCGTGTTAGCAATGGGACGACCGATAGGTACAGTTTTTAAATTACTGTGTTTTTGACACTGCCAAAAAGTGACATCAATAGCTGCTTCAGTAGGGCCATAGAGATTATGTAATTCACAATTAAACTGCTCAAAAAAGCGATTTTGTAAATCTACAGGTAAAGCTTCACCACTACAAATTACTCTTCTAATGGAAGTACATTTTTCCACACCACGACTAGCTAAAAATATTTGCAGCATGGAAGGGACAAAATGCAAAGTCGTAATTTGCTCTTGAATAATAATATTAATTAGATAATTACTATCTCGATGTCCCCCAGGTTGAGCCATGACCAACCGCGCACCAGTTAATAAAGTCCAGAAAAATTCCCAGACGGAAACATCAAAGCTAAAAGGAGTTTTTTGTAAAACACTATCTGTAGAATTGATTTGATAGGTTTCTTGCATCCATAGCAAGCGATTACATATACCTTTATGGGTGTTCATTGCACCCTTGGGTTTACCGGTAGAACCAGATGTGTAGATAACATAAGCTAGATTATCTGGTTGTATATCACTTTGAGGATTAGTATTTGGTTGGGTAGAAATTTTCTCCCATTCTGTATCTATATAAATAGTTTGAGATTGATTTTCTGGGATTGTATTCACTAACTTTTCTTGGGTTAGTAATACCTTGATCTGAGAATCTTCTAGCATATAAGCTATGCGTTCTTGGGGATATTCTGGGTCAATAGGTACGTAAGCACCACCCGCTTTAAGAATTCCCAATAAACTCACTACCATTTCTAAGGAACGTTCTAGACAAACACCTACTAATGTTTCTGGTTTAACGCCTAGTTTTTGTAGATAATGTGCTAGTTGATTGGCTCTAAAATTTAATTCTTGATATGTTAATTGTTGGTTTTTAAAGGTGACGGCTATGGCGTTGGGGGTGCGTTCTGCTTGTGCTGTAAATAGTTCGTGTAAGCCTTGAGATAGGTTGTAATCTCTGTATGTGGCGTTGGGATTTATGGGTGTGATTTGCATTTTTGGATGAGGGGAAAATTTCGGTTAATGGCTGTGTGGAATGGGGGGTGATTTACTCACGCAAAGGCGCAAAGGCGCAAAGAAGCAAAGAAGAAAAGAAGAGAAGAAGAAATTAAGTTTTCCTCTGCGCCTCTGCGTGATACCAATTCACGAAAATCTTGATACAGACGTAAACCATGAAAGCTTTGCTGCATCTAAGTTTTTTAATTGCGTTAGCGTAGCGGGACGTTCGCGTTAGCGTCTCGGAGAGAAGTCCATTGCGTTAGCGGAGCGGGGCGTTAGCCCATTGCGAATTGCGAATTGCGAATTGGTACGAAATAAAACTTCTTAATCTCCCCCTAATTCGACTAATTTACCGATATTGAAATCTATCCTTGTCCAGCCTTTGAGTTGGCGGAGATTGTTCAATAACAGCAGAGGAATTTGCCAGTGATGTACCATCAAGAATGGTAGGGGGTCATCTAGTTTTAAAATTGCGTCTGTCCCGCGCCAAATGTTGTGTAACCATGTCTTCAATTGAGTGAAGGAACGAATTCCCGTTAACCGCCAAACTTCGTGATAAGTCCAATAGGTTGGTTTACTTGTTGATAATGGCTGTAAGGTTTCGGTTACAGAACCAATGTAAGCTTCTGCAACTAAGGGGTGGTTGTAAAAGGCGGTAATGGCGGAATGTGTGCGGGGGTTACACTCGATGGCGTATACTTGTCCGTCTTCTGTTTGGATGAAGTCAAAGGAAATCTGTCCTGTAAGTTTGAGTTCTTTGACGAAGTGTTTCACCCATTCCAAGATTTGCGGGTTTTCTACGTTCTCATAGTTGACTTGAAAGGCTGATGATTCACAACAGCAGTGTAGTTTGATTTCTCCATCTCTGACTGTGCTGTGGGTGCAGAATTCTTTCCCAGGAATAAATTCTTGCATAATCCACGGTTTTTCAGGACTTATGGGTAAATTTCTCACAAAAGCTGCTGTTTCCTCTGGTGTGGCGCAGGGAAGTTTGGTTAAGTCCAAACGTCTCACTGAGTCGTAGGGAATGCTTTTGAGGATGTATTTGCGAGTCTCACCGGAAAAGTCAAAGTTAATGACTTGTTCGCTAGAGGTAATTTTAAAGGATTTGGGTACAGATAAGCCAAGCGATCGCGCTTTTTCTGCCATTGCAAATTTATCATCCAGCATTTGGGTGATCTCTGCATCAAAATGCAATACTTCGCAATGGGGAGATAATTTTGGCTTGGCGAGGGAGTCGTAATAACTCCCCACGGGACTGGTAACGGGGATATATACATCGATGTTTTCCCGTTTGACTATCTCCTCTAAAGCCTGGATGTAGGCTTCTGGGTCTTTTTGAGGTGCGGGAGTTGTGTAAAATTTATCTACCGCTTGGGAAAATCGATGACCAGTTAACCAATATTTATGGGTTTCTACCAATACTACCCGATGTCCAGGCGCATGGAATGACCTTGCTAGTTGCAAAGATTTGGTCATTTTTCCGCCACTGATCAGGATATTTTTGGGGTTGCTGGTTTTGCTGGTTTGGGGACGAAAAATCGCACCCACAACCAAATATATAAAAACGATCGCAGTATTAATTGGCAGTGCTAATAATAGCAAAGTCAAAGTCAGTATGTTTTGGATAATTGCGGCTATTTTCGTCTCTAAACCTAAAGACGGTGTAGCAGGTGAGGAGTCGAATGAAATAGATTGTGCCATAGTTTAGACCAATTCACCAAAATCTTGAAACAGATCAAAATCCAGATTTCTTAATTTTGAATTTTGTAGCTTGCTTCCCGTAGGGTATTTTGAATTTTGAATTGGTATTACACTCGGCGGATAATCGTCAAACCATCGCGCAGGGGAAGTAAAACCTGTTCGACACGAGTATCTAAAGCTACGACGCGATTAAAGTCAGCAATAGCTTGACCGTTAGCACTACGTTTAGCGGGAGGTAAATACACTTCTCCCTGTAGGAGTGTGTTATCAACACAAATAAAGCCTTGTGGTGCTAACAAATTGGTATCTAGCAGTATTTCTAGATAAGCTGTGTACTCTTTTTTATCGGCATCAATAAATACCAAATCAAAGGTTTCCCCAGCCGTGGCTAATTTCTCTAGAGTTGCTAAAGCTGCGCCTAATTCTACACGTATCTTTCCCCCGTGAGGAGATTCGTTAAAAGCCTGCTGTGCAACTTCCGCCGCATAAGGATCTACTTCACAAGCCACCAATACCCCATCCTCTGGTAAAGCTTCCGCCATTGCTAAGGCTGAATAACCCGTGAACATCCCAATTTCCAGCACTCTCCGCGCTTTGGTCATATGAACAAACATCTTTAAAGTTTGTCCTTCAATATGACCAGAAAGCATTTCCTGTTCTAGAGGACGCACCGTCGCACCGACTGTAAAATGCTCACCCCAAGACTCTTTTGCAGTTATCTTGGCGAGTGCTGCTAAAGCCTCTGATTCTGGGGTAGTACATTCCTCTAGATAAGGGTCAATACCTGCTGCTAATTCCCAAGCTTGGGTAATCTCTGCTACCAACTCAGCAGATAAATCTTGATGCTGGTTAGCTTGTTTGACAACAGCCTCTAACTTCTTAGTTAAGATTCCCAAAGGTGTGACAGGTCTAGCTGTCGGTATGTCTATCAAATTCGTCATAATTACTCTAACTCCGCGTACCTCTGTGTTTACCTCAGCGAACCCCTGCGTTTAAACTCGTCACTTTCCTATCACACTCCTTACTAGTTCCTTCTGACTGCTGAGAGGATACATATCTACACCTTCGCCACCACGGGGATACTGACTGCAAAGTTCTTTATGTTCTGCTAAAGCTGCTGCTGCTTCGGCTTTGGTAAAATCATTGACAAAGAAACATTCCCCGATAGGTCTTGGCATGGCGGCTCTCAATAAACCGTCTCTAGTTAAGGTGATAGACTCAGTAGCACGCCATAATAACTCTTCATCCAAGAGGGGATGGTCTAGTGCTAGACCTATACGACTCATCAATCCTAAAATGCGATCACGCTCTTGAATTGTAATGTAGCCTCTGCGCGCAGCAATAGTAGCTGACAAAGCCATATCAATATTCACAGCATGACCGTGGAACATGGGGATATGTGGCGCGAGTTCCAAGGTAGGACTCCAGGTGTGACCATAAGCAATTACCCTATCTAGGTCTAACTCGTGGAGGTTGGGAACTTCTAATTCCAACATCTTTTTGATGGCTTTGTAGGTCACTTGATGCGCTACTTCTTTGATTTCTGGTGTAGCGTCAAGATTACCGAAATGAGTATGTAGTAAGTCTTCGCCGTACTTCTCCAACAACTCAAATACTTCTTTGTGCGCTACTACAGCAATTTTGACTAACTCCGCCATTCCGTTACGTACTTGGTCTGTTGGTAAAGTACCCAGTAAGGAAAAGTCTAAGAAAACTTTGCGGGAAGCATGATACGCACCCAGGCGGTTTTTCAACTTTTTATGGTTGACTGCGACTTTAATCGCCACACTAGCATCAATTAAGCCAATTAAGGTGGTAGGAATACGGATGTAGTTACTACTACGGCGGTATGTAGAACAAGCAAAACCGACGACATCCGTTACTAAACCGCCACCTACTACTAATACTGGTTCTTTGCGGACTAATTTGAAATCTGCAAAGATATCAATCACTTGCTCAAAAGTTTGAATGGTTTTATTGGGTTCGGTAATAGTGATGGGAACAAGGGTTAAGTCAATACCGTGATACTGAAAATATTTTTCTATCTGTTTACTGTAGAGACGACTAACATTAGCATCTACCACAGCTAAACAGCGTCCAAAATCCTTGTATATGTCTGCCAATTCAGAGTTTTTTAGTTGAAAAACTCCATCTACATAAACTAAATCATATGCAATTTTTTCATAGCCTTCTACATGAAAAGCTGTGTTTGTAGCTTCAAGTTTACTTTGAACTATGCTCATATTACTGTCCTTTCACTACAAAAAAATGACTTATTCTCTTGCTTGACAATTATTCATGAAGTCAGCAGCAGACATCACACTTAAGTTGATGAATAAAATAGTGTGATCAAGAAACTCTTGGTAATGACCTTAACTTAAATCATGCTTGAGCGATGCGCCAAATACTTACAGCACAAACGTTAAATCATTTATATGATGATGTTAAGTTTCGGTTAATTTGGTGTCTCTTGTAAGTCTGAGTAGAAAAACTACATGAATTGCCTGATATTTTAGCGGTGAGATACTGAGATTAAGCTAAATACAATAGCCGTCAGTATCACATTCTGTGAACAAGATTTCTAGCGGTCACAATGCCACTACAAACTTTTTAATATTTTCTTCACATTTATAAACATATCACTGTTTTATCCAAATTGCATCAACTTTTGAGAAATTAACTATAGGAAATATATAAAATTCTTATCTAAATATGAAAAAAATACCAATTATCAGTCCTGGAAACTTGGCTGACAATTGTCGTTCTCAATTCTTAACTAATACTAATTCTCGCTTTATTTCAACCATATTTATTTACATAAGCAGCAGAATTTAGGCTCTTTTTAAAAATTAAAAAGAGTCATTATGTAGTCACAGTTAATGGACTGGTGAAACTGATTCAGAGTGGAGACATAAAGCCAGCAACTCAAAGCTTTGATGCAGTATATACAGCCAAAGAATTTAGCGTTTTGCTTGCAAATTAAATTTTTAGGCAATACTTGTAATAAAAATTAACAAAATTACTGCCCATCTTAAACCTCGATTAACATACTTAGCACCAGACTTTAAGGGCTACAAGTCTTGATTAATCAGTGTTTAAGCAATTAATAGCAGATGTAATAACTACTCAACAGCTTAAGAATAGCTTTACATATCTAAACATAACATTGTTCCTCAAGGATTGCACCTAGACTCAAGGTAGATTTGCCCAAATTCAGGAAATATGGGGTGTATTCCCAATTTTAGATTTTGGATTTTGGATTAAAAGTCTAGGGACTTCCATATAAAAAAATATCTAAAAATATCTAAACTGTAGGGCGCGTCAGTGTGAGAAAACCTAACTATACCAAGAGGTTATTCATACTGACGCACCCTACTAAGCTTCCCCGTTCCCTAAGGAAACTAGTACGTTTAGTCATATGTTGAATTGTTATGTGTCAGCATCTTCGTGAAACTGATAAATTCATCAATATCTAAGATTTTTCGCCATATTCCATACCGTTAGCTTCAGCATAACGGTGCATAAAGCGCATGAATCTTTCCCAATGATCATCACGTTCAACTTCAAATTTGCACTCTACTCCCCGCAGTTCGTCGCCTTCATCACCCCCAAAAATGAAGCGAGTTGAGGAGGGGGTGATATTAATTTCACCTTCTTCATCAGTTAACAGTAAGGCATTTAATGATTGTTTGGTAAAGCTATTCAATCCTTCTAAAGCCTGTAATTGCTCAAATTGCATCATCACAATGCGTTTACCTGTACGCACTTCCCGGCGTAAACTAACGTTACTCAGTTCTTCATAAATACCTGCGAAAAACTGAATTGAGGGGGGAATTGAAGACATAATCACAATTAGGATTGGATGAACAGGGCATTGGAGTTTAAACTATGTTTCCCCTACACCCCTACATCCCTTCATCTTACAACTAAGCTGTTACACCTATTAAGTTGCATCATTTCATTTGTCTAAAAAAGCTTTCAATAGTGCTGTTAGCAGAAGCGGGACGATGAGAAGACCACAATTAATGTTACTCATCACTCATTACTCCTTACTCATTACTCCTTACTCATCACTCCTTACTCATCACTCATCACCATCCCTCTCAACCGTGAATATACAAATTAATTATCTAGGTGGGTAATATTGCTGATTTACCGCCGGGGGTTGATAAACATTAGTGGGGATGGTGGTTGCTGGTGCATTCATTCCAGGAGGTTGATAAGTATTGCTAGGAATAGTGGTTACTGGTGCATTGATCACAGGAGATTGATAGCCTGTTGAGGGGATGGTGTTAGTAGTGTTGCTTGGTGTGGGTGGGGTTTGGGTAAATTCTTGGTAAGCGGCGCGAGAAATTGAACTGATAAGTTTTTCGGCGCGGGGGTCATTATTGGGACGTTGTACCATAACGACGGCAATATAACGCTTGCCTGTAGGGGTGTCAATTATACCTGCGTCGGCTAATAAAGTACCGATATCGCCTGTTTTATGGTAGGCGCGCGCACCTGCATCTAAGCCAGCAGGTAAAAGCTGATCTCGCTGTGTGCGGCGCATGATATCAAGGATTTGGTCGCGCGATCGCATAGTGACTAACTTACCTTGACTAACCATTGCCAGTAAATTGCCTAATTCCTTGGGACTAGTGGTGTTTGTCCCTGACAAATCTGGTAGTGGGTTGCGAATAACTGTGCTAGTTAACCCCCAACTTTGAAAACGCTGATTAACTGCTTCTATTCCCCCTAATCTAGCAATCAGCATATTGGTGGCGGTGTTGTCGCTGACGGTAATCATTTTAGTAGCGACTTCCAAAGCTGGATATTGGGTACCTGCTGGTTTGTATTGGAAATCCCCTGAACCACCAACAATCATTTCCTGTTGTATGGTTAGCATTTCATCTAGGCGGATTTTCCCAGCGTCTACGTCTTGGAAAAAGGCAATTAAAATCGGGACTTTAATGGTGCTAGCGGCTGGCAAGCTGTTATCAGCATTGAGATCGACATATCCCCCAGTATCTAAATCTGCTAAAAACACCGCCGGAGTCAGATTAGGATTAGCTGCGGCTAACTCTTGTACCGCATTTTTCAAAGTGGGAATTTCTTGGGACGGAGACAAGGCAGGAGTGGGGTTAGTTGTAGCGGGTTTTGGCTGGACTTGTCCACTATTATTAGATGCGGTTGGAGTCGTGGAAGGGACACGATTTGCCGGATCAAGCACTGATAAGACTGTACCGACGATCGCACCAATCCCAACTCCCACAATCAATAGACGGATGGCATATAAAAAAGCTCTTGCCATTGGTTTTAACCGCGTTTTTTTCGATACTCGTCTACCCATTGGTAAAGGCTGTCTCTGTACTCGCACCGTCTTCACTTTGGCATTTTTTGGCGGTGCTGGCATCTGCCTAGTTGTGGTGGGGATGGGTTTGACTGCCGTAGGCATGACTAACCCTTGTGGTTTGGGCTTTCGTGTCTTGGAGTTGACGGGATAAGGCAAAACATTATTATATGAGTCTGTCACTACCGTTGCGCCAGGGTCAACAGGCCGTTGTTTGGGAACTTTGACTTTTTTAACTTCCCCCTGAGAAACTGTACGCGATCGCTGGCGACGATTGGCGGGTTGTCGTCGTGAAGAAGTTCTGCGTTTGTTACCTAACTCTGACACTGTCACTCCTTGTGACTCACTCAAAAATTGATTTTAAAGTAGTCCCGATGAAACTTATTTCACGCGCCTTGCATAAAAGCATGACTGTTTACCCAGTGTAACTACTACTTAGTAGTATTTTTGTGTTTAGTTTATTTCATCTTTAAGACTTTGGGAATGATTTTTGGAATTTTGGTCAATAGTCAATAGTCAATAGTCAATAGTCAGGGGTCTGGGCTATTTTGGCTTTTTGGGTGATTAATTGCCCATTCGGCTTGTCTGAACAAGCCACGTAGCATGGCTACTTCATTGGTTGTCAGATGGGCGCGATTGTAAATTTGGCGGAATTTTTCCATGCGGCTGTTCGCTGTGTGGGGATATAAATAACCAATATCTAAAAGAAAAGATTCTAATTGCTGATAAAATGCTTCCACTAGCTCTAGGGGGGCTAGTTCGGTGGATGTAATAGCAGGTGTTGGTTGTGGTTGTGTTGGTTGTGCTAGTTCGTAGCAGCAAATACCGACAGCACTCGCTAAGTTCAAGGATGGATAAATAGGGCTGCTGGGAATACGCACAAACCTGTGGGCATAATTTAATTCTTCATTGGTTAATCCTCGATCTTCCCTACCAAAAATTAAAGCTGCGGGTTGGTTTGTTGGTTCTAATAGCCACGGTAAGGCGGTTCTGGGGGTTTCTAAGGGGAAGGGACAATGGCGATCGCGTCCGGTGGTGGCGATCGCACTCACACATCCTTGCAAGGCTTGTGGTAGGGTATCCACTACAATTGCGGCTTCTAAAATCTCTTTGGCATGAACCGCCATTTTCATGGCTTCTGGAGACAAGCGATCGCATTGGGGATTAACTAATACTAAATGCTCTAATCCAAAGTTTTTCATTACACGGGCGGTTGAACCTACGTTCATAGGGCCAGCCGGTTCTACTAAAACAATTCGCACTCCAGGTATAGATGAACTAACTTGATCCACTATGTTCACAAACTCTTCGACAATACAGCTTACAAGTTACAGGTTACGCAATTTTAGATTCCAATTTATAGGTTGAGGAAAATTCTAGAATCATTTTTGGGAACAATTGATGTAGTCGGGCGCATATCTACCCAGTTTCTACTATCCATTTAAACTCAGCATTTCTACATCAATCATGAAATTTACTAAAGCATCTTTATTGATGATCGCCTGTGGTTTACCTTTGTATTACAATTGTCTCCCAATAGCTGCCTTCGCCGTCCAAAAGACACAGGTGCAATCTACAAATCCCAAACCAGATGGACTGATTAGCCAAGGTTTTAAGCCACCAAAACGCAAAGGCCCACCAGTGAGTGCTGGCGGTGCTACCCGTGGGACTGTCTGCATTCAGGGAAAACAACTCGTTACTCCCCTCACTCCCGCCAATAAATGGGGACTAACATTGGCTCAAAGACCGCAGTTTTTTTGGTATTTACCCGTAAGTTCAGCCAAAACGGCACAGTTCCTACTGCTTTCGGAAGCAGATAAAAAAATTCTATATGAGACTACTTTGAGCTTACCTAATCGGCCAGGAATTGTTAGCTATACTCTCCCTGAAAATGCACCCGCGTTAGAAATCAATAAAACCTATCGTTGGTCACTAGTGTTAGTGTGTGACTCGGAAGATTTTAGTACAAACCCCAGATTTGAGAGTTTGGTGGAACGTGTTCAACCGGAAGCGTCATTATCTCAAAAATTAGCGAACGCAGATGCTCAAAAACTACCTGCAATCTATGCAGAAGCGGGAATTTGGTATGAAGCATTAAGTGCGATCGCGCAACAGCGTTATAGTAACCCCCGAAATGTGCATTCTATGTTGGGTTGGCGGCAATTTTTAAACTCCGTCGGTTTAAATGCGATCGCTTCTCAACCTTTGCTGGATTGTTGTCAAGCTGAAAATTCAGCATCCAAATAATTATGGGCTGGAAACAATTTAAACCCTTTATCTGGCGATGGCGCGGGATAATTTTTGCTGTACCTAGAATTACAGTTCTGGTAATTATCTTACGTTTAACAGGACTGTTACAAGCATTAGAATTGACTGCACTAGACCAATTTTTTCTGCTGCGTCCAGCAGAACCACCAGATCAGCGAATTGTCATAGTAGAAATTAATGAAGCAGATATCCATAAATTTAGTAAATGGCCGATTTCTGATGAAGAGTTAGCTAGTATTCTAGAGAAAATTAAACAGCAACAACCTAGAGCCATCGGTCTAGATATATATCGCGATTTACCCGTAGAACCTGGTTATGAAAAATTAGTAAAAGTATTTGCTAATACTCCCAATTTGATTGGTGTGCAAAAACTTTCTAAAAGTTTCGATAGTGCCACGGTTGACCCACCGCCAGAACTCGAAAAACGCCAGCAAGTCGGCTCAAATGACTTACCTTTAGATGATGATGGTAGAGTCCGCAGAAGCTTGTTATATGTCAATTTCAATGAAGATGATGTAATCGAGAGCTTCGCTTTGAAGTTAGCCCTACTGTATTTAAAACCAGAAAAAATTACTGATAAACCTGCGGCTAATAATCCCAATTATTTACAGTTAGGTAAAGCAATTTTTCCAATTTTTGAATCTAATAATGGTGGTTACGCCTGGGCTGATGATGGGGGCTATCAAGTAATATTAAATTATCGAGGTCGCATCAAACAACAGTTCGCTACTATTTCTTTATCTCAAGTCCAAAATAATCAGATTCCTCCCAATTTCATGCGAGGAAAAGTAGTCTTAATTGGGTCAACGGCTGAAAGTCTTAAAGATTTATTTTACACACCTTACACAAGTAAATTTTTTGCGTCTCCTGAACGCATGGCGGGAGTGACAATTCATGCTAATTCAATTAGTCAAATTTTGAGTGCAGCTTTAGAAGGCCGGACATTAATTAAAACTCTACCAGAATCAGTAGAATTATTATCGATTTTATTGTGGTCAATTATTGGTGCTAGTTTATGTTGGCAACAACGCCATCAAATTAATCAAAGAACACTCTTATTAGTCAGCGTGATTGTTGGCGGTGGAGCGTTAGTTGGTGGGAGTTTTGTGGCGTTTTTATTTGGTTGGTGGCTACCACTTATCCCCTCTATGTTAGCTTGGGGCGGTTCAGCGATCGCAGTCACACACTACATTGCTCAAAGTGCTGGGGAAATGCGCCAAACTTTAGGACGCTATCTCACTGATGAAGTTGTCGCCAATTTATTAGAAACTCCGGCTGGTTTAAAAATCGGTGGTGAACGTCGTCAAGCCACATTACTATTTTCTGATTTACGTGGTTTCTCTGCCATTTCTGAACAATTGCCGCCGGAAAAAGTAGTCCAGATTCTCAATCTTTACTTGGCAGCAATGACAGATATTATTAATAAATATCATGGCACAATTAACGAATTTATGGGCGATGGAATTTTTATCATGTTTGGCGTGCCTATTAGTCGTTATGATGATGCTCAAAGAGCGATCGCTTGTGCAGTTGAGATGCAATTAGCAATGGCACAAGTCAATCACCAAAATCAGCAAATGAATTTACCAAAGCTAGAAATGGGAATTGGGATTAATACTGGTGAAGTGGTGGCTGGTAATATCGGTTCCCAAAAACGTGCCAAGTATACAGTCATCGGTAGTCATGTCAATTTAGCTGCTAGGATTGAAACCTATACAGTGGGAGGACAAATTTTAATTTCTGAAAATACCTATCAAGATGCTCAAATTGAACTTAAAATTATGGGACAATTAAAAATTGAACCCAAGGGAATTAAAGAAGTAATCACTATCTATGATATTGCCGGAATTGGCGGTGAATATAATTTATATTTACCAGAAGATAACGATTTGATGGTAACTTTAGCATCGCCATTAACCATAGAATACACTGTATTGCAAGGTAAACAAGCCACGGGCATATTATTATCAGGGAAATTTGTGACGCTTTCTGAGAAAAAAGCCTTACTCAAATCTACACATCCTCTCGAACCTTTAAATAATCTCAAACTCAGGCTAGTGAATGCCCCAGATGCAGATATTTACGCTAAAGTCATCCAAGTAGCTGATGAGCATCACTTTTTAATTAGGTTTACGAATCTTCCTCCACAAGCTATTGAAATCATTAACTCATTGCTTGTCTAAGTCCAGAATCGGTAAATTAATTACAAATTCAGTTCCTTGATGGAGTTGCGAATTAACAGTTAATGAACCATTGTGTTTTTCTTCGACGATTTGTTTAGCTATAGATAATCCTAAGCCTGTACCTTTACCGACAGCTTTAGTAGTAAATAAATGGTCAAATATTTTCTGTATCATTTCTGCACTCATGCCCTTACCATTATCGGCAATGGCAATTCTCACTAGATGCTGCTCCATGATCGTAGTAATAGTAATCTTGTTGGGATTGGCTTGAATATCTTCAAAACTACGTCCGTGGTTTGAATCTTCTAAAGCATCAATTGCATTAGCCAAAATATTCATAAATACCTGATTTAACTGCCCAGGAAAACATTCTACTTGTGGTAAATTACCGTAGTTAGTGACAACTTGAATTGTGGGGCGTTGTTCATTAGCCTTAAGACGATGTTTGAGAATAAGAATAGTGCTATCAATACCTTCATGAATATTAAATGGCACTTTATAATCTCTGTCGGCACGAGAGAAGGTACGAAGAGAAGTGCTAATATTTTTTAACCTATCACAAGCGATAGTCATGGAATCAAGCATTTTAGGGAAGTCTTCTAGGCTATATTCCAAATCAATTTCTGACTCGTGATCCAGGATTTCTGCACTCTTATCAGGAAAACTTTCTTGATAGAGTTTCAAATGTTCGCTAATGTCGCTAAAAGTTGGTTTAGCTTGCTTGAGACTGGAAGAAATAAAACCCAAAGGATTATTCATTTCGTGCGCCACACCAGCCACTAAATTACCCAAAGCGGACATTTTCTCACTTTGGATAATTTGTAATTGGGCATTTTGCAAGTTATGGAATGCCTGTTCTAGTTGTTGAGCATATTCCTGAGAACGTTGATAAAGTCGGGCATTTTCTAAAGAAATAGCAGCTTGAGCGCAAAGTAAATTGAGTAGTTCGATGCGATCGCTCGTAAACGCACCCTTTGCTAAATTATTTTCCAGATATAAAATACCTAGCAACTTACCTTGGTGCAGAATCGGACTGCATAAAATACTCTGAGGCTGTTGGCGGATGATGTATGGATCGTTGGCTAAGGTGGGATCTGCGTTTGCATCCAGTAGCACCACAGTTTGTTGATTGTGCTTGACTTTGTAAATTAGCTTTTGGGGAATGTCTTGGCTGTTTTCAATGGCTAGACTTTGCAACACAACGGGTTGTTTGATTTGGGTAATTGCACCTTGAATTAGCAGATGATTATCTTGCAACAGCATTAACACACATTTATCGGCTCCAGCATTTTCGATGATGATGGAAAGCAACGATGAAAGCAGTTGGGAAAATTCAATTTCGCCGGAGATAGTCTGAGATGCTTTGAGAATTGCCTTTAAATCTAGGCTATCTGAGATACTGCTACTGCTGGATGTACCCGAACTAGCAGATGTTACAGTCCCCAAGGCGAAGATAGTTTCGTTAGTAGAAACAGGCGAACGGCTTTGCTGTAATATGGGTGCAAGTAATTGAGGATAGCGTTTTTCTAAGTCTGTGACTTTAGCTTTTGCTCCCCAACGGACATAGGCATAGTAAGCTTCAATCATGTATTCTTGGGCTATGCGCTGTTTGCCCCAATCAAGATAGAATTTTGCAGCTAGTTCGTTGGCTAGTGCTTCTTCTTGTATGT